>CAZUFK010000006.1:0-36417 GCA_964619695.1 uncultured Candidatus Bathyarchaeia archaeon
TGCCCGTGGGCGCTATCGTGGTCACCGTGGCGTTCCTGAAAGCCCGGTACTTGCACTTCCAAATGCTCTTCTCGAAGTTCGGAAAAGACCCGCGCTTCTCAGCAATCTCGACACACTTCTTGTGAGACTCTTCCTGAATGAACTGCATCACTTTCTCAGCAAGTTCCAAGGCCTCTTCCGAGTCATACGGAATCCTGAGCTTTATGAGCATGTCCGCAAAACCCATCACACCCAAACCAATCTTCCGGTTGGCCAGCGTGATCTCCTCCGTCTCCTTCAACGGATAGCGATTCGCACTCACCACATTATCTAAGAAAAGGACAGCGTTACGTACCGTTGTCCTCAGTTTGTCCCAGTCGATCTTTCCAGCCTCAACCATCCTTGACAGGTTGATGGAACCAAGATTGCACGATTCGTAGGGAAGTAGCGGTTGTTCGCCGCAGGGGTTGGTGGACTCCATTCTGCCCACATTTCGTGTGGGATTGTGTCTGTTGATTTCGTCTATGAAGACTATGCCTGGGTCTCCGCTCGCCCAGGCTGATCTGGCTATTAGTTCCCAGACTTCGCGGGCCTTCAGTTTCTCGGTCTTCTCCTTGTTCCGCGGGTTGATGAGCCAATATTCCGTGTCTTTTTCAAGTGCCTGTGTGAACTCGTCGGTTATGGCGACGGATATGTTGAAGTTGGTGAGGAAGCCGAGTGTTTGTTTGCTGGTTATGAATTCGGTTATGTCGGGGTGGTCGCATCTGAGGATGGCCATCATGGCGCCGCGGCGTTTTCCGCCTGCTTTGATGATTTCGGTGGCGGTGTCGAAGACGCGCATGAAGCTGACTGGGCCTGAGGCGACGCCTTTGGTGGAGCTGACGATGTCGCCCTTCGGCCGCAGATGCGAAAAGTCGAAGCCCACACCTCCGCCAGTCTTCTCGATTATCGCCAGATTCTTTACAGCGGTGAATATGCTTTCCAGCGAGTCTTCCACTGGCAGGACGAAGCAGGCTGAGAGCTGGCCGAGCTTGGTGCCTGCGTTGAAAAGCGTCGGCGAGTTAGGCATGAACTCAAGCCGCGCCATCATCTCATAGAACGTCTTCTCACTTTCGCTTGGATCTTCGCCGAATTGCTCGTCAGCTTTGGCGATGGCCTTCGCGATCCGCGTGAACAGCTGTGCGGGTGTTTCGATGACGTTTTCGTTCATGTCTTTGAGGAGGTATCTTCGGCTGAGGACTTCGAGGGCGTTCACGGTGAGTTTCGGCTCGCCGATGCCTAGGTTCTGCCGCAATTTTCGTATGAGCTGCTTCTTCTTCCTGTAAGCCTCGTACTCGTCGGCCACCTTCTCGTAGCCGTTCTTCTTCAGAACTTCGATGACGACGTCCTGAGCATCCTCAACCGAGGGGATTCTGCCCTCGAACCGTTCTTCCAGAAATCTGACGACCTCGCGCGTCGTAGCTTCGGCTTTTTTTCCGTTGCCAAGCTCGATGGCTATGAAGGCTTTGTGCACGGCGTCCTTGATCCTGTCTGCCTCGAAATCAACAATGCGTCCGTCGCGTTTCTTGATCTTGGTGATGGTCATGGCTATCTATATTCAATTTGCTGTGGGCGAGGGTATTAAACTTTCGAGCAAGCAAGAAAAGTTAGGCTTTCTTGACGAACTGGTCTTTGGTGGCTCCACACACGGGGCATACCCAGTCGTCAGGCAGCTTCTCGAAAGGCGTGCCAGGCTTCACGCCGTTGTCCGGATCGCCTACCTCAGGATCATAAACGTAACCGCAAACCGTACACTCCCACCTATCCATAACAATCCTCACATGTATGGAGAATCATATCTTGCGAATGGTATTAAAGCCTATCGAAGACCATCAAAGCGCGGTCTGAGATGCTAAAACTTACATATGAGTGTACTGCTCACTATTGCGCTGTGAGAGTATGCCTGAACTGCCTGAGATAACCGTGATTGCCAAGCAGATGAACAAGGAGCTTGCTGGAAAACGTGTTTTTGAGGTCGAGGCGAGGCAGCCGAAGAGTCTGAACGTACCCGTGCCGACGTTCACCAAGACAGTCAAAGGCAAGACGGTTAAGCGAGTCCTCGCCCAAGGCAAATGGCTATTCATCGAGCTAGAGCCAAAGCATTTCCTGCTAGTCAACCTAGGCATGGGTGCAGAATTGATCTATTTCAGGCCTGCTGATAAGCTTCCTGACAACTATCATTTCAGACTTACCTTTTCTGATGGCTCAGGCTTCACGGCGCGTTTCTGGTGGTTCGGCTACATCCACCTCGTGGCTGAGAAAGACCTGCCCAAACACAAGATGACTGCTGGCCTCGGCAAGTCGGTGACAGACGAAGCGGTCACGCTGGAGTATTTCAAGGAGCTGCTGACCAAGAGGAAAAGGACAAACGTGAAGGCGTTTTTGCTGGATCAGAAGAATTTGGCAGGCATCGGAAACGTGTACGTGCAGGACCCGTTGTTCATGGCGAGGCTGCATCCGAACCGAAAAATCTCAACACTGACTGAAAAGGAAATGGAAGGCCTGTACCGCGCGGTTCGGGAGGTGCTGAACAGGAGCATTAAGCTGAGTGGCCTAGCATATGAGAAGGACTTCTACGGACGCAAAGGAGGGTTCACAGGCGACATGTTCCTCGTAGGCTACAAAACAGGCAAACCATGCCCCACATGCGGAACAGCAATAGAGAAAATCAAAACAGGAACCACAGCCACCTACATATGCCCAAAATGCCAACAACAACAATAGAAAAGGAGCGCTTTCTTTCTTCGACGACAGGCATGCGTTTGTTTTCCGCAGCAATTCCTCATTCTGACCTAGACTATGAACCAAGTGGGAATTTTGCTAGTGCGTCTCACGATTCTAGTTTCCACGGTTGCTTGGTTCTTGCCCTAGGTCGAAATGATATGATTCAATAATCAGAAAAGTCGCTTCTTCTATGGCGTTTTCGGATGCCATCTTGAATACTGTAGGATACATCCTCTTCCATTCCATTGACGCTGGGGATGGCTCTAATCCATGGCCGAAGGATAAAGGCAATCTGGTGAATAGTCTAATTCGGCTCTTGGAAGGATCTAGATAGGCAATGTTTCTCGTGTTGGGTCTCTTGAAGGAAGCCCAGTATTTCGATTCATGATATTCCAGAGAAGGGATTTTCTTCTTGATGTTGGATTTAACGATGTATAACCATCTAATCGTCTCGGGGGAAGATGAAACTAACACTCCCATTTCCCTCATCTCGCTCCTAGACATTAGATCGCCGTCTTGCCAATAATCCTTTCTTCCTAGGTTTGCTACAATTCAGACAGAGAAAAGAGACGAGTTGTCCATGCACGGTATTCGAAGCCAGCATCTGCCCTGATCTAGACTCGTAGCTGTTCTGCAACCTACCGCATATTGAGCCTGCCGACGACTGTTCCACTTTCAACTACAAGCCTTGCCTTTCTTTTGCTTATAGCGTTCTGCGCATTTGATGCAGCAGAAGAGGTATTCTTTGCCGTCGATGGTGGTTTTGTAGGCTGCTAGTTGGCAGGTTTCGGTGGGGATTTCAGCTTTGCAGTTTTCGCATTTGATGAATTCAGGTTTCATTGTTTCGCCTCCTCTTTGGCCTTCTGCTTCTTGCAGTAGTCTTCTATCGCAGCGTGGAGTGCATCAGCGGCGAGGTTGGAGCAGTGCATTTTGACAGGCGGAAGGCCTTCGAGCGCGTCGGCCACGTTGCCGCGCGTGATCTTCATGGCTTCTTCAAGCGTTTTGCCCATAGCCAGGTCGGTGATCATGCTGCTTGTGGCTATGGCTGAGCCGCAGCCGTAGGTTTTGAACTTGATGTCTGCGAGGCGGTTGTCTTTGACTTTGATGTAGATGGTCATGAGGTCTCCGCACACGGGGTTGCCTACCGTGCCCACGCCGTCAGCATCGGGAATCTCGCCCATGTTGTGCGGGTTCTTGAAGTGCTCCATCACTTTCTGGGTGTACATTAGCTGTTCAGCTCTTTTGGTGTTAGGGGTGACATTGCTCTTAACCTTTTCACGATTCCAGGCATCAGGCCTATCACGTAGTCCACGTCCTCAACCGTGTTCTGCCTGCCCAACGTAAACATCAACGAACCGTGCGCATCCTCATGCTTCAGCCCTAAAGCCAAGAGCACGTGCGAAGGCTCCAACGTCTTCGCCGCACACGCCGAACCCGAAGAAACCGAAACACCCTCCAAATCCAAGCTCAACAACATCGACTCGCCTTCAATGAAGCTGTAACGCACGGACACGTTGTCAGGCAACCGATTGGTCGGGTGGCCGTTCACGAAAGCATATGGAATAGGCTTCGTAAGGCCTTCGATGAAGTGGTCTCTAAGCTTGGTGAGCCTCTCGCCTTCTGCCTTCATTTCGCTCTTGGCGATTTCCGCGGCTTTGGCGAAGCCGACTATTCCAGCCACGTTTTCGGTCCCTGAACGCAGGCCGCGTTCTTGGCCTCCTCCGTGCAGTTGCGGCTCAATCCTGATGCCCTCCTTAACATACAATGCGCCCACGCCCCTCGGACCGTACATGTCGTTCGACGAAATGGTAAGCAGGTCTATGCCCTTGTCTTTCACGTCTATCGGGATCTGACCGCAGGTAGCCGTAGCGTCCACGTGCAGAAAGGCATTCTTGCCGTGCACTATCCTGCCTATCTCCTTGATAGGCTCAATCGTGCCTATTTCGCCGTTCGCATACACGATGGTCACAAGAACCGTCTTGTCAGTCAGCTCCTTTTCGAGGGCCTCAAGATTCACGAAGCCGTACTGGTCCACGGGCAAGAAGACGACCTCGAAGCCTTTCGTGGTCAGATACTTGCACGAGTTGACCACCGACATGTGCTCAACACTGGATGTCAAAATGCGGTTTCCGCGGTCTTTGTAGCGATTCACTGTGCCCTTGATGGCTAGGTTGTTGCTTTCCGTGGCTCCGGACGTGAACAGTATTGTTTCTTTCTTTTCGGCGTTTGTCAGACCGGCTATTTTGGCTCTTGCCTCTTCCAGTGCCTTTCTGGCTTCTTGCCCGTAGGTGTGCAGAGACGATGGGTTGCCGTAGGCTTTCTGCATGTAGGGCAGCATGGCCTCTACTACGCGCGGGTCAACAGGTCTGCCAGCAGCATGGTCCATGTAGATGCGTCTTTTCTCCGTCAACCGCAATCGCCTAGAAGCACAGCACTGCGTCTGCGTTCAGGACTAGATCGTTGAGTGTGGCTGCGCCTACGATGTTGGCGCCTTCGGTGAATTCGCCGCGCGGAATGCCCAGAAGGCCGCAGCTTTGCTCGCACACCATCAGCTTCACGCCAGCCTTAACCGCTTGGGTCATGACCTCCTTGAGCGAGGGGAAGCTGCCTATCTTGATCTTCTCTGCTTCGCCCCTCTTGACCAGTGTGATGCCTTTGATTAGAAAGTAGACTGTGGCATCTACGTTCATCATCGCCGCCGTCGTGGCCAGAATGAACGGCGCGTAAGCACGTTCAGGTTGATCAACCCCACTCGTCTGAACATACAGAATCTTCTTTTTCGCACTCATTCAGATCATCTCCTTAACATTTTATTTGACTTTCTTGATGACTATTCGAACCGCGTCTCCCTTCTTTTCGACGCTCACGAGTGCCTGTTCCAAATTCTTCACGAGGCTTCGTATGTCTGACTCGGCTGCAGGGTCATCCGCAAAGACCTCCAATGTTTCGCCGACCTTCAGTTCGTCCAGCTCCATTCTTGTCTTGAAGACGGGTTCGGGACAGTACAGACCTATACAGTCCAGAGTCCTGTCAGGTTTAGTCTCCATAAAGTCGCCTCTGAGTTAAATGTCGAAAAAAGAGGAATAAAAGAGTTGCCCATGGTTTTGACTGAAACAGACGTTGCATGGGTTGCGTTCTGGCTAGGTCTTGATCTTTATGGCCTGTGTCGGGCACTGCGTTTCGCATGCAAGGCATTGAATGCAGTCGCCTTCTCTGGCTGGGTCTGATTTCTTCTCAGATGTCGGGTGACCTTTGGCGTCTGCCCAGTCGAAAACGCTTACTGGACAGACTTCGAGGCATACGCCGTCGCCTGTGCAGGCATCCCAGTCAACCGCCACCTTCGTGCCATGTATGCCCAGCTTCTTCGGAGGCTCAACCGGACCCCACACGTCATGCCCATTATGTTTCTCAATCACAGTCCGCTTCTTCTCAAAATCAGGATCAATCGGCAAAACCAACTCACCATCCCAATATGTAAAGAGCCTTTCGATATTAATATTTCCCATTTTCCCGCTGGCTGGGCAAGAATTCAATTTCAGCTTGACTACTGTGAAGCTACCCCACTGCAATCGGTTCTATGGGAACGTTTTTTATAACTGGAACTCCAATGTTTGCTTGGCGTATTCACATGAAGGTAGATGATTTTTCTTTTCTGATTGGTGGCGAGGCAGGCGCAGGAGTTGCGCGTTCAGGCTTTCTGTTTGCCAAAGCCTGCATGCGAGGCGGACTACACGTTTTCGGCACAAACGACTACCAATCGCTCATCCGCGGGGGCCACAACTTCTACATCGTGCGCGCCTCAGAACAAGAGGTCTACTCACACAGCGACGACATCAACCTGCTCGTCGCCCTGAACGCCGAAAGCATCATGCTTCACAAAGACAACCTAGTCAACAGCGGTGGCGTCATATACGACGCAGACGACGCGGAGCTAACTCCAGAGAAGCTGGGGAGGGCCGATCTTAGGCTCTTTCCGATTCCGTTAAGAAAGATCGTGGTTGAGGAGTTGAAGCAGCCTCACAGCCTCATCATGCGCAACACAGTAGCCCTAGGCGCGGCAATAGCAGTCACCAACTATGACTTCGATTTGTTGGAGGAGATCCTGAAAGACACCTTCAAACCAGAGGTGGCCGAAATCAACGTGAAAGCCGCCCACGTAGGCTACGACTACGTCAAGCAACGGTTTGAGGGCGGTTTCAAGTTTACGTTGAGAAAGACAGAGGCTAGTGGCAGGCATAGGATTTTTCTGAGCGGAAACGAGGCCGTCGGCCTCGGCGCGTTGAAGGCCAGCTGCAAGTTCTTCGCAAGCTACCCCATGACGCCCACGACTGGCCTTCTGCATTTCATGACCCAGAACGAGCGAGACTTCAACATGATCGCCATGCAGCCCGAAGGCGAAATAGCGGCCATCAACATGATTGCAGGCGCAGCCTTCGCAGGCGCACGCGCCATGACCTCAACGTCGGGCGGAGGCTTCTGCCTTATGAGCGAAGGCCTAGGCATGGCAGGAATGACGGAAACGCCTGTCGTCGTCATGGTCGGCCAGAGACCCGGCCCCAGCACTGGACTCCCCACTTATACGGCTCAAGAAGACCTGCGCTTCGTGATCCACGCTTCACAAGGCGAATTCCCAAGAATAGTCATCGCGCCCGGCGACATCGAAGAATGCTTCTACGAGACAGCGAGGGCCTTCAACTGGGCAGAGAAATACCAGCTCCCAGTCATTCTGCTGACAGACAAGTATGTCCTTGAGAGCGAGGCTTCGGTGGAGCCTTTTGACACGGATCGCGTGAAGGTTGAGCGTGGCCTGCTGATTGAAGAGCAATACGAGGGCGAAGGCGAATACGACAGATACGAAGTCACCGAAACAGGCGTGTCGCCACGGGCCATCCCATCAACCAAAAACGCCATCATACACGCCAACTCAGATGAGCACAACGAGAAAGGCATCACAAGCGAGAACCCCATCGTGACCACGACCATGATGGACAAGCGAATGAGAAAACTCCACGCCATCAAGCAAGAGATGGGAGAGCGAAGCATTGAGACGGTCAAATTCTATGGCCCTGAAGAGGCTAGGGCGACTGTGGTTTCATGGGGCTCGACGAAGGGCCCGATAAGAGAGGCCATGAGGCTTCTCAACGCTGAAGGCAATGTCCTGAACTTCTTGCAGATTCTGTACCTGCAGCCTTTTCCGAAGGCCAAAGTCGAACAGGCATTCGGCAAAGCCAAGAAGACCATCGTCGTCGAACACAACAGCACCTCGCAGCTTGCCAGCCTCATCCGCGACTACACGCTCAGAAACGTAGACCACAAGATCCTCAAGTACGACGGCAGACCGTTCAATCCCATAGAGCTTTCAAACCGCATCAAGGAGGCCCTCTAACATGGCGGCATTGAAGAATCTTGACACGTCGGCTAAGGTCACTTGGTGCCCTGGGTGCGGCAACTTCGGCATCCTCTCAGCCTTCAAAGGCGCTTTGGTTGAGCTAGGCTTAGAAAGAGAGCAGGTCGTGTTGGTGAGCGGCATAGGCTGCCACGGCAAGATAACTGACTACTTGAATGTGAACACGTTTCACGGCATTCACGGGCGTGTTTTGCCGGTGGCCACGGGCATCAAGCTGGCTAATCCCGACTTGAAGGTGTTCGGCTTCTCGGGCGACGCTGACTGCTATGACGAGGGGTGGGATCACTTCTGCCACGCTGTCAGGAGGAATATTGACGTGACGCTGATTGTGCATGACAATATGACGTTGGGCCTGACGACTGGGCAGACCACGGCCACCAGCCAAGCCGGATTCAAATCCAAGTCCACGCCCTTCGGCTCCGTGGTTCCGCCTATGAATCCCATCGCCCACGCGCTTGTCAGCAACGGCTCGTTTGTGGCAAGAGGCTTCGCCGGCGACCCGAAGCACGTGCAGAGCCTTATCGTACAAGCAGCCCGACACAAGGGCTTCAACTACATCGACGTTTTCCAACCCTGCGTGACCTTCAACTACCTGAACACGTACGACTGGTTCCGCCAGAGAGTGTACAAGCTTGAAGAGGCAGGCCACGATGCTTCTGACAGGCAGAAGGCTCTCGCGAAGAGCCTCGAGTGGGGCGACCGCATACCGATAGGCATCTTCTACAAGGACGACAGGCTCACGTTCCGCGACAGTCTTCCACAGGTGAAGGATGTCTCACTGGTGAAGGTGCCTGCTGAAGGAGTGGACATCAGCCGCATCATCGAGAGCATGAAGTAACATGCAGCAAAGCATATGAATGTTGGAGAACCATTTAGGAGGAGGTGATTGATGCATGGAGCAAGGCAAGTTTTACGTTTTGCCACAACTGGCGTTCGGATTCAAGGACCTTGAACCGCACATGAGCGAACAACAACTAACCATCCACTACCAGAAGCATCATCAGGCATACGTGAACGGCGCAAACGCGATCCTGCAGAAACTGGACAAGGCGCACAAGGAGAACACTGACTGGGAAGTTAAGGCGACGCTAAAGGAGCTATCGTTCAACATAGGCGGCCACGTTTTGCATTCGCTGTTCTGGGGCAGCCTCGCGCCTGCAGGCAAAGGCGGAGGGGGCAAGCCAACCGGTAAGCTCGGCGAGGCACTGGAGAAGGAGTTCGGCAGCTTCGACCGCTTCAAGAAAGAGTTCAGCCAAGCAGCCACAAGCGTGGAAGGCTCAGGCTGGGCAGCACTCACATGGTGCAGACAAACAAACAGACCCATACTAATGCAAGTTGAGAAGCACAACGCCAACGTGTACCCGATGTTCAGAATCCTCATGGTGCTAGACGTGTTTGAACACGCATACTACTTGGACTACAAGAACGACCGAGCCAAATTCGTCGAAGCCTTCTGGAACATCGTCAACTGGAACGCCATAAACAAACGACTCGAAGAAATACTAGAATAGCCTCCATTTTCCTTTTTTCCAAGCATGAAGTCTTCCGTTTTTCCTCGCGTAGGTTTAACCTTGCTTCCTTCTTGTTTGAGGTTGTCTATGGCAGAAGTCGGAGACTCTTCTTCTAGGTCTTCTACAGGTAGGGTAGCTCCTCAGAGAAGGTGGAATAGGTTGATGTACAGGGCATAAGCCATGAGAATGAGGCCGTTTGCAGCTTGGATTTTGGCTTTGTGCCTGTGGCGAAACGATAAAAGGCAGTGTGGTTTTCTGCTAAGGGAAGGATGGTTGCGCATGGAGCCGCAGGCTGACAAGTCCTCATTCAGGAGCTATCTGGCTTTCCTTGGCGGGCAACAGGCTTCGATGCTGGGCTCTTCCGTGGTGCAGTTTGTGATCATCTGGTGGATTACGGTGGAGACGGGGAGTGCGTTGTATTTGTCGGGTGCGATGCTGACAGGGTTTGCGCCTATGATCATGTTGGCACCTTTCGCTGGTGTGCTGGTGGATCGGCTGAGCCGGAAGGTGTTGATTGCGGTGGTGGATTTTCTGCAGGCGCTGACCACGGTGGTGCTGATCGCGCTGTTCTCACTGGGCGCGGCTTCCATATGGTACGTTTTCGTGATGCTTGCGCTGAGAAGTGTGTGTCAGGCCTTTCATGTACCTGCAGCCGAGGCCATCGTGCCCATCATGGTTCCGCGTGACAAGCTAAGCCGCATGAACGGCTTGAACTACCTTCTCACCGGCGTGATGAACTTGACAGGGCCTATTGTTGGGGCAGTCTTGCTGGCTCTCATGAGGATTGAGCAGGCTCTGTGGATCGACCCCGCCACCTTTCTCGTGGCCCTCGTGCCCTTGCTGCTGATAAAAATCCCTTCAGTAAGACAGATGCACGAGAAGCCGTCTTTCAGAAGGGATCTGGTGGAAGGCCTAGACTTCATTAGGCACAAGCGCGGTTTGGTGCCGCTGATTTTTATGGCGACCCTGCTGAATTTTCTGTTCGTGCCCATCTCTACGTTGTTGTCTTACTTCGTGAAGTTTGATCATTTTGGCGGCGTTAACGAGTTGGCGTTGGTGATGGCTGCCTCGCAGGCGGGAGTGTTCGTCGGCGGCATACTGATGATACTGGTCAAGGAGTTCAAGAGGAAGATGCTTGCCACCGTGGCCTGCATTGCGATCGCTTACCTCGGATACGCGCTTCTCGCCGTAACGCCAACGGGCCTATTCTGGTTCATGGCCATAGGCGCGTTCATACTGGACGTGACCATAGCGCCTGCCAACATAACGTTGCGAACCATAATCCAAGTGGTCGTGCCTGCGGAGATGCAGGGCCGAGTCAACTCCGTGCTCATGTCATTCGCCTCCGCCGCCTCACCGTTCGGCATGATCCTCGCAGGCACCATAGTAGGCTACACCGGAACCACAAACCTGTTCTTGGCATGCGCCGCCACAGGAACCATAGTACTGCTCCTATCATGGCTCTTCACAGACATGAGACACGCAGAAGAAAAAGACGAAGCCAAAGCCTCCTAGCCCAGCCTTGAAAAAGGTTATTTGCGTTCTTGCCTCAGTTACCAGTAGTCAACCAGAGTTGATGCTATGGATAGGTTCGATGTTCTCGTGGTTGGTTCTGGTTCGGGGATGAACATTGTGGCTGTTGCGGCTGCCAGCGGCTTGAAGACTGCGGTGGTTGAGTCTGGCCCGATGGGTGGCACATGCCTGAACCGTGGCTGTATCCCGTCGAAGATGTTGATCTACCCCGCAGACGTGATGGCCATCGCCGACGAGGCCAAGAGCATAGGCGTGGACGTAAGCGTCGCGTCGGTTGATTTTCAGAAGGTCATGCAGCGTATGCAGCAGTTCGTTTCTGAGGACAGTACGCATCAGGCTAGCGCCGTGGAGACTGACTCGAACATAACTTGGTTCAAGGAAGTCGGCGAGTTCGTCTCAGACTACACGATGCAGGTAGGCGATCGCACCATACGTGGCGAACGCATATTCATCGTGTCTGGCGCTAGGCCTGACGTGCCGTCTGTTAAAGGCCTCAGAGACGTAGGCTACCTCACAAGCGACACCGTCCTCAAACTGGAAACGCAGCCCAAGAGCATGCTCATCATCGGCGGAGGCTACATCGCAGCCGAGTACGGGCATTTCTTCTCAAGCATAGGCACCAAGGTCACCATCCTCCAGCGGGGCCCGAGGCTGCTGCCTGAGGAGGAGCCTGAAATCTCCGAACTGCTCAAGCAGGAAATGTCAAAGAGGATGGAGATTTTCACGAACCACGAGGCAGTCGAGGCAAGAGAGAAAGGCAGCCTCAAAACCATCGTGGCCAAGAACCGCGAGACGAGTCAGTTGCGCGAGTTTTCGGCTGAGGCTTTGCTGGTGGCTGCGGGCCGTGTTCCTAACTCTGATTTGCTGAAGCCTGAGAAGACAGGCGTGGAGCTTGACGAGCGAGGTTACATCAAGGTCAACGAGTATCTGGAAACAGGCAAGAAGAGCATCTGGGCGTTGGGTGACGCCATAGGCAAGCAGATGTTTAAGCACGTTGCGAACTATGAGGCTGAGATCGCGTGGCACAACAGTAGCCACGACCACAAGGCAAAGGTGGATTATTCAGCCGCGCCGCACGCCGTGTTCACGCACCCGCAAATCGCCTCCGTAGGCCTGAAGGAGGCAGAAGCCAAACAGCAAGGCAAAAAGATACTCGTAGGCATATCGCACTACAAGGACACCGCGCTGGGCGCCGCCATGGGCGAGCCAGCGGGCTTCGTCAAAGTCATCGTGGAACACGACACGTACAGGTTGCTCGGAGGCCACATAATAGGCCCCCAGGCGTCGATACTGATTCAGGAAATCGTCAACGCCATGAACACCGAAGACAAGACGTTCATGCCTATCGCACGAACAATGCACATCCACCCAGCCATGACAGAAGTCGTCCAAAAAGCCTTCTACAATCTCCGCGAAACCTAACGGAGAGAAGACCAGACTGTTACCGAACAACCTCTTTCAATAATGCCTACCGATTGCTCTCTTGGAAGGCTCACATAGCTTCAACAAACGCCAAACATGAAATCCAAGAATCGCTTGCCTCGAACAGAGGAGCTAGCTTCATGCTGCTTTTCTCGAAGCACTTGATATTGATTGCCTGAAGCCAACGTTGGCGCAAGTGCGCGCCATCAGCGTCTTCATTTGACATGCTTTTGAAAAGGCATAAATAAGACAAGAGGATTTGAAGAGCAACTTGAATAGATAAGGAGGAGGAAAATGAAGCCCGAACCTACAGACATTCCAGTTTCAGATGAATTGATCAAGCAGGTCGCAGAGTTTCATGGCCATCTGGGTCCTTTTCTAGTTCTGGGTGTAAAAGCCGGCCTGCTGGCCAATTCCCTGCTTGGAAAAGACTGTTTCAAAACAAATGCCACCGTCATAGCCAACCCCTCGCCTCCAAGCTCATGCTTCGTTGACGGAGTTCAATTCACGACTAGCTGCACGATGGGAAAAGGCAACATAAAACTCAGAAGAGGGAAAGACATCTGCGCAGTATTCATCAAAGAAGGAAAAAGACTGAAACTAAGACTGAAGAAAGACGTGTTGGAATCTATCAGAAACATATCATCTGAGGATGAATCTAGAGACGCCTCACTAAGCTTGTTGCGTAAATCCGCGTTTGAATTATTCGAAATAAGGAAATGAGCGCACGCGACAGAGTGTATACTAGACTCCTACAAGCCATAACATAATTCTATAGATGTCTGAATCTAGTATAATCTTCTCTGAATAATGCACTTCCCATTTGAGAAGATGAATGAAGCTCAGAAGGGACCATGATCCTCTGTTGCCCGCGCTGGCTAGTTCCGTGGAAAGGGAATTTGCGATATCGGGAAGACTAAACTGTTATATCACGCCTCAAAGAAACGTGAGTTAAGAACTGGTTCGTGAAAGAATGGACATAGTCAAAGTTGCAGGTAAAAACAAGAAACATAGAGTCCTCATATATGTGCTCAGCACCTGCGCATGGTGCAAAATGACAAAGCAGTTCTTCAAAGACAACGACATCGAGTTCGAGTACGTGGATGTTGACTTGGCAAATGATGAGGATCATGAGAAGATTAGAAAAGACATCGAGAAAAGAGGCGCGTCTCCCAGCTTTCCGACAGTCATTGTTGACGGCAAGACCGTGATAACTGGTTTTCGCAAGGACTTGATCAAAGAGGCTTTGGAGATTTGATCACGCTGGATAAGGTCAGGCAGAGGGCAGAAAGCGACGCCAAAACTTATGGCTACTTTCTGAACCCTGACGCCGGCTTTCTGAACGATTTGCTGGAGGGCTTGAAGAAGAACGAGGAACGCTACGGCTACCCAGCCTGCCCCTGCCGAGTGGCCACAGGCAAACTCGAACTAGACCGAGACATAATCTGCCCATGCGACTACCGCGACCCAGACGTCGCCGAATACGGAACCTGCTACTGCGCACTCTACATCAGAAAAGACGTGATAGAGGGCAAGACGCCGTTGCAACCCATACCTGAACGCAGGCCAAAGGAAAAACAGGAGAGAGCCTACAGCAAAACCGCACAGGCATTAGTATCTGAGAAGCCGTCAGAAACAGCAGTAGCCATCCAGCGGGGGCCCTCGCAGGTCAAGAAGAAGTTATGGTACTGCAAGCAATGCGGCTACGTGGTTTTCCGCGAAGATCCGCCCTACATATGCCCCATATGCAAGGCCAAACGCGAAATGTTCGCCGAAATAACGTTGGGTACCTACGCCAGCGGCTAGCGTTGGCCTATCTTGTCACTTTGACTTCGATAGTCTTCCAGTCCTTCTTTACCCCGCGCAGCGAAGTCACAGCCCCAGCCACGGTGCCGCTCAAAATCCTCGTCACAAACTCGTTCAAGTCAATCTCTTCACCATCAACCAGAAGCTTAGCCTCCAACAGCATCACCTCAAACCCTACTTCACGATGTGAAGGGTAAAAGCTTTCTGCAAACCTTTTAGGCGAAAAACGACTTAGAGAAAAACATGGTGCCTAAGAAAACTCAGAAGCCTTCCGAGGCAACTGCAGGCGCCAAGGCCAAAATGCAAAAGATAATCACACTTCTCGAAAAGCAATTTCCAGACGCAAAAATCGCCCTGAACTACTCCAACCCTCTCGAACTGCTAGTAGCCACCATACTGTCAGCTCAATGCACTGACGAAAGAGTAAACATCGTCACCAAGCCCCTGTTCAAGAAATACCGAAACGCCAAAGACTACGCCGACGCGAACCTGAAGGAGCTCGAACAGGACATACGCTCCACAGGCTTCTACCACAATAAGGCCAAAAACATCAAACAATGCTGCAAGCTCCTAGTCGAGAAATATCACTCGCAAGTGCCGAAAACTATGGAGGAACTGCTGGAACTGTCAGGCGTAGCCCGCAAGACCGCCAACATCGTGCTTCAGAACGCCCACGGCGTGGTTGAAGGAATCGCCGTAGACACGCATGTGCGCCGTGTCTCCAGAAGGCTCGGGCTCACTGAAAACGAAGACCCTGACAAGATCGAACAGGACCTGATGAAAGTCGTACCCAAAGACACGTGGGCAAGAATAACTGATCTTCTAATCTTCCTAGGCAGGTACGTCTGCGATGCGAAGAAACCCAAATGCGAAGTATGCGTTTTGAACGAGCTCTGCCCTTCAGCCTTCACATTTGGCTTGGCGCGAGGCAAACAGGAACCGATTTAAACCACCGGAAAAGAATACGTCACACATGGGCAAGAAGGTTAATATTTTTGGTTTCGCAGGCAGCCTCCGAGAGGGTTCCTACAACAAGGCACTGCTGAGAGCGGCCTTGGAGTTGCTGCCTGAAGGTGCAAGGCTTGAGATCTTCGACCTCAAAGACATCCCGCCCTTCAACCAAGACTTGGAGGAAACACCGCCGGAAAGAGTGAAGGAATTCAAAAAGAGAATCAATATGGCAGATGCATTGCTGATCGCGACGCCTGAGTACAACTACTCGATTCCGGGTGTCTTGAAGAATGCGATTGATTGGGCTTCAAGGCCGTATGATGACAACGTGTTCGAAAACAAGCCAGTTGCGTTAATGAGCGCCTCGGACGGCATGCTTGGGGGCGCACGCGCACAGTATCATCTTCGTCAAACGCTTGTGGCATTGAACATGCATCCGCTTAACAGGCCAGAGGTGATCGTGGCCTCGGCAAGCGAGAAGATAGACGAAAACGGCAGAGTCACCGATGACAAAACGCGGAAAAGGATAAGGTCTCTGCTTGAGAAGCTGGTTGAGTGGATAGTGAGGCTCGGCAAGTGATGACACCTGTATGCGCCATCGCCTTTCTGCATAAAGGCTATTAGCGCGAGTCCTGACTATTCAAGTGTACATTCGGTGAAAAACCAGTTTGTCGTTTGAGATACAGGGACTGCCCGACATTATCAGGGTCATCGTGCTTTTGAATCTCAGCAAAGGACATGCCCAGCACGAGTCAATGCTCAAGAGCCGCATCGACAGAGTGTGCACAGGCCACGTATGCGTAGATGTTAGCGACTTCAATAAGACCATTACAGAAATGACGGCTGAGGGTCTGATACAGACGCACGAGAGCATGGTTCAACTGACCGATCAGGGTGCCAAATTGAGCAGAGACTGGCAGAGTCTGCTATTGAAGAAGGAGCCGATCCTTGAGGTGGTTGCGGGTCTAGTAGATGGCTCGATAACGGGCCTCGTGGTAGTTCTCTCAGCCGCAATCGCAGGCCTCACATTCAGATCAGCAGCCTTCGCAGCGTTTCTGTCGCTTGCTGCCGTGGCTATAACCAACTTCTCAAGTTTCCTGCTAGGGGGCATAACCGAAGACTTGGCAGACATGATAACACTGCAAAACCTGATGAACTACAGCCTCAGCGACATACCAGACAAAGTGGAACGAGACAAATCGCTAAGGCTGGTCAAGTACCTGTTTACAGTTCTGCACAAGGAGATAAGCAGAGCCAACGTCCATGCGGCAATTATCTGCGGCACAACTACCTTCATCGCAGGCATCATACCCATAGCAGCATATCTGCTCATGCCGAAACCATTCGACACAATACTGTCCCTCGCCATAGTCGCGACGGTCGTCGGCGTGTTCCTCGTTCGCTACCGCTCAAAGAGAACCAAGGTGCATTGGAAGATAACGCTGCTTGAAACAGTCGTGATTGTGGCTATTGCCGCTGTGGCCTCGCTCATAGTTGGCGGCTTCGCATAGCAAGACCGCCGAAGCCTTTCTCTATGCAACTCCCTTGATCAGGCGGTAGTGCTTAATAGGCGCTTGTGCTCCCGCATCATACACCGATCCATAACCACTGCAAGACCTGCCTTTCTGGCCTTTTCTGCAGCCTGTTCGTTGACTATGCCGAGCTGCATCCAAACAGCGTTCGGCTTTCCATTCGCTTTCTTCAGCTGAATTGCCTGCTCAACTATTGGCAGGGCATCGCCTGAAGGTCTGAATATGTCAACGATTTCTATTGTCTTCCGCAAATCGGCAGGCACGTCTAGCAGGCTCTTGTAGGCTTTTTCGTCCAGCACGTCGCCTGCGGAAGGGTTTATTGGAACGATGCGGAAGCCGTGCGCCTTAAGGTATTGGGCCACTTCGTAGCTGGGTTTCGTTGGGTCCCGTGACAAGCCTACGACGGCCACGACTCGATACTTCGCCAAAACCTCTTTGACTACGCTTTCGCTCAAGCGGACAGTCTCCAATCAGGGCAAGTAGAAGTGGCCTTTGCTGATAAGGCTTACACCACGTAGGATGGCCTGAGTTGGGTGCTCTGAACGAGACACGTCCGGTATCTGCCAAGCATATCGTTCAAGGCCCTCTCCAAATCCTCCTTAGACATCATCCCCACCGTCTGCCCCGTGGGCCTGCCACTGCAGAAGAACATCAAAGTCGGCGTGCTCATGACGCCATAGTTGCTGGCTATCTCCTGATTCGCTGGATCTGCAAGCATGTTTAGCCTGACGAACTTCACCCTGCCACGGAACTCATCAGAAACCTCGTTGATTATAGGCGTAAACCGAAAACACCATGGACACTGGTCATGCCAGAAGTAAACAACAGTCAAAATCGTGGATTTCGCAACTTCCTGGTCCCAATTGGCGACGTTTACGTCAGCCACGCTTTCCATGGTCCATCTCGTGACTACTACGAGAGGGAAGGGTATTAAACGTTTTCAGCGGAGGCTCTTGGCTTTCTCGTAGGCGTAGGCAATGCTCTGGCTCGTCACCACACCCACCACTTTCGCAGGAGCTTCCCGCTCCACCACAGGCACAACATCAACCTTCTCGCGCGTCATAGTCTTGTAAGCCTCCAGTATCGAGCCGTCCGAGAACGTTGAAACCTGCTTGACAGGCAGCTGCTGCACCTGCATTGAGGTCCGCCGCTCCGGGTTGACCTTCATTATCTCACTCCAAGTCACGATCCCCTGCAGCATGCCGTCCTTTTCAACGAGGACGTCGTGGGATCGCGCCTTGAACATCGTTTCCAACGCGTCCGCCAATGTGGTTTCCGGGGAAGCGATGGCCACCTGCGGTAACATGACATCCCTGACTCTGACTCGAGCCAGAGTTGTTGAGACTATTGTTGACTCGGCCTCCTCAGTTGCGCCAATGTAGATGAACACTCCTATTATCACTAGCCAGAAATCGTACAGAATGCCGAAGACTGCCATGAACACGCCTAGCAGCTTGCCGATGAAAGCAGCATATCTGGTGGCATCTGAAAACTTAAGCCGCTCAGCCAGAAGAGCCCTGAAAACTCGTCCCCCGTCCATCGGAAAGGCAGGAATCAGGTTGAAGGCGCCTAGCAGGATGTTCACCTGCGCCAGATTCAAAATGAAATTCCCAGTAGTGATGATTACAGGAATGGGAGCGGCCTCTATCGTCACTACCTGACCTAGGCCGAACAGAACAAAGCCAATCGCGAAGCTTGCAAGAGGACCCGCAACAGCCATTCGCCACTCGACACTTGGGTTCTCAGGGATCTCCTCAATCTCCGAAACCCCACCAATCGGGTACAGCACGATCTTACGCACCTTAATCCCATAATGCCGGGCGACAACCGAATGTGACAGTTCATGAACGACGACAAACACAAAAAGCAACAAAGTAAAGGCAAAGAAGTACAGCTCTGGAAATGAAAGCAGAAGCTCCAAGACCATAAGCAACACGAAAGTTATGTGAATCTCTATTGGGATTCCCCATAACGAACCGATCTTGAACGAATACTTCATGAAAGAACCGTAGAGGACTGATCGTTATTTAGGTTTTCGCTTAGATGCCTGTCTTTAAGTGTTTCTGACTGTTGCTTTCTTCTGATGCGCTGAACGAAATAGGCCACAGCAATCGTGAGGCCCATTGCCGTCAGCACGAATGAAACAATGACAACCGTAGGGTCATCAGTCTCCATAATAAAAGCAACCGAAACAGCCGCAACGAAAACGCCGAAATAAAAGCTTGCGCTACTCCTCGCAAAGTGCCCGAGCTCAGTAAGGATAGTTTTCTGGTATCTGACTAGCAGGGTTAGGATGGACACAATTGTAAGGAATGTTATCATGACTGTGTAGGTTAGTTCTGTCCAATAGTCTCCGAGGGTAAGCAGAAGGCCAGCTTCATCTCCTATTATGCCGCCTCCAGCTCCAAAGAGAACCGCAGCCATTCGATCTATTCGCTCGTCATGGTAGCTTATGCCCAGCCAACCGCCAACGGCCAGCATGATCAGGCCATACCAGAAATGATGTATATGAATGCCGTAAGTGACCACGACAGTCCTCGGGTTCAGAGTTGTGAAGGTTCTAGCGATTACGAAGGAGGTTACGAAGGAGACTAGGGCCAGCACTGAAAGGTTAGGTTTCCTACCAATCTCCCGCTCCGAGGCCACTTCACCGCACCCCCACATTCCGCTTTAAGTGAATTGTGCTGCCAGGATGTTATTTATGGTTTGTTAATATCTATGGCATTCTGCTCAAAGCTACTTCGAAGGTTTGCTCTCGCCCTCGACGATAGACGGCGAGTCTTGCCCTGTCGCCAATCTTTCTGAGATGAATTTCTCTCTGCAAGTCCTCAATGTGGTAGACCGGCGCGCTGTCAAGCCTGAGAATTATGTCGCCTGCCACAATGCCAGAGCGATCCGCCGGGCTGTCGCCTACGACTTTCGAGACGAGTACGCCTCGGTCAACGGGAAGGTTGTAATAGCGCGCTATCTCTTCAGTCAGGCTAAGGCCTATTATCCCAAGCCAAGGCCTCGCAGAAACTCCAGTAGTAATCATCTCACCAGTGCAAGCCTTAGCCGTATTGATCGGAATGGCAAAACCTATGCCCTGAGCAAACGGAATTATCGCCGTGTTTATGGCCACAACCTTCCCGTCAAGATCCACGAGCGGCCCGCCACTGTTGCCAGGGTTTATGGACGCGTCCGTCTGCACCAAGTTCTCCAACAATCCTCTTTGCGCCTCGATTGTCCTGTTCACAGCGCTTATAACCCCAGACGTGACCGTGGGTCCGCCTGCCAAGCCGAACGGGTTCCCGATGGCATAAACTCTTTGACCGACGCGTAGCTGGTCTGAGTCTCCTAGCTCTGCTGCAGGTAAGCCTTCTTTCCCAACCTTTACCACGGCAGTGTCGTGAACGGAGCACGAGCCTACGAGTTTTCCCTCGACTACCTCGCCATTCCACAACGTCACGGTTATCTTGTCTGCGCCGCCAACCACGTGGTTGTTAGTGAGGATGTAGCCCTTCGGGTCGGTTATGGTTCCTGAACCCATGCCCTCAACTGGCACGGCTTGATAGAACATGTGGTGAACATGCTTGACTATGCTTATGTTGACCACGCTTTTGCTGGCCTTCTCAACTATGTCCAAAACCGATTTCTCGTCAAACGAAGACACTCTTGCTTTACCTTCTGGATGGTTCCTTTGAATGAAGGCTTGGCTTTGCCTTTCTCTTGCTTACGAGTTCAGTTCGGCTGTTGCCGTAGCAGAGGTCGCATTTGTCGTTTCTCAGGCTTGGAGCCGCTTTTCCGCACCACTCACACATCAAGCCCTTTCTGCGGACGGCCTCGCACGCTTGACAGAAAAGTCTCAGAAACTTCGCCCTATCGTATTCTCCACTCGTAATCAACATGATCATACCATCTATATGAACATGAACTTCCTCCACGTTGTCGATTCTTATCACGTAGCCTCTGATCTTTCGAGTGTACTTGCTCACAGCAGACTGAGATATTCCAAGAAGCTCAGCCGTTTGGCCCTGCTTGAAGCCATGCTTCTCCACCAGCTCCTTCGCCATCAGCGCCTTCACTGCAGGGACGACGGATTTGACTGCGACCTCGCACGGAATTATCAAATCAGCATCTCCTTCGTAGTAGTCTTGTCAGAAAGATATATAAGCATGACGTATGTCATATTTTTCTATGACGTACGTCATGACGGAAAGCAACAAGTCAAACTAAATCCTCTCCTCCTCCTTTCTCCGAGGGCTGTCATGACATACGCCCAACTTCTCGAGACTTGCAAGAAAGAATCGACAAATCACCAAGATCGAAAGGTCGTCCCGTTAGCGGCAACAGAGAGAAGTTGGAATTGACGGCGGTCCTTCCGGTTTTACGAACGCTAGGGTCCGCGTGAGTTACCACCTACTGCTTACAGTCTCTTGTAATGCTTCTTTTCGTCCTCTACGATATGTCTTGGTAGAAGCCTTAGCCTTCATCTTTCGCATGTGATGGATTCCTATTATCTTGCTTGCGACATAAGCCTCTAATATTCTGGGTTTATCCTGCCGTGTCTCGCTTGGATCTGTGATCCTATTCTCTGCCAATCTTGTGTGATCTTTGGCCAGTCTTCTTTCGACGTATACTTGCTGATATAGTCTGCTATTGCCTTTCGCCGCTTGACGATGCCATTGCGCCAGTCTATGTCCACGAGTCCTGCGCGCCGCAAGTGATGCAAGGCCTCTGTCACCTGATCCGAATGCAATGGATAGCTAATGCCTGCCCTGAGGTCGTTCATCAACGAATCCATCGAGGTTTCGTCCTCAAAGCGTAGGCATATCACTGCAATGACGTTCTGGGTAACCCTTGCAGTCGGTGTCGGATACAGCAATGCTTTCGGAGGAACGATTACGTGCTCTAGTCGGTAGGCATGCCGTCTATAGAAGAGGATTTTGAGGGCCTCTACCATTGTCAGATAGGCACCAACGAATGCCACTAGGAACACGAAAAACGTGATCGATGGATCTTCAAACTGGAACCAATCACCCACTGGCGATATCGGCAGCAACACTGCGGCAGCAACTACGATCATACTGCTGGCCAGTAGGGGTAAGCTTGGTTTGCTTCGATAGAAGGGCGATCTCCTTGTCCTTATCGCGAATATCACTAGCGTTTGCGTGCATAGAGATTCGATGAACCAAGCTGTCTGAAACAGCGGAGCATTATTCCACGCGTTGAAAACGTAGAGCATTATGTAGAATGTCAAGAAGTCGAAGATTGAGCTTATGGGTCCAAAGTAGATCATGTAGTTCCTGATGAAGGCAACGTCCAGCCTCTTTGGTTTTTCGATGTACTCAGGATCCACATTGTCTGTTGGAATGGTTGACTGAGACAGGTCATAAAGAAGATTGTTCAAGAGTATTTGTATCGGCAACATCGGAAGGAAAGACAGAAACAGTGATGCACCAGCTGCACTAACCATGTTTCCGAAGTTGGAACTGACTCCCATCAGAACGTATTTCATAGTGTTGCCGAAGGTTTTCCTGCCCTCCAGTATCCCCTGTCCGAGCACGGTCAAATCCTTGTGCAGAAGGATGATGTCTGCTGATTCTTTGGCGACGTCAACTGCGTTGTCAACTGATATGCTGACGTCAGCCACCTTCATTGAAGGCGCGTCATTAATCCCGTCTCCTAGGAATCCCACGCTGTGCCCGTTGCTTTTCAATGCGTTGATGATTCTGTCTTTTTGAGCAGGTGTGACTCTTGCGAAGATGTTTGCCTCCTCAACCACTCGTGCAAGGGCATCATCACCCATGTTGGCCAAGTCGCTTCCCAAGACGACTTCTTTTATCTCGAATCCAAGCTGCTCACAAACCTTCCTCGTGACCAGCTCATTGTCGCCTGTTACGATTTTCAGTTCTATTCCGTACTTCTTCAGGAGCTGGAGAGACTCCTTGGCTGTCTCCTTGGGAGGATCCATGAAAGCCACGAAGCCAAGAAACACCATGTCGTTTTCGTCATTCACTGAATAAACTAGCTTTTCTACTCTAACTCTCTTGTAGCATATTCCGAGGACTCTGAATCCTTCTGAGCTTAAGTCATAATACTTCTGTTCTATCTTCCTGTGTATCTCGCTTGTTATGTCAAGTATTTTCTCATCAAACTCGTGGAAGGAGCAGACTTTGATGATTTCTTCAGGGGCTCCTTTCGTTATGAGGAGTCTTTCCCCCTCGCGTTCAACGACTACTGAGACTCGTCTTCGCGTGAAATCGAATGGAATCTCGTCAACCTTTTGATAGTCTTTGATGTCCACTTCTTTGTGTTCAAGTATGGCTTCGT
This sequence comes from uncultured Candidatus Bathyarchaeia archaeon, assembly GCA_964619695.1. Classification (GTDB taxonomy): domain Archaea; phylum Thermoproteota; class Bathyarchaeia; order Bathyarchaeales; family Bathycorpusculaceae; genus DATKKK01. Next base: position 23,217 of record CAZUFK010000006.1, read on the forward strand.
CAAGGGGACTTCTGAGGCCGGTTTGGTAGTGACTGTTCAGAAAAGAGTGCTGCAGAACCTTTCTATTGTTGTTCCCTTCCAAGTCAATGTGCAATATGAGTGTGACCTTGTTTTCAGTTAGCGTGCCTGTTTTGTCGGTGCACAACACGTCCATGCTGCCAAGATTCTGGATTGACGTTAGTCGTTTCACTATGACGCCTTTCTTCGACATTGCGATTGCGCCTTTGGAGAGGTTTATGGAGAGGATCATGGGCAGGAGTTCAGGCGTCAATCCCACGGCTAGCGCAACGGCGAAAAGCAGGGATTCTAGTACGACGCGAGTGTCCACCGTTCTCAGGAAGAACACTCGTCCGATAAAGACGAAGAAAACGAGTAGAAAGGTTACTTCCATTATCATGTAGCCGAATCTTCTGAGTCCTCTCTCAAACTCGGTCTCCGGCCTTCTTTCGACGATTCGCTTGACGATTCTGCCATACTCAGTGGAGCCTCCTGTTTTCACGACGACCGCCGTAGCCGAGCCGCTTACCACAGAAGTGCCCATGAAAAGGTAGTCACTCCAGTCGGTAGCGTTTGCAGCACATTCGGGCTTTACTGGCGTTGGCGTTTTCTCGACGGGGAATGATTCACCAGTCAGCGCTGCCTGATCAACGAAGAAGTCTTTCGAGCTGATCATTCGGGCATCCGCGGGCACTAAGTCCCCTGCCGAAAGAAGCGTTATGTCGCCTGGCACGACTTCTGATAGCTTGATCTCTTTCTTGGCGCCGTCTCTGAGCACCGTGGTGGTGGTAGCCACCATTTCCTTCAGTTCTTCGGCTGCCTTTTCCGCCTTGGATTCCTGGAGGAAGTCAAGAACTACGCTCATCATGATGATTGCGAAAATGATTATGGCGTTCAGCGTTTCTCCGAACAGCCCAGATATGATGCCTGCGATCAGCAGTATTAGCACTAGAGGGTTTCTGAAGCGGAAGATGAATTCAACGATGGCTGCTTTCTTCTCTTTTCTGGCCACCTCGTTGCGTCCGTAGGTTTCGAGGGCTTTTTCCGCCTGCTCACTTGTGAGGCCAGACTGAGAGCTGCCTAGTCTTGAAAGAACGTCATCAACAGACGAGCAAAGGATTTCCTCGTTGCGTATCTGGCCCAAACGCGAAGCCCTTCCTATCCTCTTTTCCTAAACTGCATTCGGGTACATAAAACAAGAGGTCGAAAAGTTCCGTCACCGTTCCTAAACCTTCTAGGGCCTCGGTGCTCCTATTTCGCTGGCTTTGCTATGTATTTCTTGGGGTTCTTCTTGAACTCCTGTTCACAGTGCTTGGCACAGAAGTAGATTGTCTGTCCCTGATACTGAACCTTGCCAGCCGCTGTTGCAGGATCTATCTTCATTCCGCAAACTGGATCAGTAACGAGTTGCTTCTTCCCAGCCATAAACCCACCTCCTTGATGTCATAGGCGTTTGAGGGCTGAACACAAGCGTGTTCGGCGCTTTGCTTCTGTTATGTGCATAGGTGAAGGCAGGCCTATTTGTGTTTTGTCGAGATTCGGAGGGTTAATGTGAAAGCTTCAGTCCTGTTTGCTCATGAGAGAGCTTGAGGCGGGACAACTGAGGGTCTGAACTGACCGCGAAAATTGAATGCGTCGCGATGTCCGCGAGGCAACATGCCCTATAGATGTGGTGGCCGTCTAGTAGCCTGTCGCCTAGCCGCCTGGAGAGCCGTGGAATGGAATGTTCTTCCATATTACGTCCCACCAGTCGTCCTCGGTTATGGTTTCTCCGTGGACAATGATTTCGAGTATGCTTTTCAGAAGTCCGTGGTGTCTTTTCTCGTCCTCGAGTATGGCGCGGAGCAGGAGCTTTACCTTTTTGTTTTCGACTGTGGGCAGTGTTTTCTCGATTTTCCTGATGAGGTCTGCCTCCAGCTTGATGTGTTTCTCCACTAGGCCTCTCTGTCTGTCCAGGTGTTCCTGTGTGAGTGCCTGCGAAACGCTTGTGAGAAGCGTGACCGCTGAGGCGTACATTTCCGCGTGCTTCACGGAATCCAGCGAGATGCCTTTCAGCACGCCTTTGACTGTGGGGTTCGGAATGTCGCCCAGCGAACTGTTCAGCGACCTCACAATCTCGTTCTCAACTTCAATCTGCCTTTTGAGAAAGTCAACCAGCTCATCTTTCTGAGACAATGGGGTTTGTCTCCTTGTCTAGGATTCGGTGGCTGTGTGCATAAGTTTTTCGGCAATTCCTTTGCCCAGTTCGCGGCACTTCTGGAGGGCTTGCTCGTCTGGCGTGTACTTCGCCAGCAGCGGAGGCTCGGGCACGTTCATCTCGAACTTGTTCTTCATGATCTCGATCACCATTTTCTGTGCCTCGCCGCTCCACCCGTAAGAACCGAACGCCGCGCCCACTTTGCCCTTTAGGACCACGTTTTTGACGGCAGCCTCCTCCAAAAAGTCCTTCATGCCAGTGGGCATGTCATGGTGATACGTTGGCGTGCCTATGATGATGGCGTCAAAGCTTCCCAGCGACTTGGCAGGCACATAGTAGCTCAGTTCAACCTCGACTCCCTGAGCCGTCTTGGCGCCCTCCGCTACGGCCTGCGCCATTTTCCCTGTGTTGCCGGTTCGGGTGTAGTACAGAATGAGCAGTCTTGGCATGGGTCATTCACTCCTGCTAGGTAATAGACGCATTCGATCATTTATCAGCTTACTTAACAAGATCGAGTAGGAAAGGCGTCTAACTGGTCTTCTTCTTGTGCTTCTTCGCCGACGCCTTCTTAGGTGATTGTTTGTGCTTTTTCTTTGCCGCTTTTATGAGCGATGTGATTCGTTCTTTTGCGTCTTCGTAGGGTGTTCCTAGGATTTGGATTTTGTCGAGGTTGCCTTCGCCGAGGCGCCTGTTGCCGGCTTCGCGTATTGCAGGTATCTCTTCGGGCTTCATGCCTACGAGGTCTGCGCCCACGGCTTCGACCGCGACCGCGTCCCTGCCCACGACTAGGATGTTTGCGTCTACGGCGGCTGAGTGTGGTGTAACGCCTAAGGGCATGTGCGTGCCGTCAAGGACGGCCAGATCTATCCCGCCTACAGCCTCGTACAGATCAAGCAAAACCTTCTCCAAACCAAGATTGTGGAAACGAGCCTTCTTCTGGTCAGGCGTGAGACCCAGCAAGTTCTTGATCACGCTTCCATTTTCATAGATGCGTAGCACGTGGGTGCTTACGAGGACGTTTGGCTTGAAGAGTATGTGCGATAGGCTGACTTTCTCTCCTGCGATGTTCACCTGCCTTGAGTCCGTGTCCCGCGACAGGTCAAAAGGCGCCACGCGCTCGGAGAAAAGAGACTTCCAAATCTGAAGCCTATCCAGAGCCGCTCCCCTGTAATTGTCCGATTCGGCCAAGTAGACTTTTGGAGCCTTGTTGAAGCCCTCGACTATCGCGTCTACAACACCGACCGTCGTGTGATGGTGCGACTTAGGATCGAAAACACCAACCTTCACTACGACACGTCTATCAGGCTTGTTCAGGTCTGCTATTCCGCCAACAAGCCTGACAGCCTCCTCAAAAGTCTGAATAGAATTCTCCTCGATTTCGACTACGGCCACTTTGGAGACCATGCTAGACACCTTTGCACATGTTGGAAAAGTCACTTTTAAGTCTTACATTGCCTGTGCTTGCTGCTCCTCTCAGAAGGCCATTATGCTATGGAGCTGGGGATGGGAGTTGAACCCACATGTAACAGCTCTGCAGGCTGTCGCCTGAACCGTTCGGCCACCCCAGCAATAGCACACTTCTCAATGGAGACCGTAATAAAGGTTATCAACTAGCCCTGAGCTTCCCCATAATATCCCTGTAGACCCGCAGGGCTGACTTCTCGTCGTTCACGTTCCTGATTAGCATGCGTCCGCCATGGAACAGGCTTACCTCGAAGCCCTCATAGTCAAACATCACGGCAAGTCGGGACTTCACGCGAACCCTGAACTGGCGCTTGATCGACTCGTAGGCTTCGTCGAGGCTCAGTTTCAAGGGCTGCGCAGGATTTACGTTAACCGTGTCGCGTCCGCACAACCACGCAAGCCTCTCTTTCCCTTCTGAAGTTCCTGAAACGCCTCCGCACGCGGAACAGCCCTCCCTCTTGAAAACGTCAATCAAGGCAAAGTACATGTCGCTGAAGTCGCAGATCAGAAGCTTGCCCTTCAAGGTCGAACCCATCCCCGTAAGGATTTTCACAGTTTCAATCGCCTGCATCGCGCCGATGACGCCTGGCGTGGCTCCCAGTACACCTCGAACGTCGCACGTCAACACGTTACTATCGTCGACGTTTGGAAAAACGCATTCGAGACAAGGAGTCTCAGGCGACGCAAATACTGAAACGTTGCCCTCTATTCCAATGGCTGCCCCGAAAACGTACGGGATACGCAGTTTCGCGCAGGCCTGGTTGACGATGTACCGCGTCCTCATGTTGTCCAAGCCGTCCACAACGCAGTCCATTCCCGAGAGCAGTCTCTCAGCGTTGCCTGTGTTCAGGTTCTCTGGAACGGGTTCAACTTTGACTAGGGGATTGTGTTTTCTCAGTCTCTTTGCGGCCACTTCGACCTTCGGGTAGTTCAGGTCCTCAGGCGCGTACAGTATCTGCCTGTGAAGATTGCGCAACTCCACGATATCTTGGTCTATCAGCCGTAGATGCCCCACGCCTGCGAGGGCCAAATAAAGCGAGGAAACCGTGCCCAATCCGCCCAGCCCGACGACCGCTACTTTTGATTGGGCAAGCTTTTTCTGGCCTTTTCTGCCGAGTTCCTTAAGCGCGATCTGGCGGCTGTAGAACTCGTCGAAGGCTACGGTTTTCTTCGCCTTTGCCAATGGGTCGTCCTCCCTTTATCCTCTAATTCTGTTGTTCAGATTTATATCTGCCCTTCTTCAGAAATTGTCTCTCGTAAATCTCCCTCACCCGCTGTATCGTGTCTACGTCGGCCACGGTTTTGTCGTCGCGGATGCGGGTTATCCTTGCGAATCTGAGGGCCATTCCGCACTTGTATTTCGGGCTGCTTTGAATCTCGTTGTAGGCCACTTCAACCACTATTTTCGGAACCACGGAAACCGAATGCGGACTGCTTCTCACGGCTGATTCCTTAAGCCTCCTCGTCATCTCGACGATTTCCGCATCTGTCAGCCCCTTAAAAGTCTTGCCAACTGGGAGCAGTTCGCCTGTATCAGCGTCACGTGCGGCCAGGTAGTAGTCGGAAAGCCAGCCTACTCTCCGGCCGTAGCCGTACTCGGCGGACACGATCGCTAGGTCCAAAGGCTCCAAGATAGGCTTGATTTTGAGCCAGCGTTTCCCACGGATGCCTGGCGTGTAGGCGCTGTCAAGCTTCTTTGCCATGAGTCCTTCGTGACCTGCGTCCATTGCTTCCTCCAGAAAGCGTTCAGCCTCGGCAACGTCGCCCGTCACCAGCTGCGTGGCCAAATGTATCTGTCCTACGCTCTCCGCCAGGATCTGCCTTCGTTGCGCGTAGGGAGCCGAGATGAGGTTCTTCCCATCGAGGTACAGGGCGTCAAACAGGTGCAGCTTCACGGGCAAGTGTTCCGCCATCTCATCCACGGCTTTGGTTCTTCTGAATCTTCGCATGAGGTGTTGGAAAGGTATGGGGTGGCCGTCAGCGTCTACGGCTATGACTTCGCCTTCAAGTATGGCTTCTCTTGCGTTGACGTTGGCTTTGGCTTCCTCGCAGATCTCAGGCAGGCTGCCGGTCACGTCGGTCAGTCGACGGCTGAAAATTCTGACTTCGTCACCCAACTTGTGTATTTGGACTCTTGCCCCGTCGTACTTGTACTCAAAGGCCGTTCTGTCTTCATGCTCTTTCAAAGCTTCGGTAACGTCGTTGGCCATCTGCGCCAGCATCAGGCTCACAGGCATGAACAGTTTGAAACTAATCCGCTGCAGGCCTTCAGCGCCCTCGGTCTTGGCTGTGGAGGCGACTTCGCCTATGTCGCCAGCGATCATGCTTGCCCTCTGGACCAGTTCAAGCGGAACGTGGAAGGCCTTGGAGACTGCTTGCTCCATCAGCCCTTCGTGAAAGCCCGTCCGCATGTCGCCTGTGAAGATCTTGACAAGGTACTTGGCCTCCTGCGGCGTGGCCGTGCCGAACAGTGTCTCGACGAGGCGTTCCCGTTTCTCCCTCGATCCTTGCCCCGTGGTTTCAGCTATTGCTTCGAAGCTGCGTCTCACCTCGGCGATGGTCAGGGTTCTTGCGAAAAGCGTGGCTTGCCTTCTGGTTTTGCTGTTCTCGAAGACGGCCTGTGTCGCCGAACCAACATCGCCTGTCTTGCTGAAGGCCTCGGTGAACGCGGTCCACTCGACGTTGGTTATCCGTCTGATAATGTCGCTTAGCGTGGTCCAGCTCACTTCAAGGGTCAGCTGGCTGTGCTTGGGAAATGGTCTGCCGAGAAGCATGGAGACGGCAGGCTCGATTTCCTGCCGCTCAAGCGTGTCCAAGAAGGCTGCAGCGAGATCTAAGATTTGAAGGCGCTTCCGCGTGCCCTCCAACTTGTCGCCCAACTCAGCCAGAGCCACGAAAGACGTCGGCATACTCTTAGCCCTCAGAAACCTACGCGTTCTCAACAAACGCTCTTGAAGAAATAAAGCTTGCCGGAGGCGGTTGGGATGGAAAAGGAGGTTGATGGTGAAGCGCAGGCCTAGAATGTCTCTTCGAGCTTCTTCTTCACTTCTCTTATCTTCTTCTCCAGTTCCTCGATCTTGTCCTTCTTTTCAAGCGCCCTGTAGGCGTCTCTCGCGTATTCGAGCGCGCTGAGGCCGAATCTGTCGAAACCCTTCTGGAAGGACAGCTCCGCCGACTTCATGAAGTCTTCGGCGGCCGCCTCGTACTCTTTTAGCGCGAACGAGGCCTCTGCTGCCTTGTACATCATGCTGGTGGAGTCAAAATAGTTCTGGCCCTTGTGGTATAGCTCAGCGGTGCGTCTGAAGATCTCTCTTGCCTCTTTGAACTTGCCTGCGTCGAAAAGCGTGCCTGCCTCCTTGTGCATCCGCACAGGATCTTCCTTTTCCTTCTTCTCAACTGGTGCACTCATCACGTTCAACTCACAACGTGTTGACTATCAACTCCAGACCTACATTTAGGCTTTCTCACTGCAAACCTTAAAACGGACTAGAAAACGAATACCTAGAACAGCGCAGGCAGGAAGGCCAGACCATGAAGATATGTGATGCGCACGTGCACTTGGGCCCCTCAGGCCCGTGGCAGCCTTACATGGACCCCAGCATAGCCACCGTCCAACTCATGAGACTCCTCGACAAATACGACGTTGAGCGAGCCCTCGTGTTCCCTAACCCCAACGTCGGCGACAAATACCCCGAAATAAACAACTACATCGCCGAAAGCGTCAAGAAACATCCCGACCGCCTCGTAGGCTTCGGACGCACCGACCCAAGAAGAGACGACGCCGCAATAGAGCTTGCGAGAATGAAGAACAAGCTTGGGTTGACAGGACTGAAATTGCATCCGTTCGTGGAATGCTTCAGGCCAGACCACCCGTTCTTCGACAAGTTCTTCAAAAAAGCCAACGAGCTGGGCCTGCCGATACTGTTCCACACGGGCGACGGCTTCTCCTCACCAGGCCTAATCACGAAAATCGCAAAGAAATATCCAAAGCAACCCATAATCCTAGGCCATCTAAGAGAAGGATGCATCAGCGCCCTCAAAGAATGCGAAAACATTCACGTAGAAACCTCAGGCACCCTCCCTGACTTCATCGAACAATCAGCAGACATAGACGAAAACCGAATACTCTTCGGCTCAGACATCCCATACTACCGATACCCAACACAGATCGCGATAGTCGAAGCCGCAGAAATCTCACAAAAAGCCAAAAGAAAAGTCTTTTATGAGAACTTCCAGAAATTGTTCAACCAAAAATAGAATAAGCAACCTCCACGCTATGAATTCCCAAACTATCCAGGGTTCATATCATGCCTCAGCTGACTTCACCTGCCATCCAAATAGCCCTCATAGCCGTGTCCACATCACTCGTCTGCGCCGTCACAATGGTATTCTCCATATATGTCCCGCAGACCAGAGGATTCTTCAACGTTGGCGAAACCATGGTGTTCACAACTGCTCTGCTTTTCGGCCCGCTGACCGGTGCATTCGCCGGCGGCGTAGGCTCAAGCCTTGCTGATGTCCTCTTGGGCTTTCCTTACTATGCGCCTGCGACGCTTTTGATAAAGGCAAGTGAAGGCGGAATAGTCGGCCTTCTGGGCCGTGTCAGGCCGAAAGCTGGCTCCAAGCTCTTGTGGCGAACATTCACATTCGGCGTTGGCCTGCTTGTAGGCATACTACTAGGTCTTATTGGTTCGGTCTACTACGCCGGCGAAGTGGAGCTCCGTCTCGGCATCCCACCGCCTGACGCTCCTAACGTGGTCTTTTCCGTTTCGCCGGAAATTTGGTTCGTAGTGGGAGCGGTCGTCGTGGTGCTCATAGCTGTTGCAGGCTTTGTTTTCGAACCAGAATTCGGCTGGCTTGTTTTCACCATGGTCATAGGCGGCATGGTGATGGTTAGCGGATACTACCTCTACCAGAAGTTCCTCCTGTTCCCCCTCTTTGGCATAGGTGGCATCATAGCAGAAGCGGAAATCCCTTTCAACGTAGGACAGATGATGGTCGGATTGGTTATTGCCTTGCCAATCGTGAAGATCGTTGAGCGTAGCCTCCCACAGCTTAAAAGCTGAAACCACAACTATGCTTCAAGCGTGGTATACGATGAGATTGCCTCTAGGCAAGATTCCCAAAGACCTCCTAGAGGCAGTTGTCTTCAAAAACCTAGGAGCCAAACGGAAAGAAGTCGCCCTAGGCCCAATGGCCGGATTCGACGCCGCCATAGTAGATGCAGACAGCAAATCCATAGTCGTTTCCACTGACCCAATCACAGGAGCCTTGGAACGCATAGGCTGGCTCGCAGTAAACGTAAACGCGAACGATATCGCTACGTTCGGCGTGGAACCTGCCTTCTTCCTTTCATGCATAATGCTGCCTGAAAAAGCTCAAAGCACCATGGTTAGGACCATAAGCGTGCAGATGAACAACGCCGCCAAGGCATTGGGAATCGCAATCGTAGGCGGACACTGCGAAGCAACCCCTGGCCTTGCCAACCCAATAGTTGTAGGCTGTGCAATAGGCATAACAGACAAAGGAGAATACGTGACCGCAGGAGGAGCGAAACCCGGCGACAAGCTTATCCTTACCAAGAGCGCAGGCACAGAAGGCACCGCGATCCTTGCCTCTGACAGAAAACAACAGCTGAAAAAAGCACTAGGCGTCAAGACACTGCAAAGCGCCGCGAAGTTCTACGACCAGATAACCATCGTCAAAGACGCAATGACTGCCTTCAAAACAGGCGGCGTTGACGCCATGCACGACCCAACCGAAGGAGGCGTTGCCGGAGGAATCCACGAAATGGCCGACGCAGCAAGACTCGGCGTCAGAATCTATGAAGAAAAAATCCCAATCCGACCCGAAACCGACCAAATCTGCCAACACTTCCAGATTGACGCACTGCAACTAATAAGCTCAGGCGCCCTCCTAGTCTCCGCCAAACCAGATTATGCGGACGAAATCGTACGGGCCTTGGAGCGAGAGTCTATCCAAGCCTCTTTAATCGGCGAGTTCTCAAAGGATTCAAGTGAACGTACGTTGACTGGAAAGAATGGCGAACAGCGCCTCCTTCCGAGGCCGTTATCTGACCATCTCTGGCTTGCCCTTTCCAGAAAATGAGTTTTCAGCGTTCTTGTTCAGGAGTTGCAGGAACCAGTAGATAATGAAGAATGGATAGTAGAAAGTGTACTTGAAGGTGTGCGAGTAGATCAAGCCGCATTTCAGTTCAAGGGCTGCCAGTGAGAGGCTCTCCTTCAGGTTCCAGTCCTCACGCGGTCTAAGATGCAAACAGTAGACTTCGTCTCCTATCAGAACCTTGTAGCCCTTCTTCTTGATCCAGTTCACTATGAAAAGATCCTCATAGGCGTGCAGCTGCTCTGGAATCCTAACGTCCTTCACCAGTTCTGTCCTGATGAGCGTGTCATGCATTCCGCCTCTAAGCTTGAAGCATTCCCTCGCCACGAAACCAAGCGACTTCATGAAAAGCTTGCTCTTCACGTTGGGAATAACGTCAATGTTCAGTCCCCAGATTGCTCCAACATCCTCGTTGACCTGCTTTTCAGCCTTCCTAAGCCAATCCTTGGAAAGTATAACGTCACTGTCTGCAAAAAGAAACCATTCTGTCTCTGCCTTCTGAATGCCTACTTCCCTTGCCTTGGCCCTGGAGCCGTTTTCAGTCACGACCTCGATATTGCCATATTTCTCGTTGAATTCTTGCATGATCTTCAACGTGTCGTCCGTCGAGGACCCGTCAACTACTATCAGACGCTTGACTGGGATGCTCGCGTAGATTGAGGCAAGGCATTTACGGAGCAGATGGTCGCTGTTCTTCGTAAGCATCACAACGTCTATAGGATTCACGGTCCTGCCTCCGCCGTTTTCCTGACCAGTACGCGAGTATCCAAGCCAAGGTAAGGTATCTTGAATGACTTGAAAAACAGTAGCTTATCCGAAACCCTCAAGGTTGAGTCAAGGAAGGATTCGACTCTCACTTCGCCATTTTGCACCATCTTGCTTAGGTCTCTCTTCCATTCTTGCGGAGTTTTGACACTGATGTGTGTTCTGTCAAAGTCTCTGACTATTCTCTTGATTGGTTTTTCCACAGCCCTGTTCGGCGTGGTGCATACCATAACCTGCCTGCAGGAGCCAAGCATGTTCTTTATCGCCCTTAACGGATTTGGCAGATGCTCTAAGACCTCGAAGCATGTAACCACATCGAAGGCATCCTCGTCAAACGGAAAACCGCCCTGCACGTCGCAGACTGCGAAATCGACATCTGGGTTTGCCTTCTTTGCTTGGCCAACACTGTGCTTTGATATGTCAACCCCACATGAATCATATCCAAGCGTCTTCAAGACGGCAACGCCATAGCCGTAGGCGCAGCCGACATCCAGCGCCGTTTTGCCGTGTCCATCCAGAAGATTGATGTGGGAGGTCTTTGATCCCCATCTGAGGACCTCTGCCACGTGTTTCATGATGAGCTGTCCTCTTTGTGAATACTCGGCCTTCTCGAAGTACTCCTTCTCGTAACGCAAGAATCTCCTTCCGCCGACAGGTTGACGTTACCTATGCTTTTATATTTCTCTGTTTATTAAGTTACCAACCGGTGCATTGTGTGTGGTGCGTAAGGCTTGGTCATGACGTTGGGGAAGGCCACCAGCATTGTTTTTCGTTCTCTCAAGCCTAACAGGCCTTACCACGTTCAATGGTTGGTCACCAGAAGATGCAACTACCGCTGCCGAGGATGCAACGTCTGGCGAGAACAGGACGCACGAGAACTGTCAACTGAGGAAATAAAGAAAGGCCTAGACATTCTCCGAGAACTGGGAGTGGTGGAAGTCGTCCTATCAGGTGGCAACCCTCTTCTCAGAGAGGACATTGGCGAAATCATAGAATATGCCTCGCGCTTCTTCATAACAACCATCTACGACAACGGCAGCATGGCCATCAAGAAGATCAATGAACTGCGCAAGGCTGATTTCGTCGCGATCTCCTTGGACAGCCTGAATCCTGACACGAACGACTACGTCAGAGGCGTCAAGGGCGCATGGCGCAACACGATGGAAGCTGTGAAGAGGCTTCGCGAAGAAGGCATCTCTGTCAGCGTGTCGCCCACGATTTCACAGTTTAACCTACACGAAATCATAGACTTCACGAACTACTTCCTCAACCGAGGCGTTCCGGTCTGGTACTGCCTGTACTCCTATGACGTCTGCGACCAGCCCCAGCTCTTCAAAATAGGCAAGAAGAGCGACGAATTCGCGATAACCGATAAACAAGCAATGGTTGACCTTTGCGATTCACTTAAGGAAATGAAAAAGAGAAACAGCAACATCCTCATGACAGACCAAATACTCGAAGCCATTAAGAATCTGTATCTGACAGGCAAGAGAACTTGGAAATGCCGTGCCCTCCGAAACTTCTTCGTCATCGATCATCTTGGCAGAGTGGCAGGATGCCATGTTCATGACCCAACCGTCACTGTCTTCGATCTACCCAAAGTCTGGAACAGTCGAAAACTCGACAGCCTCCGCAGGACCTACAGCCAATGCAGCCAATGCACATACATGTGCTACATTTTTTATTCTCTACATGGAAGCGTTGCTGGTAACTTCCAGATTGCACAAGAGCAATGGAAAAATGCGAGGCTACTGCTGAAGAGGAACCGGGTTACCCCTCTAAGTTTGGCAAAACAGAAATGATCTCTGAAACCTTCCTGACAATATTTCGGTCAACCTCAAACTCAACCTCCATCGAGTCGATCCTTTCGCTATGCTGGTATACTACAACTTCCTCCATTATCCTTCGAGGTCCTGCATCTTTCGGCTTTTTCAGTTCAAGTAGGGCAGGCAAAAACATGATCAGGATGAAGGTTGAGGCTCCAAAAATCATCATGACAAATGCCATCGTATTCAGATCAAGACCCATTTCGATCTTTTCAGTATTCTGTCTTAACTCATATTAAAACTTTTTGAAAACGTTGTGGAATGTTCATTCTGAGATATAACACCTACACCTTTGACACGGCTTCCAGATCGCTGACCTGCGCGAGTTCTCGCCACAAGAGCGACAAAGCTTGAGAAACTTTGGCTGTTTTCGCGTTTTGGTCCTCAAGCTCTGTCAATTGCATTCTAGAAGCCTTCTTGCGTTCACTTGATTTAAAAGCTTTTCCGCAGACATACGACATAAGAGAACCTCACTCAGCGGCTTGAAGTTCTTGCCTTCTTTACGATCATGATGTGATCAGTGGTTCCGACCTCAAGCATGTCGCCTTCTTTCCATTCGAGAACCCGCAAGACATCCTTCGGGACGGTTAGGCGTAGGCTGTTGCCGATTCGCGTCAGCTTGACTAAAATCGTTATTGGCATCCAAGAGCCTCGGCTATCCTCGGTATATACAGTGTGATACTTAAGTATTTGGATAGCCTCAGTATACACTGAGATAATACAGCGACGCATGTGAATCCATCTGTCCCCTGGATTGACACCTCAGTAAGGGGAACAGTAGACTAGCAGAGGTTTCTCCCGCACAACCCCCTCTTTTCTTTCAGAAACC
>CAZUFK010000007.1:0-36122 GCA_964619695.1 uncultured Candidatus Bathyarchaeia archaeon
GCCATTCCTATACGCGCAGACGCGCACGAACGTTTTCCTGCCCAGCGCGGAGGTCACCCTCTTCGTCAGCTTCGCCTTGACCGCGGGTCTCAGCTCCGTTCCCTTCAGCCCCAGCAGTCTGCATATCAGCGGCCTAGCGAAAAACTCGAACCCCACGACCGCCGCCACAGGGTTTCCCGACAAAATCGCCACCGGCTTCCCGCCGACCGACGCAAGCGCCGTAGGCATACCCGGCCGCGCGGCCACACCATGGACGATCACGCCTGGTCTTCCCATCCTGCTGACAACGTCAGGAACAAGGTCAGCCTCGCCGACACTAGTTCCGCCAGTAGTGACTATGATATCAGCCCTCGCTAAGCCTTTCTTCAGCCTGCAGCCAATCTCCTCAACATCGTCCCTCGCTATGCCTAGATCTAGCGGCTCAGCGCCCAACTCAAGGCACATGGACGAAACCATAAGCCTGTTAGTGTCAAAAACCTGATTCGGCTGCAGCTTGTGGCCGATCTCAGCCAACTCGTTTCCCGTGGCCAAAACGCCGACAACAGGCTTTTCGAAAACCTTGACCTCTGTCCTTCCCAGCGCCGCAAGCAAAGCCAGATGGTAGGGCCCCAGACGGGCCCCAGCCCTCGAAGCAGTCCTCCCTTTGGCCACATCCTCGCCTCTCTTCGAAACGTTCTCTCCCGGCGTCACTACAACCCAAACCTCCACCTCCCCCCTAACGGTTTTGGCGTTCTCCAGCATCATGACCGCGTCTGCGCCCTTGGGTACTGGGTTTCCGGTCCACACTTGCTTGGCCTGTTTGCCGCCTACCTTGTCTCCCTCCGTCAACGCGAACGTCTTGGGTCTAAACTGTGAGGCGCCCGCCGTGTCTTCCGCCGTCACGGCGTAACCGTCAACTGCGGACTTGTCGAAACGCGGCAAATCCTCATCCGCTATTATGTCTTCTGCCAGCACGCGGTTCAAAGCGGAAGGCAAAGCCACGGATTCAATGCCCAACTTCCTAGGCGGAACTGCCTTCAGAAACAGCCGAAGAGCCTGATCAACCGGCGTCAGCTTCTGAAACCCTTTCAACCGAACCAAAACGCGTACCCATAAACAGCATCATAAGAGGGCATAAAAAACTATCGCAGTGCAGGCTCAGAATCTTACAGCTCCTTTCTGAACATGTCCCGCATCTTCACAGCATCAATATCCAGCAACGGGCTCTCACAAATCAGCACAGGCCTCAATCTGAACTCAACGATGACCTTCACAAGAATCTCGAAACTTGGCCCAAAGCCAGCCTCGTCCAAAATGTGATGGCGACGCTCACCCTTCTCCGAGTACTCGATCTTCGTGAAGTGGCAATGCATGTTCTGCACGGCTTCGCTGCCGAGGCGGCTCTCAGCCTGCTCGACAACCTTGCGGAAGTCTTCAATCGTTCTGAAGCGTCCTCGGTTTCTCGCGTGCAGGTGCGCCCAGTCAATCACAAGCTGGGTTTGCTCAACGTCTTCGCAGAATCCTAGAGCATCCTCTAGGCTTCCCACCTGCGAAGGCTTGCCCATCGTCTCCGCGCCGAGCCTCACGCTTATTATTCCAAGGCCCTTCAACGTGGCGACAACATCATTCATGGCCTCAACAACGCGTCTGTACGCCTCAGCAGGCGGCTTCCTGCCATAGAAGCCAGGGTGAAAAACCACCGTGTGGGCCTTCATCCAGTCCGCGCCAATCGCGCAGGCCACTAGCCGCTTCTTGCTTGCTTCCACGATCTGTTTTTCGCCGTTGAGGTTGATGAAGTATGATCCGTGTAGGCTGAGCCAGACATCGTTTTCGTCGGCCTTCAAGCCAAGCTTCTCAGCCTCCTCGCGTCTTATCTGAGGCACGCCGCCCCAGTAGATAGCCTCATACTCAAGCGCATCAAGCCCCTCCTCGCGCAAAAGCGCCGGAACATCCTCCAAACTTGCATTATTCATTCTGAATGTCGGAGGCACCCCAGCGGGACCGAACCTGGGGCGGTCAGCCATCAAAACCAGCCAGAGTTCTGCTTACTTCTTCCTGTATCGATAGCCCCTGTGCCCGAACGCCACATAGAACAGCACCACCAAGGCGGAAAGCCACGCTGCAGCGTTCTGGAAGACAAGGTACTTTCCTGCACCATCTAGGTCAACAAGCGGTTTGAATACGTCGCCAAGGCCTGTGGCGAAGTCCCTGAAACCGGGGGCCATGCCAAGGAATGCGCTGTTTAGGGCTGAAACAGCGTTGCCGACGGGTGCTAGGGCCTCGTTGGTTCCCCTGACGAACCCGAGCAGTGAAGGGTTCGTTTGATAGAGATTCGATGCCCCGCGATAGATTGTCTGTGGGTAGGCCAGAAGCGAGGCGACGAGAACAAACAATGCAAAGATCACGAACACTATCAACGCACTTCTTATCTTGCCTCTGGCTGAATGTGCCTTCTTCGCAAGGTAGGAAAAACCCCTGACCTTTGACAAGCCTGATCCGATCCTTCCGAAGAACCGCATCAGTCGCGATTCCGCTTTCTTCCTACGGTTAAGTTGCTGGCTAGCCTTTCCCCTCCACGTTTCCTGAGGCCTCATGCCCACATGCTTCGCCAGATACACCCAACTAGCCACGAGAGCAACAATCACCGCTAAAGGAATCAGATGAAACAGCGGACTAACGGTCAATGTGACGTTCCAGCTGGTACCCGGAAACCGGAAATTCGACTGTAGTAGGGATGTGTCCTCAACACCCAAGCCAATGGCATAGACAACCACTAAGTATTCAATCAGCACCGCTATGACTAGGAAGAGTATCATTGACGTGAAGCCTTTCAATGTTGCCCAGCGAGATGCTACACGATTCGGAGGATTCGGTTTTGCCATTCAATTCACCATTCATCATACTGCTATTTACGAATATGTTGCACTTGCAATATTGCTGTTCTCATTAAAAAATGTGACTGTAGAGGCAAGTTTTTTGATTTTGATCCCAGACTGGCGCGCCTCCAACTCCTCGTTCTCGACGGCACCGCATTGTACAAGCTGAACCGCCAGAGGGTTATTCAAGACGGCCAGCTTTACCTTTGAAGACCTTGAACCCGTGCGCCTGCCTATGCAGAAAATTCAGCAGTGAAGAAAACAATTATTAACTCTAAAATCGCAAGATGATGATTGAATCTCAGACACAGAACGTAACATGGTTAGGGTAATGAATGCAAGAACCGGGCAAGGCTGAACGCGCTGATCTGTACAAGGATCGCAACACACAAGTTTTCCTAAGTAAATTCCTGAGCGGCGAAATCACCGAGCTTGAACCAGTTTATGATCCTAAGATGGGCTACAAGTACGCGCTTGTCGAAGCAATCCTCGGTGAGGCTGCAGACGCGGAGGATT
The DNA here is from genome assembly GCA_964619695.1 of uncultured Candidatus Bathyarchaeia archaeon. Taxonomy (GTDB): domain Archaea; phylum Thermoproteota; class Bathyarchaeia; order Bathyarchaeales; family Bathycorpusculaceae; genus DATKKK01. Next base: position 3,372 of record CAZUFK010000007.1, read on the forward strand.
TTCTTGCCAAGCTTCATGAAGCAGGCATTCTGAAGAGAAGGCTGCATGATAAGGTTCTCTACTGCCCAAGATGCGGTTCCGCAAACATTTCTGCACGCTACTGCTGTCCGTACTGCAAGTCATTTGACATTCAGAAAAGCTCCTTGATTGAGCATGTGAAATGCGGCTACATGGATGTTGAGGAAAACTTCCAGAATGGAGATAGGCTCGTCTGTCAAAAGTGCCATGATGAACTGAAGAAACTTGACGTGGACTACAGGCGTGCTGGCATATGGTGCACCTGCAAGGAGTGCAGCAAAAGCTTCGACATACCCATAACTGCACATTTCTGCAGGGATTGCCATGCGAACTCCAGCTTTGAAGATGCCGTGATCAAGGACGTCTACGCATACAGCCTCAGCGAGGACGTTAAGGAGGAGGTGTCGCTGGATTGGGTCGTCATCACGCCTATACGCGATTTCCTAAAGGACAACGGATTCCAAGTGGAAAGTCCTGCCTTCCTGAAAGGCAAGTCCGGAGCAAACCACATCTTTGACATAGCTGCCTTCAAAGGAGAAATCACGAAAAAAGTGACCGTAATTGACCTAGCCACCTCCACAAAGGGCGCCGTCCTCGAACAGCCCGTAATCGCCCTGTTCGCCAAGATCTACGACGTTTCCCCTGACCAGGCCTATCTGATCGCAATCCCCGAATTGAGTGAGAACGGAAAGAAAATGGCAGAGCTTTACAACATCCAAATAATAGAAGCAAAGACTCAAAAAGAAACCATAAAGACGTTGAAAGAGAAAATGTTCAAAAAATGAAGAGACGATCAGGCTAGCTCAGGTCTTCGTTAGTCTTTGGTGAATACTGCGATATTTCCCCTTTCAGTCACAACCTTTGTCATGAAGTTGCCTTCAGGCAAGGCTATGTCTACTCTAACATAGTCAGTGCTTATGCCCGCGTTGAAGAAGAAGTCTGCTACATACCGCTCATGTGACGTTGCGTTCAGTATCCAGATGGCTACTACGTGGCACGTCACTGAGCCGTCGTTCCGAAGAGAAAGCTTTGTGCCTTCGATGACTGCCCTTACGCCTATGAAGTCGATGTCAACCGTCGTTTGGTCGGCGTCGGGGTTAGCGTCACAGAATTTCATTCTGATTGTTCCGTTGCTTTGAACGTAGTCTTGCCAAACGGTTGTCAGGTTTACTGCGTAATACTTGAACTCAATTGTCGGAGAGTCTCCCGCAGTCGTGTTGAATCCAACATCACTATACGTTTCCCCTGTCCAGTTGTAGGCTTTGATGAACCAGCGTTCAAGAGTATCGCTGGCTCTGTAACGGATTACCATCTCCACAGACTCCGTGTAGGCTCTGGAGTAGGTGGACAAATCTACGGTAAATCCGCCTACTAGGTCTAGTCTATAGCTATCTTGGGATTCGACCTTGAACTCAATCCAATCCATTCTGAGGTCGAATTGCACAGTGGTTGCCTTGGTTCCCGTTATTCTCATTCTCCATCCGCCAGTCGAGTTCCTGTAATGCCCGGCGTCGACGGTAATTGTCTGGTTTCTGGTTTCGTCCGTGTTGGGCGTCGCGCTTGACACGTATGATATGTGGCCGTCGCCGCTTGCAGGATACTCGCTCGCGTTGAAGTTGTAGAGCTGTAAGGCAGTGTTCACGCCACTGGCCATGAAAGCATTTTCCGCCCTCCACTTCAGGCTTTCCCAGTCTTGCGTGTTGCTGTCGCCGCTCAATTCAACTTGCGCAGTGTACTCGCTTGGAAGCATGATGCTCTCGATTCTCGTCTGAAGATTCGTGGCCACTCTTGAGTCATCTATCCTCAGGTATGCGTGTCTGCTGCTCTGGCTAGTCGTTGCGTGAGCATAGAAGTCTATTTCCAAGAAGTCAGTTTCGTCTACAACTGTATAGCCGTTCCACGCGAACGTCGCTGACACCGTGCTCCATGAGGTTCCGAGATTAGGCGAATCCGCCACATCCGTGACGATTGTAGCTGCAACCGATCCGTCTGCCTTTCTTATCAGGACGTCAATATCACAGTGGACAACGGCTAGCGTGCCTGTCTTGTAGGCGCGGTAGTAGATCGTCCAAGTGCTGGCTGAAACCTCAGTAGTCCCATTCAGCCGATACACGAATCTCCCCCACAGCTTGCGTCCGGTGGTGGAAACCAATACGTCGCGGTTTGTTCCGGTCGTGTCTGCGCTGTTGAGGCTCACTTGATAGTATGATGTGCCTGCAATCGTTGTGGTTTCTCGGTGGGCGAACAATGTTTTGCCTGTGAAGGCTGAAGAATAGCTCCTGAAAACCACATATGAGCCATCACTTGAGGCCAAATCCGCTATGTTCCCTGAAACGTACCTCGTGCCTCCGGCCAACGAGTATCCGGAAGGATTGAGGGCCAATGGCACCGCGGCCTCTTTGAAGGTTTCGTAAGAACCGTTGACAGCCCAAGTGTCCATGTATGTTCCGCTCACTCGGCTTCCAATGTTCGTCGTGTATTCGTCTCCGCTTGTGAACCATGTTGAGCGTGTTATGTGTTCGGCGTTTGTGAGGGCTATTCTTTCCTGGATTCTTTCCCAGTCCAGCTGGTTCATTTCGTAGCTCCAGAGGATCACGTTGCCGACTATGATTACGATTAGGACGAGGCTTAGCATGACGACTATTACGTTGCTTACGCCGCGCTTGTCCCGTCTAAGGCGCTTCATAATAGCCTCCAGCATGCGCCCCCCTGCTCGTTACAACATCCACATAGTACAGACTGCCTGAAGCCCAGCTGCACGAGACGTTAAGCCACGCGTGGGCATTTACCTCTAGGATAGGAAGCGAGTTGTAGAACTGGGAGGTGTGGTTGACGTAGACTTGGGAAACGTGGATGGCGACTTTTCCGGTGTTGTGAAGGTAGATCTGTATGTTTCCCGTTGAAGAGCTAAACCATACATCTTCAATTATCACTCGCTCGCTCATCGTCTCCCGCAGGTCAGTCGTTATGACGTAAGTTGCGGTCGTGGCGATAGCCATGGCGGCTACGGCGACCACAGTAAGTAAGAGATTACTCAAGACAGGCGTTATGGCCCTCTTGTCTGAGATCAGCCGGAGTTTTCTTGCCATATTCTTAGACTCCTAGAAAGATTTTGAGAGCTATGTAGCCGCAAAGCATCATGATGAGGCTGTGCTTGAGTCCGGCGCTTATCGTTCCTTCGCCCATTTTTCCGGCAACGAGTCCTTCGAAGAAGGCTTGGATCGAGGTCATATGGAAGAATATCCGCCGCATCGTTTCAGCGGACACTGCCGACTCGCCGAGAATCGGCAGGCCTTCTATACTCACGAAGAACGATTTGAAAAGCAGTACGACGGTGAAGAGGAAGACGAAAAAGGCCACGTAGATTATGGCAACGTAAGGCCTTGACTGGTTCCTTCGTTCCTTGTCAAGCATCAGGGTTGACTGCACGAACTTGCCCATCGGGTCAAAAACCTTCTCCACGTGACCGCCTGAACGGCTGGCCTCAATTATCAGCGGCACCGTCCTCTGAACGAGTACAGTGTTCACACGCTTTCCCAACGCCAGCAACGCTTCTTCAAAAGACATCCCCCACGAAATCTGCGAAGTCATCTTTCGCAACTCAGCCGTCAAAGGACCATAGTTTCTCTTTGACGCATTCTCCAAAGCCTGTGGAAGCGTCATCCCCGTCTCTTGTCCTTGGACTATTGTCCTGAACAGGTCTGGCAAACGCTCATCCACTGCTTTTCTCCACTTGTACTCGATGTAGTTCAGGACAGCCGGAGGCAAGACAGCTACTATGGCAGCAAAGAACACGTATTCGTCGAACGTTCTTGTTCCCCATGACACAAAATAGGCGAAGATTGCTATGGCGGCTGCTAGTGAAGCTGAGATGATCCACGTGATGTTCTTCATTTTCTTTGCTATTTTCGGCATTTCGATTACCATTTTGGTGAGACAGCGTCTAGGATTATGAGGAACATTATGGAGCCTAGTGGGATGCCGATGTATGTCAGCAGGTTGAGCATGAGATCCGGGTTCAACAGGTCTGACGTGCCGCCGCCAAGCATGGCCATAACCGCGAGCATTATGACCAGCATCAGCGGGCCTGTCACAAGTATGGCCACGTAAAACTCTGACAGTATGGCCAGCGTGTCTGAGAACTTGTGCAGGCTAATTCTCTTCAGTTTCATGTATTGTTTGGATTTCTCACGAAGATAAGCAGCCAGATTTCCGCCTGAATGTATTGTCGAGATGAGGCCTTCAAGCATCTCACGGAATCTCTCGGACGGCGTTCTCTTAGATTCTTCCCCTAAGGCTGAGATGATGTCCCGTCCGAAGAGGCTGATGTCTCTAACGATGTCCTTGGCCTCGCCGGAAACCACGAGTGGCACGCTCAGATTGGAAATTGAATAGAATATCTTTTCCGGGGAGACGCCTGCGCTTGTGAGGATTGCCATGTAGCCTGACGTAAAAGGTAGCTCGTCATCCATCTCACGCTTGAGCTTGTCAGCACAATAGATCGGGTATACATAGAATCCAATGATGGAAAATGCGAATGCAAACAGGCCTCCGCCTATTCCGAACAGGATCGAGGCCAAAAGAGGCACACGAAAAACAGCGAAGGCCATACACGGAATCACTACGAAAGAGCCAACAGAGACCAGCACGGACGCGAGCATAGTCAGGCTTAAGTATGCTCTGACATTGATCTTCAAGCCAGAATGCTGCAGGCTCGTGTCCAGACCTTCGAAAAGCGGCAAGACACGCCCTGCTTTCTCTCCGAGAAGCTGGAAGGCCAAAGACTGCGGGTTTTCAAACGTAAGTTTGACTTTTTCCTGTTTTGCCCGTGGTTTAACCTTTGTCTTTTTCGGTATGGGCAGTTTTAGCCTCATGTTGAGGCGGTATAGGAGTTTCTTGATTTTTTCGATGGCCTTGTTGTCTATCATTTAAGCCCCACTCTAGCCTTCTGGAAAACGCGCTTCGGGTTCGCGTAGTATTCGCGGATCACGTTGGCAACGTCTGTGCAACGGCGGATTCCCTTCTGGACCATCCATTCGAGGACGATTCTTCTGGCGTTCAGTTCGGCTCTGATGTCTCCTTCGGCTATTCCCTGTTTTTTCATATGTTCTTCGAGAATGGTGCTCTGGCCTGAGAAGGCGAACGTGTCTTCTTTCGGGCTCCACCTGAAGATCTCGTTGGTTCTGATGTTTTTCGTCTTGGGATCGAGGTCTTTGATTTCTGCGGCAGTGCCTGCTTTCCTTGCGGGTCTTCCGTCGATTTCCGTTCGGGTCATGACCATTATGACGTCGGTCATGGCGATGAGTGGTTTGGGGATGTTCATGGGTTCAGATTCGAGGCGGTTGATTACGGCTTCGACTGATTCTGCGTGGATGGTGCACATTCCAAGGTGGCCGGTGGCCATGGCCTGGAATAGCGTGTACGCCTCTTCGCCGCGCACCTCGCCTACGATGATGTAATCAGGCCTCTGCCTAACCGCTGCCTTCAGCAGGTCAAACAGCGTTATCGAGCCGCTCTTCTTGTCCTCATGCCCGAAGCCTAGCCTTACGACGGAGGGTATCCAGTTCTCGTGGGGGAGGTTGAGCTCCTGCGTGTCCTCAACGCTCACTATTTTCATTTCGGGTTTGATGAACATTGACAGGCAGTTGAGCATGGTGGTTTTTCCCGAGGCCACTCCTCCTGCTACCATCACCGACGCTCTGTTCTCAATGATGAACCACAAATACGCGGCCATCTCCGAAGAAATTGTCTTGAACGAGATGAGGTCTGAGATGGTCAGCGGGTCGGCTTTGAATCGTCTTATGGTGAAGGTTGAGCCTCTTCTGGTGACTTCGCTGCCGTAGGTTAGCTGTATGCGGCTGCCGTCTGGGAGTGAGGCGTCAAGGATGGGTGAGGCTATAGAGATGTTCTTGCCCGCCAGGTAGGCCATGCGGATTATGAACGAGTCCAGTTCAGCTACGTCTTTGAATATGATGTTCGTAGGCAGCGACTCATACAGCCTGTGCCACACGTAAAGCGGTATGTCCACACCGTCGGCTGAAATGTCCTCGATCAGGTGATCCTTCATTAGGGCGTCGATTTTTCCATATCCGATAAAGTCTCTGATCACGTAGTACGCGAGCTTGTCGACGCCTTCAGGCTGGACTTTTATGCGGTATTTTTTGATGATTTCCCTCGTTTTGTCCTTGAGGTAGTTTTCGGCTTTTTCCTTTGTTTCTATATCCTTGAGGTTAACGTCAACCTCTTCCATGAGGAAGTTCTTGATCTCGTGGAGCAGGCGCTCCTCTTCAGGCTGCAATGTTGGTTCTATGACTTCGTAGAGGGTTTTTTGGGTTTCTGGTTCTTTTACGATGGCAGCGTAGACGTAGGGTTCCTGTATGGGGTAGACTTCCCTGAAGGCGGTCGGTTTTCTGACCTCGTTCAGTGTTATGCCTAGTTGTGTTTCCTCAACCGTCTTGGAAGTCTTCCGCATTCGATGCGCCACCGTCGGTACCGCTGTTTTCGTTTAGGGTACGGTGTAATGTTACACGGATATAGTGTGTCGTGAGTCTTAATAAGTTATATGCACTTCTAATCATTAGCAACCTTAAAACTAACCAACCTTAAAAGACACACAAAACACAACAATATGCAGATGGCCCATCATGAACACAACATCGAAGAACCAGGAGAAAAGAGCAGAATCCGAAAGCAAACCTGCAAAACGAGGCGTGACCTTCTGTCCAAAATGCGGGTCAACTGACGTTTTCTGGGCTTCGGGCCTGCCACAGCTGTGGTCTGTCTGGGAATGCCGAACCTGTGGCTACCGCGGCGCATTCATCGTGAAGGATGGCAAACTGGCCGAGAAGCTAAGAGAAGATTACTCGAAGAAAGGCTCCGAGCGCTAGGCATCTTACCTATTCGATTGTGGCGTGTCGGCGTTTCAGGTCTGCTTCGTGCTGTCCCAGCCTCTGCATAAGCTCCACAACAAGGCTGTCAAGGAACACCATGCAGTTGTTCTCGAAAATGCTTCCCAGCGGTGTCAGCGGTTCGCGTTCACCGATGATCTGCCTGGCCAAGTAGTCGTCTTCTCTTGGTGATCCTTCCTTCGTTCTGCCCTTGATTAGCACGATCTGGTCTGCCATCTTGCCCAGTGGGGATTTGGGAAACGAGGTGATGGCGACGACGGTGGCGTTTATGTCTTTTGCGGCTGAGCTGGCTGTGAGCACCATCTTTGTGGATCCTGTGCCTGAGATTGCGATGAGCATGTCGCCCTTTTCAGCCGCAGGCGTGATGGTTTCGCCTAGGAAGTACACGTTGAAGCCCAAGTTCATGAGTCGCAGCGCGAAAGCTCGGCCCACGAAGCCGCTTCTTCCCATGCCTACAATGAAGATTTTCTTGTCCTTCGCTTTAAGCAGCAGACCAATGAACGTCTCGACCGAGTCCATGTCGAGGTCTTCTATGCTTCGTTCGATGCAAGAAACGATTTCCTCTGCCGCTGCTTTCAGCCATTTCAAGCTCTTTCAGGCTCCCGAGAAACCCTTTACACAATCGACAACATTAAAAGCCTTACGGTTCAGATCACATTCCTCAAAAGCTCATTCACAGAAGGTATCGACACGTACAAACGCACGTAGACCGCGGCTATTATGACCAGCACGGTTATGCCTATCAGCGCGAAGTCGCCTTTGTGCATTTTGAGCACGTAGAGGTTTGTGCGTTTTTTGGTGGCGCCCCACGCTCGGGATTCCATGGCCTCGGCCAGTTCAAGGCTTCGGCGTATCGCGCTAACGATCAACGGAATAAGGATGGGGATGTAGTTTCGGATTCTTTTGAGGAAGTTGCCGCGCTCAAGCTCTAGGCCTCTGGCTTTCTGTGCGTCCATGATTGTCTGCGCCTCCTCGGCAAGCACAGGCACGAAGCGGACGGCAGTGGTGAAAGCAAACACGAACTCGTAGGGCACCCGCGTCTGTTCCAGAGCCAGGCCCAAGTGATCCGGCGAGGTGGTTAGGAAGAACACGGAGAAGGATTCGACGAGCACGACAAAGCGCAGGGTCATAGCAGCGGCGCTTTCGACGTTCTTTGCAGTAACCACGTAGCCTGCGCTGAAGTATGAAGCCACGAAGTTCGTGAGAAATATGATCGCAGCCAAGAAAGCGGCGCCACGCATTGAACGGAGCCATTCTTTTCTGACGCCTGCCAGTAGGACGAAGGGAACCTGCATCAGGAAAAGCACAATCAGAGGCAGGATTTCCCAGTAGGTTATGGCCACGGCAAAGATGACGCACACGTAGATGAACTTCATGCGTGGATCTAGGTTGTGGATAGGCGAGTAGACTTTGCGGAATTTGAGGCCGTTGAAGACGCTCACTCGCTGGTCCTCCCGAGCTTGTCCAGCAGTATTCGCTGGGCCTCATAGACGTCAATGACGTTCTTAGGCAGGCCTAAGCCAGAGAGTTGGAGGAATATTTGGGCTATCTGCGGAGGCACGATGGACGCGTTTGTGAGGGCATCTGGGTCAGTGAGCACTTTGCGCGCCTCGCCGTCCACCACGATCTTACCGTCGCGCATCAGTAGCACGCGCGGATTGCATTCAGCCACGAACTCAACGTCATGCGTGACGATGACGATTGTTTTCCGCTGGGTCTTCATTTGGAGGATGAACTGGCGCAGTTTTTCCTTCTGTTGATAGTCTTGTCCTATGGTGGGTTCGTCCATTATGAGCATTTTTGGATCCCATGCTAGGACGGAGGCCAGGGCCACGCGTTTTCGTTCGCCTCCGCTCAGCATGAAGGGCGAAGTCTTCCTGTACTGCGTCAGACCCAGAAGGTTCAGTGCCCACGTTACGCGCTTTTCCACGACGTCCTTTTCGAATCCGAAGTTTTTGAGGGCGAAGGCTATTTCCTCTTCTACTGATTCGCTGAACAGTTGGCTGTCGGGGTTTTGGAATACGAAGCCTACGGTGCGGGCCAGTTTGGCGACGCTTGCTTTTGTGGTGTCGGTGCCGTCCACGAGCACATTGCCCCGTGTGGGTTTGAGGAGGCCGTTAAAGTTCTTCACTAGCGTGGTTTTGCCTGCCCCGTTCTGCCCCATGATGGCCACGAACTCACCGTCCTGAATCGCAACTGACACGCCCTTCAGAGCTTCCACGCCGTTTGGATACGAGAAGTAAACGTCTTTGACCTCGATCATTGCGGGGTCAGCGCCTCCCGTATCAGCTTAGCCATGTCCTCTGAGGACAGTGGAATCTGGCCGCCTAGGTCCACGCCTTCTTTCTTGAGTATCTGGTAGAGACGCGTGGCCTTTGGGATACCGATGCCTAACAGGCGAGCCTCCTCTGAGCGCAGAATCTCGCGTGGGTCGCCGTCCTGCACGACTTTGCCTTCGTCCATTATGATTATGTGGTCAGTGTACTTCGCCGTGAGGTCAAGCCTGTGCTCGACGAGCACGACAGTTATTCCGAGGCGCTTGTTCAGGTCGCAGATGACTTCGAAGATTTTCTTGGCGCTCAATGGGTCGAGGAAACTGGTGGGTTCGTCCAGCACTATGACTTCGGGCTGCATGGCCAGAACCGAGGCTATGGCCACACGTTGCTGCTGGCCGCCTGAAAGCTCGTGCGGCGCACGATCCCGCAGGTCATAAATGTCAGTAAGCTCGAGCGCTTGGTCTACGCGTTTGCGCATTTCTTCGCGGGGTATGCCTAGGTTTTCGAGGCCGAAGGCTACGTCCTTCTCGACTGACAACGCGAAAAGCTGGTTTTCCGGGTTCTGGAATACAAGACCCACGAGTTTAGCTAGGTCATAGATTGGGTGTTCGGCGACGTTGAGGCCGGCGGTGGTGATGTCGCCCTTCAGTTCGCCTTGATAAAAGTGCGGAATCAAACCGTTGAAGCATCTGCAAAGCGTGGTCTTTCCGCAGCCGCTTGGGCCTGTGATGAGTGTGAATTGGCCTTTCTCGATTTTGATGGAAACATCTGTGATTGACGGCTTTGTGGCGCTGGGGTACGTGTAGGTGACGTTCTTGGTCTCGATTAAGGCCATAAACATGCTGCCTAGTTAGTTCTAAGCGAGTTGTCGTTTCATTTAAGAGTAGCTACTTAGTTCTGGCTATTGACGCTTATTCTTTCCTTCAAAAGACGTAGGCTTCTCTTGAGTCCTGTTTCAATGTCGCCTGTGCCGTTGACGCCTGCGGCCGTTGCGTGTCCACCGCCCATGCCGTTGAGGTACTCGCCCAACGGTTTGGCGATGTCTCGGCCTAGGTGGATGTCTGTTTTGTTGTGGAATTCGAGGTTGGCGCGCATGCTTATCTCGATGCTTTCGTCCTTTTGTCCTGCCACGACGGCGACGTGGGCGCCTAGCTCGATTAGGGCTCGGGCTGCCGAGGCCTGATAAGCGCTCACATGCGACAGTGCCACTATCCACTCGCCAACTTTGAACAGCTTGGCCCTTCGGCAGGCCTTCAGGCGGGCCACGCGCTCTGAGAAGTTCATAGGCAGCGAAAGCAGAAACAGTGTTTCCTGCGCGTTAACGCCTGCGTCGATCAGTGCGGCTATATTCTTGAGTGTGGACGAGTTTGCGAGTACGAAGTGGCGTGTGTCGAACGCTATGCCTAGAAACAATGCCTTGGCTTCGTTTGCGCCCAACGGCTGGTTTGCCTCCTTGTAGAGGCTGTAGACGATCTCGCATGTGGAGGATGATTCCTCGCTCGTCATGCAGATCGTGGCCAACTGTTTTGTTTCAGGGTGCGCAGCATGATGATCAATAACGATGACCGGCGCCTTTGACTTCCTTATCTTGTCAGCCAGGCCGTCCAACTGCTGGATTGTATTCGTATCAAGCAACACTATCGCGTCGGCCTTCTCCACGCTAGGTTGCATCTTCACGTCTATGGGCAGGAACTTGAGCAGATGCTTGGAGAGGCGGCTTATGCCCTGTGCAGCGCCGATCTCGACCTCCGTTTGTGGTCTTGTCTGTTTCAGGAGGCTGGCAAAGGCATAGGCCGAGCATATGGCATCTGGATCAGCATTATGATGACACAATAGAACGATGAGCTTGGCGTCCAATCCGTTTAGAAGGGTGGCTATTTCGTTGAAGGACACTTCAATTCCCTCAGATACTTTTCAGCCGCCCTGAAGGCAGCAGCGACAGCCTCGTCAACGAGCTTTTCACCGTTAACTCCTTTCGCGGAGGGCGCCAGTTCGATGTCCACGTCCACCGTCAGCTTCACAGGCTTGGTGCCTTCGACCTCAGCACACACGTTAAGCGTTTCCACATTCTTCGACGAAACCTTAGACAGAACGTGTTTTCGTGCGGCTTCCTCGGCAACCGTGCACAGTGTTTCAGTCTGTTCGTTGGTCAGTTCTGGTATGCCTAGGTCTTCCAACGTTTTCGCCCGCCTGTGCTTCTGGGCTTATGCCTGTGGCGTGACGGGGTTAAGGTCCTGTTGAAGCTTGGTCTGCACTTCTTTGATTTGACTTCGGAGACGTTCTTCCTGCTTGGTCAGTATGGTTACACGCGTGCTTAGCAGGTCTTTGCGTTCGGTCAGCTCGGTGGTTATCTTCGGCTTCTCCGTCTTAATCATCAACGAGCCTGTTGCCTTGTATACTGTTGCGTCGTCGCCGAGCTTCTGCAACTCGCCATTAGCCTGATCGATTTCCGCGATTTCAAGCTCCACCTGCTGCTTCTGGCCCAACACGGAGTTGAGCGTCTGCTGAAGCTGCTGAAGCCTGAGTAAACGTTCCTGAACCTGAGGCGGAAGTCCTTCTAACTCACCACTCATACACAAACACCATTATTGCACGAAACTAAACACATCCACCCTATAAACCCAACCCCCAGGAAAAGAAAGTGCTTGGTTTTCCCAATGAATGTGCCTTGATCGCGGATTCCGCTTAACCACATTACCTATTCAGGGCGGCCATTCCTTCACATTATTCGCAATTCTAACAGTATGCTTTTAGCTTTGAGTATTGTTGGTTCTGGCGTGTTCGACAATGCTTGAGAGGCTAGGGTTGCTCAAGACTGTTTCGAGGCCCGAGTTTCTGCCAGCCAATATTGGTTCGCTGGCTATGGGGCTTGCTTGGGGCTTCGACCGTTCAGCCTTCAACACGCAGACACTCGCTCTAACTATTCTGTCATTCTTCATAATCACGGTTGTTTCTGCCATCGGCGCTCAGCTGAATACACTCGGCGATCGTGAACTTGATTCGAAGGAGCCTCGCAAGCAGTACCTCGTCGAGGCCACAAACCAACTCGGCATGGGGGCTCTCAAGACTGCGTTGGTCATTGAGCTGACTATAGGCGTGGCCTTGGTTGTTCCGTTTCTGCTATTTGCGACGAGGCCTGTGCTTCTGCTGTGTTTGTGGGTTGGGGCGCTGTTTTTGACGTTCGCCTACAATGTGTCTCCGCTGAGACTGAAAGCGCGTTCATGGCTGGCCATGATCTCGCTGACACTTGTGCTCAGCATACTGCCCGTAGCGTTTGTCTACCTCACAGTCGCCTCGCAACTCGATCCGCTTTTCGCCCTGTTCCTCGCAGGCCAATCCATAACCGTGTACGCCATCATCATACCCACCGAAACCCGAGACTACTTCAGTGACAAAGCCAGCAACGTCAGGACGCTGACCGTGGCACTTGGCCTCACAAAAGCTACATCATTCGCCATGACACTGCTCACCGCTGGCGCAGCATTCATGGCCGCAGCCTTCACGCTCGCGCTCGTCGGCAAACAACCACTGCTACTAGCGTTCTTGCTCACTATATTCGCAGCCGACGCCTACGTTTTCGGAAACTTCAGAAGACTCCACACGCTCTCCAGTCAATACGAACACACAAACGAAAGACACTTCGCAGAGGAAATAGTGGAACTCTCCACACACAATCCGAAATGGATTACACTCGTTTCGCAGTCCATCGTTCTAGTGTCCGTCGTGCTTCTTGTCAGTAAGTTGCTGTTCTGACCTGTGGTCTGCTCGTCTCAGGCTTGCTGTCTTTATTGCGTGTGGGGTCTGTTGTCAGAAGCTGAAAAACCACGGCTGATATTATGCCCATGCCGCCCAGAATGCTTCCTAGAACCTCATAGTCGAAGTAGATGAGTGCAACTCCGCCCACTGACGCTCCCACGACCGAACCTAGGCTTGTGGCCGCCGAACCCATCGACATCATCGAGCCACGGAATCCGGGGACCTGCTCAAGAGTCAGACTGCTCGCCGACGAAGCAACCATGCCTGAGAACCAGCTCGCCACAGAAAGCAGCACGAAGGAAAGCCAAAGGTTAGGAAGAAACGCGTACGATACCGTGAACAAGCCTGCCAACAGTGCCGTCAAGACTGTCGAAGGCTTTCTGCCGTACTTATTCACAAGTAGGCCGCTAGCGATGCTGCCCAGAGTGTAGCTCAGTGCAGCGCCTAAGATCACGAGCGAAGCAATTCCTTCCGGCAGGGCGAAGCGTTCAATGAAGAAGGCTGCCGAATAGAACAGGACTGCCGCAAACGCCGCGTTGCGTAAGACGTTGCCGATTAGGCAGCCGATGGGTGACCTGTGTGACACGATTTCTCGAAGGCCCTCCACGTAAGTGTGCTCCTCACGCGAAGCTTCATTGTCGGAGGGCTTTGAGGGCGCGCCGACGAAGGCCAGCAGGAGGCTTACCAGCGAGAAAGGTATAACGAATCCAAGAAGCGGCATGCGCCAGCCTCCGAAGCCTGCCAGCACGCCCATAATCGGAGCTCCAACCAGGTAAGCCAACGATCCGCCAGCCACGATCTGGCCAACCGCTCCCGCCCTCCTCGACAAAGCGAGATGTTCACCCACCAACGCAATACACATCGGACCAACCATCGCAATGCCTACGCCGCTCAGAGCATACGCCGCAAACACCGAGTTGAAATCCCAAGCAAGGTAACAGCCTAGAGCCGAAACGCTTAGCGCCACCAAACCCGCCAACAGCAAAGACTTGTGCTTGAACCGAACACTCAAAACACCCATGAGCAAGGCAAAAACAACCGAAACGGCTGAAGAGAGAGTGTTAATCTGCCCCATGACTCCACGGGAGACAGAAAAATCCCCAGCCATACTAAGCAGGAAAAGCCCGGTCACGATTCCGATTGGACTTGTGGCGAAATATGAGACGACCAGCGAGGGAAGAAACAGCCTTCTCAAAGGGCGCTTCTCTTCAGCATCACTCGAACGGCTGTTACTGACCTGCATCAAAGCACCAACCAACGTTTTTCTGTCATGCTTTCACCATAAGATCACGACGTAGCTAGGGCACAATCCAAGCCTAAGAAGGTGTTCTACGTTGATTAGACTATGCCCACACATCACAGGCCCGATGACCCGTCCACATGCGGCCTCTGTCGCCATATCACCCCAAAAGCTGCAATAAGTCTCGGGATTGCTTAAATACCATTGGTGGCTTATGGAACCATATGTCAGTCACCCAAGTCGAATTCACAGACCTTGAGAAGCAAATGAAAAAGAAGGGCCAATCTGTCTTGCGGCTTCTTGCGTCTGACATGGGAAAAGCCTATGTCATTGCCATCTGCCGAGACAACTGCCCCGCCTGCAAGAGGCAAGCATCAAGACTGAACGAGCTAGCCGATGATCTGACGGAAAAGCACGGCAAAAAGCTGGTCTTCATTCGCGTGCATGTGAAGCAGCCTTCAGGCGACAACACGGAATCGTTGCGCGCCAAAGACCTGTTTGGCCACTACTTCTACCCCACCAGCCTGATCCTCTTCAGAACGAAAGATCGAGGCGCAATAGAATACTACCGCGTTTCCTCGCCGAAGATGACGGAGCTCAAAAGAAACATCGAGGTCGCCTTGGAAACTGCAGTAATGCTGGCCAAAGAGAAAAGCTGACAGGACCGCTACAACGGCTTTCTGAAGAACGTCACTCGCTTCTCGACTTTGAACCCCATCTTTTCGTACAGTTGTCTTGCTCCGCTGGGGTTCTCAGAATCCACGCCCAGCGCCGCCTCGGTCATGCCTCGCTCTTTCAGAACCGTGAAGCTCCGCGCAATCAACGCCTTTGCTATGCCTTTTCCTCTCCATGGAGAGCGGACCGAGATGAGTTCGCAGTGGCCACGCTTGCGATGGTGCTCAGCGTTCTCTCTTTCGTCAACCCAGTTGAGCACCGTGCCTATCACTTGGTCACCGTGCCACGCTATCTGCCATAGCGAGGGCTGAAACACGGGCGACTGCTGAAACTCCTTCAGAATCTCGTCCGATATGGGAACCTGGCCGCGCATGTCTTTGCAAGCCTCGTTCCACGCATCTATAACCACCTTGTAGTGCTCAGGCTTGACAGGACGCACTTCGACGCCTTCAGGCAAAGGAAAGCCGGGGATATCGTCCAAGTTCGGCCGCGCCATCCTTAGACCAAAACGAAATATCCTGTAGCCTTCACTGATCAGCGTGCCAGCCCAGTGTCTCTCACCTTCCTCCGTCATGGCTTGGAAAAAGCGAGGCCCATCCGCGGGATGCTGCTTGGCGATCTCGCGCAGTCTCTGTTCGTTGTACCTCAGCATCACGTTGCACAGGCCTTTCCGCCGCCAGCGAGGCAGAACCGACACAGAATGATGGTAGAGCAAAACGCCGTTCGGGTCTCTATCCCAGTACAGATTCGTAAAGCCGACAAGGCTGCCGTCAACCTCCGCAAAGAGAACGTCTCTGTGCAAGTCTACGCTGGTCAAGTTCCTGTACTCGCGGGCCAGATCCTCAGCGGACTCGGTGAAATCGATATGGTCAACCTCCTTTATACCCTCCATTACGGCGATCATATCCGCAAAGTCAGAGTCGCCTCTGAAATGGCGAAACCTCAACCCCTGAATCGAAGGAGCCTGAGGCAACACATTCTCGCCAACGCTTGCCGGATCTGAAGACATCCTTCCACGCCCACCGCAAGACCACACGACCAAACGATATTTAACCCTTCAGATGCGCCTCACGTTGCAGACTGAGCAGTCGATATTGGGCCTATTCATGAACAACTGCATCCTCGAAAAACCCTAGGGGATAGGCCTCGTATTGGTTGAAAATCGCGTCAATAGTATGTTGAAAAACGGTAGAGGGAGGGGGTGCCCAAGAGCTAGGGTGCCTACCAAGGGTCAAAAAACCCGACAGGCCTCTGCAAGAAACAGGGGAGGGGGTATCGTCTATTGAGCAAAAAACAGCGCAATAGACGTGGAAAAAGTGCGAGGGCGTCCGAAAGGTGCTAGGCATGCGTGGAGTCTTTTTCCTGTTCGCTCAAAGCTCCTATCTGGACTCGACTTCAGCTGGGCGGAAGCGGAGGCGCAGGCACAGGCGGTTGCTCTCTCGCACGCATAGAATAATAGTGCACAGCCATTAATATGAGAACAAGCGGCGTCGCAAAAGCATCCAGAACTGCGCTTACAATCCAGTGGAAAACCCCAAAAGGCGTCCCAATCAACATGCCAACATAGGACACGAATCCAGCAATCAGAAGCACCACCAGAAACACGACGAAAGTGTTCAGCCACCTGCCCCTGACGAGCGCCCTGCTGCGAGAAAGACTGTCCAAGGCACCCACGTTCTCAACCAGAATCACAGGCACCACCAAACAGAACATTACGGCAAAGATCACGCCGGGCACCAGCAAGAGCATCAGCCCAAACACCACAATAATCCCGACAACAAACGTTGCCACAAGCAAGGAGACAAGCTTACGCGACGCAGAACCGAAGGCCACGCCAAGGCTCGCCCTGCCGCCTTCAACTGAATCCGCAGCAAGCTTAACACACACGCCGAACACCAACGAATCCATCACCCAATAAGCCAGAAGCAGCAAGACAAGAACAGCCAATGAAGCCACAAGCGCATCCCAAACCTGAGCCAGCGCAGCCTCTCCCGCAAGAGGGTCAAGCGTCGGAATACTCGCAAAATAGTCGCTAACGACCATGCTGATCCCGCCTCCGATGAGTGAGACCACCAAAACAGGCGCGAGAAACAAGACAAAATTCCTCATGTAGAGGTCAAATGCCCACCTCAACGTTTCCTCAATCGACAATTCCCGAGTGGGCTTCTGAACGCTCAAGCCGCATCAATCCCCACGAACCCATTCTGCCCTTCAACTATTAAGCTTTAGAACACTCCTCGAAAGCCTCTATGCAGAAGGGTAAACGAGCAGCCACCCACAGGGCTGGCATTCTGCAAGCGTGGAGCTACGGCACTTCAAGAACCTGCAGAACGTTCACTATCGAGTTTATCCATCTCAAATAGGCGTTCAGCGCTGAGCGCAAAGCCACCGTGTCTCGTGCCTTTACACTCAAAACAAGAGACTTGCCTTCTTTCTCCAGCGTAGCCTTGGCCCTTGCAGTGGAAGCCCCCGTCTCTGGAGCCAACGCTTCGAAAACCGTGTCCAGCTCCTTTCCTGAATGAAGCTTGAAGCGTACACTGGCATGCGCCTTCAACAACTCACGTCCTACAGCAAGCAACAAACCCAAATGTGGATACTCGAATGACTCGTGAGTCTACAAAAAGAGGATATTAGGGATGTGGGGATGAAAGGCGTTCAGTCGGCTTCTTTCGGCGTTTCTGGTGCTTCCGGCGCCGCTGTCTTCAATGCTTCTGCAGCCGGGGTGCCTTTGGCCACCCGTTTTGCCACCACCGCCAGCTTCGTCATCGGCGTGTAGGCTCCGCCCGTGTAAGTGTGCCCGCATTTCCCGCACTTCCACACGCCTACGCTTTGTCTTTTGACGCGCGGAAAACCGCATGCCGGGCATCTGTGGCTTTTTCTCAGTTCGGTGACTATCTTAGAGTAGCGTTTCCGCACCGTGGTTCCGTAGCGGACGCCCAGCCCTCGGGTGGGCCCCACTTTCTTGGTTCGTCCCAAAGCTCACTCACCAATCTAGCTTTTTGCGCAGTTGCTTAACCTTGTCCTTAGCGATTTTTGCCGCTTCTAATACTTGTTTCGGTTCAAAATAGCCCATGCCGCCCTTCTGAATAGCGCATATGTTGAAATCGTCGTCTAATGCCATTGATATCCTTGCGTCCATCGCCTGCTCTTCCTCAAGCCATGGGTCAACCACCAGCTTATCATTGAACTTCGCACACGTCACCGTAACCGGATGCTGCTTGATAGGCAACTGCGTGTAGCCCGGCTTAATCTTCACCTCGCCGTCCTCGTAGTCGAAGTTGGGCATCTTCGTGTTCATCAAGGCACTCACCGCTGCCAAAGCTGCCGCGTCAATCAGGTTCCCATCGTGGTTCAGCACGTAAATGTCCACGAACACGACGAAGACCTTCTTGCCCGGTTCAATGCACAGCTTTTCAGTGTCGATCATCTTGGACTCTCTTATGCCTCTGTCCACGATTCTGGCAAGCTCAACCGAGTTCTCGTCCGGCGGACCTGTTTCAAATGATGGCGAAGCGATTGGCGCAAGCTCAGCATTCACCGTCAAGACACCATCGTTAGGTGTGTCTGGGAATGGTTCGCCGCTCTCAATCTTCGTTCCAACGAGCACGTCGGTTTTGCCGAGAAGTACTCTTGCTGAGCCTTCGGCGCGTTCGATGAGGCCTTGTTCGATCCTTATCTCTCGGTAGTCGTTCAGCTCTCTGCCGTCTGTGCGCTTGTCTTTCGATATGAACTGCTCGATTTCCTTCTTCTTTACCTTCGTGATTACTGACATTACTCTTCAGCCTCCTTAACGTTTGCATACTTGCTTTTCAATGCCTCTTTCTGCATTGCGTAGATCTTTTTACATCCATCAAGGGCAAGGTTTACAGCAGTCTCAAACTCGTCATGCGAAAGTTTTCCATCCATCTGCAGCAACGTAACGGCGTTCAGGCTTGGCATGTAGGCCACGGGGACGTCTGCCACGCCCAGCTTGTCCTCGGTATCGTCCAGATCCAGCACTATCGTATCGTCGACCTTGCCCGCCGCGCAAGCCACGATCAAGTCTCGCATCGGAATGCCTGCGTCAGCCAACGCCAGCGAGGCAACCGTTATGCCGGCACACCTCGTTCCGCCGTCAGCCTGCAAGACCTCGATGAAAACATCTATCATGGTCCGTGGGTAGTATTCAGCGAAAACTGCGGGTTCGAAGGATTCGCGGATCACTTTTGAGAGTTCCACTTCTCTTCTTGAGGGCGCTGGCGACTTGCGTTCTTGAACCGAGAAAGGCGCCATGTGATAGCGGCATTTGAGAACCGTTCGGTCCTGAAGCGCCATGTGTTTCGGGTGTGCCTCTCTTGGGCCATACACGGCGGCCAGAATCTTGTTCTTTCCATGTTCAATGTACGCGGAGCCGTCGGCGTTAGGCAGAGTGCCTACCTCAAGCTTGAGTGGCCTCAGCTCGTCAAACTTTCTTCCGTCTAGCCTCAAGCCCTTTTTGTCTATCAACTTCTCAGGTTTATCATTCAACTTTCTTTTCCTCCTTTTTTCCTTTTGCTTCTTTCAACATCTGGGTTATGCGGTCCGTTAGGCCGCTAGTGTGAGATTCGTCTTCGATCTTGCGAATAGCCATGCTGGCCAACTGCTCATCCTCCAAGGTCTTCCCCGTTACAAGCACGATGCCGTTCAGCCCGAGTATCACGTTGCAGCCTGTTTCCTGCTTGATCATGGAAACCATTGAACCCTTGCGGCCTATTATCCGGGGAATCTTCGTCGGCGTCACTCTCAGTATCTGTCCACGCGTGATCTTTCCAAGGCCTGGTTCGCTGACAGCCAATTGCGGGTCGTGCGTTCTGTCGTAGGCGTCTATCTTTGCCACTATCAAATCTCCTGCGTCGAGAACCTGGGGCAGGTCATCTTGCTGAGGCTTGAACGGGCGGTTCAAAACCTCAGATGCCCTCAACAGCGCTGGATACGGGGCGTTAATGTCCACGACCCAGCCCGTGAAACCAACCTCCACAATCGTTCCTATAACCACATCTCCAGTTCTCGGCACATAGAAGGCCTTCAGTGCCACGACATTGACACGTTTATTGTCGTATTCAACCAGACCTATGCGCTGAGCGAATATTTTGCCGCCTTCAAGGTAAGAGTTTTCGCCGGCCACGTATTCGCCTTCCGCTAACAAATCTCCTGGTGTCACAACTTGCTTGTTTTCGAAAAACGCTGGCATATTCTCATCTCCTCAACTTTTCCAATTTTCCATGATATTTTCCTATGCGACTATCTTCGCTTCTCCGTTTCCTTTTGTTACGTTTCCAAGTTTGTCGAGGAATGGGGCGTACATGCCTGCTGGCATCTCTATTTCACCGAACCATGAGCCGTCGCTATGCCACTCTTCACGTTTGATCGTGCCGAAACCCTTTATTGCGCCGTAGGCCCTCGCCGAGTAAGCTGCAGGAACGCTCACGCCTACGATGACCTGTTCCATCTTCAAAGGCAGAATGACCCGCAAAAGCTTGATTATCTCCTTAGCCTGCTCTTCAACCGACTTAAACGGATCAATTGAATAGCGCACCTGTTCGAGAGCGTTCTCCACGCGAGCAGGCGGATGCGGGAGGTTCGTCTTCGGGTCGACGCACTGTCTTGCTATGAAGTCGATGATTTGCTTGCGCTTGTCTTCCACCATCTTTCTGCGCTGTTCAGTTGTAAGCTGCAGTGTTCCGTTCTTGAGTATGTTTTCGGCCACTTTGAGCGTGTCAGTAGTGCCGAAGGCTTTGCGTATGCTTTCTTCGCCCACTTTTGTGCCTTTGTTTGCGTCTGAAAAGATCGTCTCACTCACCAAAGCCTCGGTTATCGAGGCAACCTTGCCCATGCGGTAGTCCAGTGCCTTCTCAGGCTTAACGAGAATCTCGAAGTGCTCGTTATCTTTCGTTATGCGTGCAGTGGTGTACTTTTCGCCCATTACCTATTTCACTTACTGGAGCCTACTTGCTTGACGTACTCCTCTGTCCTTTCGTCGCTGAGCATTTCCATCTTCTTGGTGTCAGCGGGAATTACGGCTATCTTTATCCTAGACGGCAGTTGCCGTGCTTCGAGTGCTTTGGTCAGGCATTTGACGGCGAGTTTTATGACTTCTTCGAGCTTCATGTCGTCGCGGTGTTCTTCTTTCATGATGGCTAGCACCGTGTCTCTTCCTGCGCCCTGTGCTGTGGCCTTGTAGCCCCGGTACGTTCCGCTCGGGTGTGTCCCGAAAACTCGGCCTCCTGTCTTGTCGACTCCAGCAAAGATTATCGAAACGCCGAAAGGCCTTACACCTGCATGTTGCGTGTAAAGCTGCTTAACATCAGATATTCTCTTGGTCACCACTTCCACGTCGACAGGCTCGTCGTAAGTCAGCTTGTTGCTTTGAGCGTTAACGCGTGCTTGGTCTATGAGTATGCGTGCGTCCGAGCTTAGACCTACTATGGCTGCTCCAACGTGATCGTCAACTCGGAAAATCTTCCACGAATACTCAGCCTCCTCGAGGGGTTCAACGTTTTCTTCTGATCCCAACACTACTCCTTCGGAGCAGCGTATGCCCAAGATCGTGGCTCCCCGGTTGACTAACTCCATGGCGTACTCAACTTGGAAAAGCCGCCCGTCCGGAGAGAACACGGTTATTGCACGGTCATATGCACCTGGTGCTGCAAATACAGACATTCATTCATTCCTCACAGTATACTCTAAACTACTTGCAGTCTCCAATACAACAACTACACTAAAAACCTTTTCCCATACAATGGAACTTGTCTAGCTTCTAACCGCCTTTCTTATTCTATGCGAGAACATGCAGAAGCAAGGTTGGCTTCAGCAACCCGACGTGAACGCCGCCATAGCTCACACCGGTTTGTCCTGCGTCAGTTGCTCTTTTTCTGCCTTTCTTTTTCTTGCTCTTCCAGCAACTTCACGTAGGTTTTGACGGCCGAGTCTACATCGTACGTCTTCTGAGGCGCTAGCAGCGAGGCCAAGTAGTTCTTGATGCGTCTTCTTATGATCGAGTACCACACTGCGGTGAAGGGCACAAGTGGAGCATACACGGTGATCATAGGGTCTATGTGAAATGTCCACGCCACCCACAACGAGATAAATGGATACATACCCGCAAGACTGCAGCTCACTATGAACCAGAAGAAGAGATCCGTCAACGGCCCAAAGATCATGCTTGCGGACGAGGAGACATCATAGCACACCTTCGCCCAAACCTCTCGAACATTTCTGGCCATTTCCTGTCTCCTCCCTGTCCACTATTAAGATAACAGCTGAGATAAGTTAAGCTTTTGCGCGTAGCGCCTTGCAGTCTGAAGATGAGGCGTTGTAGCTAAATGAATCATTGAGTTCCGGTGACGCTACTGGGTTCCTAAGCGGTCACTTGTGCCTCAGGCTTTTTGTTCTCAAACGGTGTAGCCTGCGGTGCCGTTTTCTGTGGCCGAACTGTCTTTTCCTGTCAAATCAGCCGTCGTGACATGCAGTAGGTTCGTGCCCCCATTGTGTTATTCGGTTTTGTGCTGGCATCTTAGGGCGCATTTCTCGTCCGTGGCTTTGCTTCTTTTGGCTGCCCATTGAAGTAGCGGCATGATTGCCTTTCTGAGTTCCCTTCCGTCCTGCGTTAGCGAATACTCAACCCGTGGTGGAATCTCGTTAAACGATTCCTTGTTGACGAGGCCTTCCTTCCCCAGGATCTTCAGCGTGTCTGAGAGCGTTTTCGGACTGACTCCTGCAAGCTGTGCCATCAAGCCGTTGAATCTCAGCTTCTGGCTGTTGCCGAGAGCGTTTATTATGAGGAAGGCCCATTTCTTGCTGATGACGTCTATTATTCCCCTCACGGGACAGGTTTGCATGTGCTCGGTCATCTTTGTTTTGGGTTTGGTTTCTTTTGGCATAGCTACTACCTCGCTATTAACTTGATAGTTTAAATGCTTTGCTTTCGATAGTAATGGCGAAGGTGAAAAATATGCATGAAGAATGTGGATGCGGACAGCATCACGAGCATGGCGGATGCGGTTGCGGCATGGGCCACCGCGGATATGGACACTTTGCGAGACATTTCATGACGAAAGCAGAGAAGATTGAGAAGCTGGAAAACTACATCGAAGAACTCAAGAACGAGCTTGCAGGAGTCCAAGAACGCCTTAAGGAATTGAAAGCCAGCAAGTAATGAAACTAAGCTTGCGGAAGCAAGCTGTACCCATTTTTCTCAGCATCAGTCTCTACTGGTTTTCCCAGTCGAGAAGTCGCCTTTGTCCTTCAAGTTTCTTGATGTCTGTTATGTCCTGAACTACTTCCAAAGCTCCCAGATACTCTCCATCTTTGCCTCTGACTGCGAAGAACCGTATGTAAACGAATCGGTTATCCATTGTGATCCAGAATTCGGCAACGTCTTTTTTGCCTGATTTGAAGGCTTCGACGATCTTGTTGACTATGTGGATGCTTTTCTGCGGGTGGCACATCTGCACTTTTCTGTCCAAGACGGCTTTGGTGCGCACGAAGATTCTTTTGTCAGCCTTGTTGAAGTATTTCACGCTGTCGTTCCTGTCAACAAACGATATATCAAGCGGTATGGTGTCGAGTATGGCTTCGGCCTCTTCTTTCGTGAGGCTTCCCGTCTCAAACCACAAAACGCCCTCCGACGCCCGAGCAGCCTCAGTCTCCATCTTCCCGCTCCCTTCGATTTTCAGCTCAGCCAACACATGCTGAGGCGTAAACGTGCAGTAGCCTATCTCGTCAAACTCCTTCCTAACGTCCTCCCACTCGGCAGGCGTGACCACTTGAAGTGCTGACGGGAAGAGAATGTTGTTTTCCTTGAAGAAGTGATCAGGCAAAAGTTCACACAGCTCTTCTGCAATGGGAGCCAGCAGTGTTTTGAAGTCTTGGAAGCCTATGTTGTTCCATCTTTCAACCAGGCCGTTGAGTTTCTTCTTTGTTTCTCTGATTCTGTCGTGTTCCATCCACATTATTGCCGGAGGCTCAGTTATCCCATGTCTCTCCATCGTGGGGAAAAGTACGTTCTCCTCACGTTGATAATGCTTCTCAGCATCCGCGAAATCTCTCACTATGCTTTTTAGCTCGGTGAGGGCATCTCCGACGTAGACGACATCGCAGGCCTCCTGAATTAGGCCTACGGCGATCTTCAGCTTGTCTGCACGCTCAAGAATAGCCTTGTGTTCTTCCATGAGAATGTTGATCGGGTGTCCAGGCGGCAGATACAATTCCCGCTCCTGCACCTGTTCGCCGAAGACCGCAAGATGGACATCGCAGAGCTTTTGCAGTTGCTCTCGCGGCATTCCTTCTTTGACGAGTTCCTGTTCGATTCGCGCAATGTCTTCGGCGCTTGTGTCCGCTATGACCTGTTTGAATTTTTCCTTGACCTCTTGCGGAGGCACGCCCTCACGCAGTTGCTTGATGATCTCTTTCAACAACCTCTTCTTGTCTTCAGTCGAACCGCTCATTATGCTCCCTCCTTGATTTTTCTAGCAAGAGCCTTACCCAACTCGACGATTTTCGCCAAGTCACTTTCTGTCGGTGGACCGTTTATTTCTATGGCTCCGGCGACCTCCATTTTAGTCTGGCCCAGCACTTCCTGAACATGCTTGATTGCACCTCCACCCCATCCGTAGGAGCTGAGAACCACGCCAAACTTCGCAGGAGGTTTCAACGCCTTCACAAGGTAAGCTGCATACACTGCCAGTGGGTGAGCGCCGGTCAGCACTGTGGGTGCGCCGAGAACGATTGCTCGCGAATCGACGAGGTCTTTTGCGATGTCGCCGATGTCTGACACTGCCAAGTTGTAGACAGCAGCCTCTATGCCTTCTGAGGTCAGCGTGTCCACCATCAGCTTGATCATCTTCTCCGTGCTACCCCACATAGTTGCATAGACAACTATGGCCTTCTGTCTGGTTTCGCCGTTGGTCCATTGCCTGTAGGCGTTGAGGATGCGCTGGGGGCTTCGGTGGATCGGTCCGTGGCTGGGCGCGATGATTCTGGTGTCTAAGCCTTTGATCTTCTCCAGAGCCTTCTGGCCCATGACTCTGAAAGGCATCATGATTTCGCCAAAATACCTCTGAGCGTGAACCAGCAGATCGTCCACTTCGTCGTCATAAAGCCCCATGGCCACGTGTGATCCAAAGAAGTCGCACGGGAAAAGTATTCCGTCTTCTTGCAGGTAGGTGAACATGGTTTCAGGCCAGTGCAGCATCGGCGCCTCAATGAACCTGAGCGTCTTGCCGCCCAAATCAATAGTGTCTCCATCAGCAACGACTTTTATCCTGTTCTCAGGCACCTTGAAGTAGATCTGAGCCATCTTCGCGCCCTTGCTCGTGGTAACCAGTATGGCCTTGCTGTTTATTGACATGATGCACGGAATAGAGCCCGCGTGATCAGGCTCCGCATGGTTCATTATTACATAGTCAATGTCCGCTGGGTTCACGACCTTGCTGATTTTCTCTTCCAACTCCTTTTCGAAGCCCGGGTTCACCGTGTCGATCAGTGCCTTCTTGCTTGTTCCAATCACAACGTAGGCGTTGTAGGTGGTTCCTTTCGGAAGAGGGATAAGCGCATCAAACAGTTTTCGGTTCCAGTCTCTGACGCCTACCCAGTAGACGTCTTTCGAGATTTCTGAGATGTTTCGCCAATTCATGTTCGTTCACCTTCAAAGCGATATTACAATTGTAATAAAGTATATTTATGCCTTTCTACACAGTAGTAGCCGGAAGCAACATAAATGCTGGTCCCATGTGAAGTCGCCGTGAAATGTGTGTTGCCCGCTGTACGGGCCATGACCTCCAAGCAACTCATGAAAAAACACAATCTGAACCAAGCACAGGCAGCCAAACTCCTTGGTCTAAGCCAACCTGCCATAAGCCTATACGCGAGGAAAATGCGCGGCAAGGCACTCAACCTAGAAGAAGATGCCGAAATCGCAAGACTGGTAGGCAATCTGGCTTCTTCTTTGGCAGAGGGCAATCTTTCCCACAAGGAGTTCATTCCTAAGTTCTGCGAAATCTGCAGAACCATACGCGCCAAAGGCCTGCTGTGCAAGATGCACAAGGCCTTCGACCCTTCAATTGACATCGAAGAATGCGGGCTCTGCACAACCGCGAATCAGCTGAGGTGCCCGTAACGTGTTTGGCCAGTTCCTCATAACGTTCAGAGAGGCGCTTGAAGTTGCCTTGGTAGCGGCAATAATACTGTCCTACATGGTCAGAAGTGGCAGACATGGTTTGGGGCGTTACGTGTGGTGTGGGATGGTTGCCGCGTTGGTTGCTAGCCTTGGTATGGGAACCGCGATATGGGTCGTTTACAGCGGTCTGCCGGAGGCGGTCGAACCGCTATTCGAGGTCGTGGCAGCATATGTAGCCGTAGTCATTTTGTCAACCATGATATACTGGATGGCCACCAGAGGAAAGAACATCAAGCAAGAAATGGAGAAGCGAGTAGAAGCCATCACTTCACGAGGCACGGTCATCGGCTTCATACTTTTAGGCTTTGTTATCGTCTTCAGAGAAGGCCTCGAAACCGTGCTTTTCTTAACACCACTACTTACGACTGACGCGATAGGCACACTCATCGGCACAGCCGCAGGAGTGTTCGCCGCCGTTCTGCTGGCCTACGCCATCTTCGTTATAGGCGTGAAGATCAACCTGCACAGGTTCTTCTACCTAACCAGCATCTTGTTAATCCTGCTCGCGGGTGGCCTAACTGGTTCTGGCACGCATGAGCTTCTGGAATACACCGAAAAAGCAGGCCTCAACGCAGGCTGGCTGGCCCAGCCCGCATACTCGCTAAGCATTCCAGAAGGCAACCCATTCCACCACGAAGGCATAATTGGCTCAATCTTCGCGGTACTGTTCGGCTACACCGTCAGCGCAGAATGGGCCAGACTGATAGTCCACGTTGCCTATCTTGCCATAGCGCTCCCCATAGTGATTCACATCTACAGGAAAACAGAGCGTCATGCATGAAATCCAAGCCTCCTCGTTCCTAGCGTGGCAATCGGAACGATGGATAAGGCGTTAGTCTTTTAGCCAAAGGCGTCACGATGATCATCTGGAGGTTAGCGTATGCCGCCGCATTGTGACACGCTGGACGGGCCTGTGGTCACGGCTGCGTAGCTAGCCTTAGAAAGAGGCAAGTCAACAGAAGACAAACGCTTAAGAGAAGGGCACCAGCGAAGCTGGAAGGACGAGTGATTCATCGTGCTTGTTTTTGGCTAGTGGGAATGGTTCCGTTTTTCTTCCTTTTCAATACGTAAATAACCCAGGGTGCGATCCTTGTTTCATTGACCCATTTGTAAGGCTCGCTCTCTTTTGCCAACGGCTTGTAGGTTCTAACTAGTTCCAATCCAGCTCTCTTGAAGGTCTCTTGATAATGCTCGTCCGTCCAAACAACATCCTCTACTGGCCTTTTATCTTCCAAGTCCGTTTGAATTATCCTTACTCTGTCTCCGCTTTTTGCCTGTCTGTTCTCCGAAAAATCCTTAGTGGAAAATGATGCCCATTCATGTGTGTATATTTCAGGTGATGAAACTAGGTTGACTATCCTTCCCTCACTTTTCAGTAGGCGCCCGATTTCTCTAAGGTTCTTGACTTTCTTTTCTATCGTGGGTATGTTGTCAAATGTGAATGCAGACAGTGCAAGATCGTACACGTTATCCTCAAACTGGCTGAGGTCGCCTTCTTCAATAAGGCGATAATCTCCTTCAGGATCAATCTCTCTGGCCTTCTCTAACATACTCTCTGCTATATCAACCCCGATAGCGGTGAATCCAAGCTTCTGCAAAAACCTCGTAGAACGTCCCGCACCACACCCAAAATCAATCGCCTTTCTTCCTTTGACATGCTCAAGAATGATTTCATGCAAATCCCTATATGCCAAATAGTATGTGCTAGGAAACTCTAGTCTAGCATAGGCCTCTGCACGCTTAGCATCCTCATAGGAATTGAAAAATCCCACAGTTGCCTCCTTCTTTTACTACTTCTTTCTTTATGCTTAAATGTCATATCGCGCTCTCCACAAGTGTCATGTTGGAGTTATAAGGCTAAGCGCGCGCATTCTCCGTTTTCGTTGGTTGGGGTAAAGTCTTATCCCGCATGCAAGAATTCTCTTGACCTTGAATCTCCTCAAGGTTGGACTCACGTTTGCTCATCAGGGAAACCAAAGTTTAGGTTTGAAGTTCAACCTATATATGAGGGGTTAAGATTTTGCGGAAAGCACAAGTGAGAACCCTAGAACAACACGGCAGAAGCTCATGCCTTCCCTTCCAAACGAAGGTAACTTCTTTATAATGCAGCTCGTCTAGACACTCCAGATCAGAAGGCACTTCCATGGGATATCTGGCTGTCTGGAAGATTCAAGAGGAAATGATTGCCGACCTCCGCAAAAGAGGAGTGACAATCCTAGAAAAGATAATGAACGACCTGAAAACAGCCAAAACATTGATCGGAATCTCCAAAGCAGAAACAAGCCCAGAAGACACAACTAGAAACATCGAAACACACCTCGCAAACATCGAATCCTTCCTAATCACCGAAGGCGAAAAACACTTCGGAACAGAATACGCCGACGAATGGCTCAGAAAACTAAGCAAGGCAAGCAAAACCCCTGACGAACCCGAAGATCAAACCAGATTCGTTCTAGGCCTTCCGAGAGAACACAAGTGGATTCGCGTCAAACCGACTGATGAGTTGCCTCTTGAGACGCTGAAAACCATAGCAACCGAACTCGGACTCGCCTACAAGGCGCAAAACGATGGCTACTTGCTCGTTTACGGCGAAGACAAGCCACTGAAAGACTTCGTGAAGAAAATGACCGCGAAACACTCTTCGAAAACCCAGAAACAACGGAAGACCACGCAACCGTTTTAACGTCTCACAGTGCAATAATCTTAATAGAAAATTGTTACAGAACTGTCTTTAACTAGATAATCCGTATCTGTCTCCGCGAAGGGCGAAGGCGCAGACTGAATGCCCTACATCAAGAAGATAGAGCTCAAAGGCTTCAAGTCATTCGGACCGCAAGTCGTTAAAGTAGTCCTAGATAAGGGCTTCACCGTCGTCACAGGCCCCAACGGAAGCGGAAAAACTAACATCCTAGACGCACTCCTATTCGCCCTCGGCGAACTCAGCACAAGAAGGCTCCGAGCCGAAAACGCCGCCAAACTAATCTTCCACGGCTCAGAAACAGCCGGCCTAGAAAGAGCCAAAATGGCCAAAGTAATAATCCAATTCGACAACGCTGACGGCCGCATGCCCGTAGACACCACTACGGTTACTGTGTCCCGCGAAGTCTACAGAAACGGCCAAAGCGTTTACCGTCTCAACGGGCGACGAATCTCAAGAACCCACATTCTGGAAATCCTCTCAATGGCTGGAATCAGCTCTACAAGCCAAAACATAATCCTGCAGGGTACGATAACACGCCTAACCGACATGGCGCTGATGGAGCGTAGAAAGATCATCGAGGACCTGATCGGAATTGGGCAATACGACCTTGAAAAAGCAGGTGCTGAAGACAAACTGCGAACAGCCGACATATCCATACGAACAGCCATGGGCAGAATAGACGAAGTCCAAAAAAGACTAGACGACCTAGAGAGAGAACGCAACGAACTGCTAAGATACAGCTTCATCCAAGAAGAAACCAAAAGGTTCGAAACAGTCAAGATTTCGAACGACATGGCGCATGTGCAGAAAAGGATCGAGGAGACCTCAGCTCACGCTGACAAGGCCAGAAGCCAGCTTGAAAAGATAAGACAACTGCGCGACATCCAGCGAATGAAAAGAATAGCCGTCGAAGGCCAGTGGCGAAAGCTGAGTTCGGAGATTGTCGAGGAAGGTGGCTCACAAGTACTAAAGGTCCAGATAAAAATCGGCGAAATGCGCTCAAGACTGACCGAGTTAACAACCAAGATAAGCTCCGGAAAAATAAGCCTCGAAGGCCTAAAACGAATCAGAGAAAACGACTCACAACAATACCGGTCCATCCGAAACGAAATCCACGAAAACCGCACAAAGATCAAACAGCACAGAATCGAACACGACACGATGGCCAACCAAATAGCCACACTGCAGGCTGAACACGACACTCTGGCCTCCGAAGCTGCCCACCTGTGGGACACAGTAGGCGAAAACAGCAAGAAGCTCCGCGAACTCGAACTACAGCTTGACAGCCACTACAAAAGACTAACCTTCCTAAGGTCCGAATACGTGAAAAGCCAAACAGCCATCAGCATCCGCACACGAAGACTCAAAGACCTCAGCAACCGAAAAGAAAGATTCTCAACACAACTCGCTGAACTCGAAAAATCAGTCACCGAACTCGAAAAGATGCAGAAAGACCAGAAGGAACAACTGAAGAACCTAGAACGCACGCTCGAACGCAAAATTGCACAAAAGGAAGCCGTAGGACTGGAGATCACCGAGGCAGGAAAAATCGCAGACTCCGCACGCGAAGCCGTTGTCGAGTTCGTCACGCAGAGAGAACTTGCAGAAACCGTGGCCGCTGAAGAAAAGGCCCTTAGAAGCATCGAGGAGCTAGGCGAGCTGAGCGTCATTCCAGGCGTCTACGGTCGCCTGCGAAACCTGATCAAAATCGACAGATCCTATCAGCATGCTATCGAAGCTGCAGCGTCAGGCTGGCTTGACGCCTTAGTCGTGAAAGACTTCGACTCAGCCTTCGCCTGCACAGGAACTTTGAGAAGAATGAAGCTGGGTAGAATAAAGATAATTCCTCTCGAAGGCGCATTAAGCCGAAAGCAATTGGTGATTCCTGAAAAAGAAGGCATCAAGGGCATAGCACCCCTCTTCTTGAAATACGAAAAGCAGTACGAACCTGCCGTACATTTCGTCTTCGGCGACACGCTAATCGTGTCAGACGACAGAGCAGCCTTCGCCTTGTCCAACGAAGGCTACCGTTCAGTGACTGTAAACGGCGACCTATACGAAGGTGGTGGCTTCGAAAGCGGCTACTACCGTGCACCTATAGACTTCTCAACCATCATACCAAGCGAACAGGCCATCAAGAGCCTCGACGAAGCCGTAAGCGCACTACAACAGCACCTCTCAAAACGAGGCAACGACATAACAACCTACGCCGAAGAAATAGACCGAACCCATGTTGAAATCACGCGTCTCTCAGAAGCCATAGCCACCCTAGACAAAGAGCTAGTCAGAGTCAAGAGAAGCGCCAGAAGAACAAAAACCAACGTCAAGCGAGCAGACCACAACATCACAAAGCTCACAAAGGAAGTTGAGGCCGAAAAATCGAAAATGTGGGTCCACAGGGCTGAAAGAAGCACCATCCAAAAAGAAATGCGCAAATTCCAAGCCGAACTAGCCTCACTGAGACGTAAAACCGATCCCACAAACATCCAAGAAATGGAAGTCAAACGAGAAAAAATCGCCGAAGAAATCATAACCCTAAGACAGAAACATGGCTCAATCCAGACGCGAGTTTCCACACTCCAATCCCAGTTTGACAATGTCCTGCGCGTCGGTTATCAGAACGCAAAAATCCAGCTGGCCAAAGTTGAGCAACAGCTGCGCAGAGTAGAAAAAGAGGTCGAAGACGCCCTGAAAGAGAAAGAATCATTGATAATAGAGTTAGCGGAGCTTGAGAAGAACCGGATTGAGCTTTCGAAGAACGTTTTCTCAGCAAGAGAAGAGGCCAAGAAGTTCACCGGCCAGATCGACGAAATAGACCGAGAACTGCGCAAACTTGACCCAGAATACGAGCAGGCCGACCGCTTACTGAACCAGCTTCAACTAAGCATCCAAACCTCTTTCATACAGCTGAACCAGTACCGCAACCAGCTCCGACAACTCGGCATCGAACAGCCACTAGAGGTCACGATGAAACAGGTTGAAGATGCAGAAACATCAATGAAAATGATGCAGCTTGAACTCGAAAGAATAGGCGCCGTAAACCAACTTGCCCTGTCACACTACGCCGAGCAGATTTCACGCTACAAGGAACTCTCTTTGAGAATGAATGAGCTTGAAAAGGAAAAGCAAGCCATAGTACAGTTCATGGACGAGATTGAGCTTAAGAAACGCAACGTGTTCATGGAAGCCTTCGACAAAATCAACGTGAATCTGCAGAAGTACTTCTCAAAGGTCACAGGAGGCGGAAACGCCGCGCTGAAGCTAGAAAGCATTGATGAGCCCTTCTCAGGTGGCATCGACATGATTGTCCAGTTCCTCAACAAGCCTTCAATAGTCGTGTCTGGAGCCAGCGGCGGCGAACGCTCAGTCTCCGCAGTAGCCTTCCTATTCGCCCTGAAGGAATTCACTCCCGCGTCATTCTACGTGTTGGACGAGATAGACGCGCACCTAGATGCCTTCCACGTTTCGAAGTTGGCTGATCTTCTGCTGGAGGAGTCAGAAAGAACTCAGTTCATAGTCATTACGTTAAAGCCTGAAATGGTGAACAAGGCGCAGAGAGTCTACGGCGTCTACGGACGCAATGGCGTGTCCAACGTTGTCTCTGCGAAGTTCTTGGAGGCACAGAGTCAATGACTACACCTGCGCTCAGGAAGCCATTTTACTTGCTTCCTCCATGGAACATTCTCTTCGAATTCAACAAGCTTGAGAAGCTTACGCCTTGGAACATTAACATCGCGTACCTGCTTGCCTCCTTTCTGAGGGAGATGGACAAGACTGGACACGTAGACTTCAGAGCTTCAGGCGTTGCGCTTGATTCCTCGGCACTCATATACTTGATGAAGTCCAAGCTCTTGCTGAAGCTTGAGGAGCCACCGCCGCCTTCGAAGCCGCCACAGGACTATCTTCCACCGCCACTATTCCTGCCGCTGAGACACGAACTGACCTCCACAACCATAAGCCACCTGCTCGAAGTCCTAGATGAC
>CAZUFK010000008.1:0-1284 GCA_964619695.1 uncultured Candidatus Bathyarchaeia archaeon
CTGCTAGGAAAACAACCAGGAATGCGTGAGCAATGGGAAAGCTTGGCACTGAAGATCTGAAGAAACTGCTGAGCTGCATAAGAAAGGATTCTCGAGTCCCTGTCCCACCGATGCCAGGCTATGATTCAGGCGTGCATCTCATAGGAGACAAGTACGTCGTCGTCTCTACGGATCCATGCATAGGCGTTCCCGAAGAATGGTTTGGGTGGCTTCTGGTGCACTATGCTGCTTCGGACGTGGCACTGTTCGGAGCCAGACCCGAATTCGGCACGATAAACCTTCTTGGACCGGTGTCAACCGAGCCGCAAGTCTTCCAGAAACTAATGGAGCAAACGTGCGAAGCAGCTAACGGCCTTAACATGGCCATCGTGACCGGTCACACTGGGACTTATCAGGGCCTCTCAACCGTTGTTGGCGTCTGCACGGCCTACGGTACCGTGGACCGCGAAAGACTGAAGACTCCTGGCAACGCCAGAAGCGGAGACTACCTTTATTGCATCAAGCCGATAGGAATGGAGACCGTGATCAACTTCGCTTTGACCCAAAGGAACTTGGCTGAGGAGTTGTTCGGCCTTCAAGGGACACGGGAACTCTCAAAGCTGGTCTACATGCAGAGCTGTGTGAAAGAGGCCTTACTCCTTGCCGAGTTAGAAGGCGTTCACGCCATGCATGACGCAACTGAAGGAGGCGTCGTGGCGGCGCTAAACGAGATAGCGGAGGCCTCCGACGTGGGCTTTAAAATACACGCGGGAAAACTCCCGATCCCAGAGCAAGTGCGCACGTTGCAGAAGTATCTTCGCCTTTCAGAGGAACAAGTGCTGTCAATGTCTTCCACCGGCACTATCCTAGCCGCTGTGAGTCCGGAGGCCAAGAGCAAGGCGGAAAGAACCCTCAAACGCGGCAAAGTCGAAGCGCACTTGGTAGGAATCCTCACCAGCAACGTGGACCGCATCATCGAATCGAACGGAAAAGAGAAGGCCTTTCCGCTAAAGGCAGACGATCCTTACGCGAGAATCCTCTCTGGAGAGACATAGACGTTCATCCCGCCTCCTCTCACAAAACCCACCAACGTCAAGCCAGCCTCCTTTGCAGCGTCAATGCCAGAATCAACCGCTGCAGCCAAAGAAGCGGCGACGGGGATAGCGACTCTTGCGGCCTTGCGGACGATGTCACCCGTCAGCCTACCACTTAGAGCAAGAAAACACTCACTGAAGTCAGTCTCTTTCATCGCGGCAATGTGCACTCCACCTGTTCTTATGAACGTTTCAGCCATGGAGTCCAAGC
>CAZUFK010000008.1:1384-34059 GCA_964619695.1 uncultured Candidatus Bathyarchaeia archaeon
GCGGCAATGTGCACTCCACCTGTTCTTATGAACGTTTCAGCCATGGAGTCCAAGCGACCGACGCAATTCAAGATCGTTTCAGCTCTGACCGCTAGCCCAGATTCGACTTTGCCGAGACTTACTTCATGACAGTAGGGAGACAGGTTCCCACGCAAAGAGGGAATCACGCGCGAATTCTCTCTTAGAAGCCTAGCCCACTTGTCCGCGTTAACACCGTCCTTGATCTTGACGTGACAAGTTTCATCCTCCAAGTCTAGTTTCTCGATTTCACTAACGGTTTCTATTATGCCCTCGGAAAGCAGACGGCCAACAACCAGGTCTTCCAGATTAGAAGGCGAACACGATATGGTCACGTAATGAACCTCGTTAAGGAAAACGAAAAGCGGCTTTTCCTCTGCAACATTATCTTTCATCACCTGAGCCTTCTTTGCTGAGACGTCAATCCTCAAGATCTCAACTTCACGCATCTCACGAGCCGCCTTATTCCTTCAACTCGGACATTACGAAGCCGACTACTTCATCGGCAATTATGTTTTTCGTGACTGATTGAAGACCTTTCCATCCAGGCTGGCTGTTGACCTCAACTACAACAGGGCCTTTGGAGCTTTCGAGAATGTCCACTCCAGCAATCTTGCATTCAATGAGCCTCGCAGACTTGACGGCCAGATCTTCGAGTGCATGCTCGAGCTTGATTGGCTCAGGCCGTGCTCCTTGACTGTAGTTGGTTTTCCAGTCTTCTGCCACGCGTCTCATGGCAGCGACCACGCGCTCGCCCACGATGAAGGCGCGGATGTCGCTGAAACCGTGCTCCACGAACTCCTGAAGGTAAACGACTCCGTGGTAGAAGGTTATAGCTCTGAAGACCGTGGAGGCAACCTCGGTGTCCTTGATCCGCGTGGCACCTATTCCTCGAGAGCCGAAAATCGGCTTGACCACCACATCGCCGCCAAGCTCGTCGAAGGCTTTGAGGGCTGAGGCAACGTTCTCGGTGACTGCGGTTCGCGGCACGGGAACGCCGTTCTCTTCCAGGATGGCAAGAATGTCATATTTGTCCACGCAGTGCTCAATCGCCTCAGGCGGATTGACCACGTACATGCCAAGGCGCTGAAGCCTATACAGCAGGTCCATCCTGAAAACGAGCTCCTCTAACGAGCCGCGTCCAATAGGGCGAACCAGCAAAGCCTCCAGCTCATTCAGCAAACCAGTCTTGCCAAGGCTTATGCAGGGCTTGCATCCAACGCGTGCGGTCAACTGCGGGAAGCTGAAGCACACATGTTGAATGCCTTTTCTGGCTAAAGCGTCTTGAAGCTGAGTGGAACTCCAAGAATCTCGATTCCTCGTCACAATCCCAATCTTCAAAAACCCAACCTTCCTTGCACAGAGCCCTGCTAGAAGTGCTAGCAAAGTACGTTCTTAAAGTTTCTGTGCAAGAAGTTGCCCCTAGAACTTGTGAACATACGGAACTAGTTGCTCTGCGTTTTCGAACTTCTTCAAAAGATCCACTTCTAAATATGCTCCATGAGTGTTGAAGTAAGGAGGGCCTTTGCGTGAGAACAACGTTAGGACTTTGCCGCCGTGATTGATTTTGTAGCCTTCCTCGCAAGGCTCATGCCCCCTTATCAGAATCTTGACGCCGAACCTTCCGAGCACCTTGTCCGTAACGTTTTTGCCGAACAGCTTTCCGGCTCCTCTAGGTGATGCGCATACACTGTTGATCGTTTCTTCTGGGTCGCTCCACAGCATGTCTTCGAGAAGCTTCTCTTTTGGATACGAAGTATGCGCGTATGCCAAGTCTTCAGCTTTGCTCGCTTTCTCCGGCAGGCCGCCATGAATCATCAAATAGCGTTCTTCAACAAGCAACGCGCTATAGAGATATTCAAATAGATTTCGAACCTTGCCGTATGTTTCATTCCATTTTTCGCCGAATCTCGCTTGAAACTGCAGAGGCATGTCATGTGGCGAAGGTGCAAGGTCGTCCTGACCTCCGTGAACCCAAAACTGTTCATGGTTTCCACGCATCAATACGACCTGCTCAGGATAGAGGAGCTTCAACTTAAGCACGACGTAATAGACTTCTGCTGAGTAGGCTCCGCGGTCTCCATAGTCTCCAAGAAAGATCATGGTGTTGTCGTGGTTCTGGCTCATTTTTTCCTGGAAGTTGCTGTCCTTCAGGATGTCGACTAGACTTTCTAAGTCGCCGTGCAGATCGCCGATTATGATTGCGTGGCCTTGTGGTTCTGCCTTGATAAGCCTTCCTGTCACGTCAAGGTTGCCGATATGCCCATCTTCTGCAGAAAGTAGGCGCGTTGCTTCTTCGACAAGTTGGTTGAAACCGTTGCAGTCGGTCTCCAAGGCGCACCTCACGATCTGAGCCAGAGTATGCTTCAACGGATGCGCCTCTGACCTATTCAACGTGGATCTTCTTGCCCATGAAACCAGAAACGTTCTTCTCTATTCCGCTCTTCGTGTTGCGGATTTTTTCCATTGCTTCGTTATAGGCTCTTTCTGCCACTGTTGCCTCCGATTCTGCAACCTTCTTTTTTCTTTCCAGCGTTTCGATGCGTTCTTGAAGCTTTGACAGGTCTGCTTGGATGGCTGTGACTTCTGCCGAGGCTGAAAGCTGCTTTTTCCGGGTTGACGCTTCAGCGCATTTCTGGTGGAGGCTTGCCAGCGAGTTCTGTTTGAAGATGCTGTCTATGGCTTGTCTTGCTTTTCGCTCTTTTTCAGGTTTCAGGTTCAGCTTGTCAGGCATTGAGCTTTCAAGCTTTTCAAGTATGGCCTTCAGCACGGGGTAGCCTGTTGCTTCTGCTGCGAAAGCTTCAAACAGGTCTTCCAAGTACTGGTTCAGCTTGGCAGATTCGTCCTGCACCAAGCCACTGCCTCCACCGTGAAGCGCCAACGATTGAAGCTTCACGAAAGGCTTCTGAAGATGCTGCAGATCATGTTTCAGTTCCATGCACAAAGCATCTATTTCGGCATTGATCTGTGTCAGCTGGCTTAGGCCACCCTTGCTTCTTAGGGCAGTGACCTCTTGCTGCGTCTCGGTAATCTCTCCTTCAATCGAACGTTTTCCGCCTTCGGCCTTTCCTTTCTGCTCTTGACACGCGGCCGACTGCTGTTCAAGAGTCAGAAGCTTGTCTGCAAGCTGAAGAGTTTCTTCTAGCGTCTTGGTCTTAACGTATTCCTTCGTTAGAAAACTGTTAAGCTCTTTTGCTGTTTCCTTGTTTCTCTCAAAGACGGTTAGGAATCTTCTTCGGTCGAGTATGAAGAAGGGAGAGATTCTCGGAAACCAGTTTCTAATGTCAACCTCAATAACTAGAAGCACCTTCTGCATCTCCTGAACTAATTCATGAAAGCTGTTATACGAGACGACTTCTGGAATCTTGACGTGCTGTACCCTTTCAAGAAAGAGGCGCGC
Organism: uncultured Candidatus Bathyarchaeia archaeon; assembly: GCA_964619695.1. Classification (GTDB taxonomy): domain Archaea; phylum Thermoproteota; class Bathyarchaeia; order Bathyarchaeales; family Bathycorpusculaceae; genus DATKKK01. Next base: position 4,803 of record CAZUFK010000008.1, read on the forward strand.
CAACTTGTTCAACGCCCGAGCTCTCTTGAAGGTCTTCTCGTTTCTCTTCTCAATCTCTTTTCCGCTGTTATCCAACAGCATTTTGCACGAATCCCGAAGGCCATCAAGCTCCTTGCTCATTTCACCGACGAGCTTTTGGGCCTTGGCGTGAACGGGAACAAAAACCGAGCCAGTTTCATCTTCAAGCCATCGTTTCACGTTCTTCGAAGACAGCTTCACGAGGTCAGACAATGGTTCTCCCGGTAGAAAGATAGCTGAAAGCCGTATTTATCTTTCAACCTTCTACCCTTTTATGAGTAGCTACTCTTAAATAGCTAGAACAACGACATGCCCACCCAGACAGGTTGCAGATGCATTGAACACCAAACAGATCGCATTCATCGCAGTAATGAGCAGCTTGGGCACTGTTCTCTCAGGTGCTTCTTTGACATTCCTGCCTCCGTTTCTGGTGATTCCAGGAATGGGAATTGTAGCACCTGACTTTTCGCATGTAGCGACTTTCGTGGCTGCTGTCTTTGGCGGTGCCCAAGTAGGGGCATTGGTTGGCTTTCTCAGTGGCATATACGCTGGCTATCACTTCGGCTACGTTGCGGGCAACCTAGGCCTTCTATCGCTCCTAGGAGTTCCCCTTGGCAAAGCGATGACCGGTTTGGCAGCAGGCTTCCTTTATAAAAGGCTGAAAATAGGAAGCATCCCCCGACGCACTGCCTTGGCTCTGCCCCTAACGTTGTTGGCATACGTTCCTGAAGCCCTATACACCGTGCTGTACTTTGCTTACGTAATCCAGATCGCATATGGGTTTTCGCTGGTCTCAATGATTCCTTTCGTCATGCCTAAGGCGTGGGCCGAAATCTTCATCATAGGCATCATAATGGCCATTCTGGTTCCCACCTTGAGAACGTTCATCAACACATTCTTCTACTCCCGAAGCAGCATTGAGAAGACGGACAATGACCGTGCAGCAGAGAAGATTGAACCTTCAAATCCCAGCTAGATCAAACGATCTTGCCAAAGCTGCTTCGTTCAGTTCTCCGCTTCCGAAAGTAGCGCCTGTCCTTATGTTGCTGACGGTTAGAATGGCTGGTGCGAATAGGTTTGGGTCGATCTTGTAGAAGTCCATTTTTGCCTCTTTAAGGATTTCGATGAAGGGCCTCCCGTAGTCTTTGGAGGCCTTTGAAGGTGCCTTGTCTACGATTTTCCTCAGCTCTTTTTCATTGTCGTGGCTGACAACGTAGTGAGTAGTTCCGCCGTAGAGGATAGCGTCGTTCGTTCTGGCCATGGCGTGCGCAAACTTGGGATGTGCAGGCGGTATGGGAGCGCAACCCCACGCATACAAGATGACGTTGGGGTCAAGCCCTAGCTTTCTGAGCTTATGAATACCTGTTTCAACTATCCTTCCTGCCACCTGTGTGGCGCCTGCGATGCTCGTAGTCGGAGTCAGGATTATTGCCAAGTTCTCGGCTGGGATTCCACAGTCTCGCGCGAAACGCTCTATGAGTTTGGCCGTTGGGTGCTTGTCTGTCTCTAAGACCACGATGGCCTTGTCAGAATCGTCCCTATAGCCGATTTCTTGATATATCTCTCTAGGTTTCTGAGCCAGTGCTCTCGCTGGACCTGAGCCTATGGCGAAATAGCCGTCCTCGCTTATTTGCCAACCAGCGTACTGCGAGCCTAGCGTGGCGATGACTGGGTGGTCAGTGTAGATGAATATTGATGGAAGTTCTAGGCTTCCATAGGTTTTGCAGGTTATCTCTGCGTGTCCGCATCCGCCCATGCAGATTTCTGTAATGAGCCTTCCTGCCCCGAAGCCTCCCTTCGCCCCTATTCCAGCATCCACGATAGTTGCTCCGCTTGCCTTCGTGACCTTGATTCCGTAAAGTGCAGGATCCTCACACAGTCCTTGGAGAAGCTTCCATGCGAGGTGGTTCACGCTAATGGCTTTCGTCAAACACGTCTTCTCCTTTTTCAGAGAAATCTTTCGTATTGGCTCAGGTGTGGATTCTTCTCTTTGGAGACATAAAGCTTGCCGTTTCCGTTTTCGGATAGGTCGCCTAGAAGAACATAAAATGGCCCTTGCACGGTCTCGTCCTCGTCGACCTTGACCTTGGGTTTTATGCTGTCAATCGTGAAAGCTGGGAGAACGGACTCGATGACCCCGTTGACGACTACCTTGCCGCCGACGATACAGGCCCCAGCACGGCTTTCACAGCCTCCTTGAACGTAGACCGTGCCATCGCGCATACGGAAACCCACGAATTGTCCGGCGTTGCCAAGGATTTTGATCAGGCCTCGCTTCATGTGGGCGCCTGCTTCGTTGCCAACGTTGCCGTGCACGACTATGCGTCCTCCGTGCATGCCTTCAGTGCTTCCCCGAGGAGGCGCGCCCAAATAGTCGCCAACATCGCCATAAACCTCAATAGTTCCGCCTCTCATCATCGAACCAGCCCAGCCGCCCACGTTACCGTGCACGGTTATCTTGCCGCCCTTCATTTCTTCACCCAGATGCATGCCTAAGTTGCCGTTGACGGCTATCTCGCCGCTTGTCATTCCTTTGCCTATCTGCCGAACATGGCTTACGTCCGCGTTGATGGTTATGGTTGTGCCTTCGGGCTGAGCTTCTTCAACTTTGAAGAGTTCGCCGAGTTTTCGCTGCTTGTTTCCCTCCCAGACCTGGAGCGCCTCTATCTCCTTGTATGCTTTGCTCTGAAAAACGTCGGGACTTATGCAGTCGGCGATTATTGGCAGTCTGAATTCTCTGAGGGGCCGGAGGGTTATCATTCAGACGCCTGCCTTCACGGCTATCGGACGCGAGGTTTCAACGTAGTGATCGGTGACTGGGTAGTTTTCGTATTCGACTGTCCAATACTGTCTGAATCTTGCTTTCATGTCGTCGGTTACCTTCAGCGGGTGAGAGGTCTGCACGTCAAGCCACATCGTGGCGCCGCCCACCTGCTTCACGACTTCGCCGTTCTTGACGACCACGTTCCCGTCCTTTATCGTATAGGCTGCCTTCCTGAAAGCCTTCCGCACTGTCTTGTACTTCACCGAAGGATCAGTTTCCTTGGGATTCACGTTGTAGATGGCTACGTCTGCGTCTGCCCCTATGCCAAGGTGGCCCTTGCTTCTGAGGCCCAGAGCGCGAGCTTGTCCCGCCCTCGTCACGATGGCGAGTTCGTAGAAGTCTAGTTCGCGGTCTATTGATGGTAGGAGGCTTCGGCTTCTTGCTCGCGGGTTGATCCGTTTCATGGTGGCTTCTCTGGCCTTCTTACTTGTCAGCCACGCAATTATCCTCGGATAGGACGTGAAAGGCCCTGCGTTAGGATGGTCCGTGGCCATGAGGATTTTCCATGGGTCTTTGATTAGCAGCGCCAGTTCAAGGCCTATGGACCATTGAACGGCGTGGACATAGCTCTTGCGTCGGTAGCGGAAAGGCACGATTCCCGAGCTGGTTTCGGTTTCTACATCGTGGTTCGCCCACTTGTTTCCCGTAAGCCCGTAAAGATCATATTGGAAAGGCCCATCAGCCGTCATAGTCGTCGTGTCAGTGAAAATCACCTGCCCCATGTCTAACGTAACATGCGAGTGGCAGTTAACGTAGTTCGCTATCTCCTCTGCTCCCGACCTTAGAGTTCGCCAGCCGTCGCCTTTGAAGGCGCTGAACTGGCAGTGCGTGACGTGTATAGCAGGCTTGTCTTGGACGGCTAGGTCCTTGACGCAGTCCATAGTTTCCAAGGTAGTTGCGTAGTTTCCGGGTTGTCCGAGGTTGTTGGTGTGAACGTGAATCGTGTGAGGCAGGTTCAAGAGCTTGTTGACCTTGCACAGTCCACGTATTATTTCGCGAGGCGTTACGCAGAAGTTCGGAACCTGTTCATCCAAGCTGTGGATATTGTTGCCGAAGCCCCATGCCTCCAGTCCGCCGGGGTTGACGATTTTTATGGCGTACCCCTTCGTTGCTGTTATCATCCACGCGACGTGTTCAGCAAGTTCCTCTGTCCTGCCTTGGCTCAGGTATTCGAGCACGAGCCACCAGTCACCCAGAAGCGGATACGAAGCCTTGTCAACCATTGGCGTGTCATTCAACTCTTCATGGGTGTGCTTGGCCTCCAAGGGTGGCATCGAAGGATTCATCACCGTCGTGTAACCCATACGTGAATACCGGTACCCAGTTGTGAAAGTGGACGGAATGGAACGCCCCACACCGGACCGTGTTACAGGCGTTTTGCGTTCAAAGTCTCTGAAGTGGTCTTCAGGTCTCAGTTCGCGGCCTGTGTTCACTTCGGACCCGGCAATGTGGCTGTGAATGTCCACGCCGCCAGGCATAACAATCATACCAGAAGCATCAATCTTCTTGGCCTTACGCTCGTTGACTCTGGCAACAATTTTGCCGTCCCTGACTGCAATCTCCATCTTGTCCCCGTTGACTCCGTTGGCCGGGTCGTAGACGAAACCATTCTTTACCAGTAGCTCCACCTTATGACACCTCCCGCCGCCGGCTCTGCTTCAGCTTCTTGACTTCTGCAAGGATTCTTCGCAGGATTTCCTCATCTGAAAGCACACCTTCAGGTGGCTCTACGACTTTCTTCAGGGGAAGCGGCACGTGATCCATGCGGTAGGCCGTTCCCTCCTTCTCTATGCCAACCAGAGCGGAGGGAATAACCACGTCTGCTACTTGGGCAGTCGCGTTCATGTGTGGGTCCACGACTATCAGCGGTTTCCGAACCAAGTGCTCTGCTGCCTTTTTCGGCAGGTTTGAGACTGGGTCGGAGGCCACGACTAGTGCGGCGTCGGACTCTTTGCGCATGAGGATGTCGACGGTTGACGTTTCTCCAGGATTGTATCTGGGATAGCCGAGCGAGAAGTCAACTGCGTAAGGGTAGCCGGTTTGCCACGTGAAAACCGTGTCTGCGCCAGTAACGTTGAAGTGCCCTCGCATGGGCATTATCATGAACTTCGTCCGCATGTTCAAGTCGCGAACCAGGCAAAGCGCTGCATCCACGTTCCTCAGCTTGCCTCTGCTCATCGTCAATCCCAAGCCGAAGAACAGCACACCGAAGCTGCAGCCAATCATGGCGTCAACGATCTCTTCTAGGTATTCGACTGGAATCCCTGCAACCTTGTCAACGTCGATCTCCTGATCTCGGACGATGGCTCTTAGGGCTTCAAGAAGCTCATAGTCACTGTTAGGCTCAACTTGAAGGAAGTAGTCGGCAGCCTCGGCGGTTCTGGTCCTTCTCACGTCGACGACCACCAGCTTTCTTCCTTCTTTCAGCATCGCGGGACCGAGCTCTTGATTAGCGGGAGGAGCTGGAGACACTTCTTTGCTCAGCATTCGTCTGAGGGCGCTTTCAACCTTCTTCCTTACCGCCAGAGCCTTGGTCTTCGTTAGGTAGTCCTTCCATTCGCTTCTCTCGAACCTTCCCTCTGAAAAGGACGTGTATCTCTCAATGTGCCTCGGATGAGCGCTCCATGGGTCACACCCCCAATAAATAATCAGATCAGCCCTGTGCCTGACTTGACCAAGCGTGCACGTGGCAATCCCTACGTCCTGAATGCTCAAGGCTGAAGGACCATGGCAAATGGTAGATGTGTTGTCTATCACGCCGCCGACTTCCTCGGCCAGTTCGACACCGATGCACGTGGCCTCGCAGCTCGTTGAACTCCAGCCGTACAGGAGAGGGTAGTTGGCGTTTGCTAGGACCTTTGCAGCCTTTCGCAGGGCTTCGTCGAGCGAAGCCTCCACAAGCCTTCCATTCTTTCGCACAAGTGGCTTCAGAATCCTGTGTTCGCCGTTGTAGCCCAAGAACTTTGATTCTGACATGGCGCAGCCGTTCCTAATGTCGGCTATTCTGCCATCTTTTATGGTCAATTCTATGTCGTCGCAGAGGCAACCGCAGACCGGACATGTGACAGCTTTGACGATTGGCACGTTATTCCTTCCTGAACTGTTCCTTCAGAAGCTCATGAAGGTTTAGAAGAGGTCTGTCTTTTGCAGGTTCGATCTCGGCAGGCATCCCCTTCAACGAAGGCATGCCAATGCTGTCGGTTTCTGGATCAACAACCGCGTTGGCCCATGGACCGTAAGGAATGTAGGCCACGCCAGAATGCTGCGACCGAGTAGACTTGAGAGCTTTCACGACGACAGAGCCATAATGCGTTGATACCTGAACGTTTGTTTTTTCCTTGATCTCGTACCTCTTCAGGTCTTGAGGATCAATGAAGCAAACAGCAGTGCTTTCCAAGTACTCTTTCGAGGCTTTCCCCTGCTCTTTTCCCACGCCCTGCTCAATCGTCCGCCCAGTAATCAGGGTCACCTTAAGCTTTGAATTCTGCCCCATTCCTAAACCACGGCACAATTGCTCTTTCTTCAGGCTTGAAAGCGTCCTGAAGGCCAGAACGCACTATTTGGCCTAACTAGTTAGGCTAAGATGCAAGCAACATTTTTAAGTTTGCCATCTTATTGCTTGGTGTTTCAGCAGGCTGAACGCTGTTTGTGGTGATGAAGATGATTATTGAAGTTGAAGGTTTGGCCAAGCATTACGGTGAGATCAAGGCGCTGAACGGCGTGTCGTTCAGCGTTGAGGAAGGCGAGATCTTCGGCCTTCTGGGTCCGAATGGAGCAGGCAAGACCACGCTTATGGAGATACTATGCGGGTTGCGTAGGTTTGACTCAGGAAAAGTTGCGGTCAGCGGCTTCGATTTGGTCAAGGATTCCTACAAGGTTCGCGCCACCATAGGCTTCTGTCCTCAAGAGACGTTGCTGTATGACCAGTTGAGCGTGCGCGAAAACTTGGCCTTCTCTGCCTCGTTGTATTCGCTTGACCGCAAGAAGTTCAAGGAGCGCGTTGAGTTCTCTGCCAAGGTTCTGGGCGTGGGGGAGTTTCTGAACAGGAGGGCCAAGCAGCTCTCAGGCGGAATGAGGAGGCGGGCCAACCTTGCAGCCTCAATAATACATGATCCGCCGATCGTGATACTGGATGAGCCTACCGTGGGTTTCGATCCTACCATCAAGAGGGAGTTTTGGGGACTGATCAAAAGCCTCAAGACCTCAGGGAAGACCGTGCTACTGTCAACGCACGACATGTATGAGGCTGATGAAATCTGCGACCGGGTGGCCATCATGGAGAAGGGCAAGATTGCGGCGCTTGACAGACCTCGTGTTTTGAAGGAAACGGTAGGCGGAAAGCCTGCAATCCACGTGCGCGTTGGAGAGACTCAGATCAAGAAGGCGCTTGCCGTCCTGGATGAATACGGCGGCGAGGCGGTTGGCGACGAGATCCACATCTTGGCCGCGAATCCTTGGGAAACCATGACTGAGGTCTCGGCCAAGCTCGGCTCGGCGGGTGTCCTTACTGATAGGATCGAGATTGTTGAACCCACGCTAGAGGACGTTTTCATAAAACTAAGTGGAAGAAGACTCACGGAGGAAATAGCGTGAACTCGATAGTCGGAATGGCAGTTAAGGACACTAAGACGTTTTTCAGACAGAGAGGCACGATCTTCTGGACGATAGCCTTCCCAGTGGTGATCATGCTACTGTTTACGGCTATCTTTGGAAGAGAAATACCGTTCAGCGCCACAATCGGAATAGTTGATAAAGACCACACGCCCATCTCTGCAGGCATAGTAGCAGGCTTCAACCAAACTGAAGGCTTCTTCACAGCCATAAACTTCACAGATGAAACCCATGCACGAAGAGACCTCAACGCCACCGAAATACGCGCCCTCATAATCATACCTCAAGGCTTCACTCAGAACCTATTTCTCGGCAGGACAAGCTTGTCAATGATTCTGGACGAATCAAGTCCCGATGTAGCTCGCATGGTGAGAGACGGAGTCAGAACCTATTTCACGGCATACTACAAGGAATTCTATAACCAGACCGTCCATCAGAACTACACTGAGCCGATAACCATTAATGAAGAGGCGGCGGTGATCGGGCAGAAGATAGGATACAAAGACAACATTGTGCCTGGCATGCTGTGCTATCCGCTTCTGTTCTCAAGCATGGTCATTTCTACAGAAGCGATTATTCTTGAGAGGGAGAAGGGCACGCTTAAGAAGATCAGAGCCTCACCCGTCAGGCCGATGAACGTGCTTGCAGGCAAAGCCCTGACCGCCCTGTTCCAGACAGCCATATCGATACTCATCATGGCCACTCTTGCAGTGGTTCTGCTAACCCCCAAAGTGAATTGGAACGTTCCCTTGTTGCTTCCAGTTTTCTTTTTGGGTTCGCTGAACGGCATAGCTATAGGCCTTATAATCTCTTGCATCGGCAGGGCGCCAGAAGAAGCCTCAAACGCGGCCACCACCATAGGCATAGTGCTCCAGTTCTTCACAGGCATGTATTTCCCAATGGAATATCTGCCCACATACCTGCAGCAGATTGGGCGAGTCATTCCCATGACCTACGCGGCGCAGGCCATAAGGGACATAATGATAAGAAACGCAACGCTCGGCGGCCTGTTCCAGCCGCTGGCCACGCTTGCAGGCTCAGCCGTAATCCTATTCGCGGTCGGAATCCTCCTGTACAAGAGATGGGTCGAAAAAGAATAGCAACTAAGGCCTGTACCCACCGAGAACACACAAGGCCAAGGCAGCCGCCATTATATCCGCCGTGGTGCCTGGATTCAGAAGATTGCTCGATTCCCTCAAATGCTCATCAAACGCGCCGAGACGCCGTTTGCCTTCAAACGTTTCAAGGCCAAGCTTCAGAACCTCGCTCGCCATAGCCGAGACTCCTCTGGCCTTCTCTGTCCCGGCTTTTCTGGATATCAACGTGTCCGGATACTCCTCTAGTATCTGCAAGAAAGCATGCAAAATGGCTCGATCCAGGGTTTCTCCATTTCCCAACTGCCTTAGTAGCGATTGGTAGGCGACGTTGAAGGTTACGGGATAATTGTTGACCCATTCCGAACATATCATGTCATAGCTGGAGGCGATTCTAAAGACTCGAAGAAGCGAAATTCGCTCTTCACGAATCCTGTTTGTGGAGTTGGGGTCGTTGACGTCAAGCTCTGAGGATTTACCGAGGCCGCCCGGGTTCGCCAACCTTATTGCCTCGTAGACGTTCATGGCATCCTCGGGCGTTGTTGCTTCCACGACTTGCTTTATGTCGCTTCTGAGTTGAGAGATATCGAAGACGATGTCCTTAGCGGGAGCCATGCCAGCCGCCACTGCGACTGGTGCAAGCAGAATCGAGGTTCCGAGCAGTGTGTTGCCTCCGTGCTGCCAAGCGTTAGCCTCGACTACGCAATCTCTAATGATCCTACCAATCCCAACATCGCAGGCTTGAATCTCGCCCCGGGAAACTGCTTCCCCAAGTTCTGCTGCATACTCGAAAGGCGAGGCCAAAGCTACTGCTGAGGCAAGGAAATGCTCGTACCGTGTGCCTTGGAAGCTGGCTGTTCTGTTCACGTTTCCTGGCTTTTCGGCGCTTGCCTCAAGAAGCACAGCCAGCTGTAGGCATTTGGAAATGTGTTTTGCCCCATTGCGTGGACGGGCCTGCAAGCGGAGCCCTCGTGGAGACATCATTGGCATGGCAAACGTTATTAACGTTGTGTAAAAAACTACACACCGATAAGCCACGCTTCAGGAAATGGAGGATGCAAGATGAAGCTCTCAGCGCAAAGCGTTGCCCTCATGGCGGTTTTCGCTGCCCTCTCAGCGATAGTGATCAAGGTTTTCCCTGGAATCCCAATAGTCGGGGTTTCGGGTGCAAACATAAAGTTTGATGCGGCGCTTGCGCCCATTTATGGATTGGTAATCGGTCCTTATCTTGGTTTTCTGGCTGCTCTCATCGGAGGTCTGATCACTGCCGGAAGCCCTTTCGACATCTTGACCTCGTTTTCTCCAGCAGTATCCGCATTGATTGCTGGGCTTCTCACGCAGAAGTATCTTGGAAACGGCGAAAGCAAAGCAAAAGGGTGGATGGCTGCAGTAGTCGTCTCAGGCGTCTTGATTTTGGGATGGTATTTCACAGACGTTGGTCAGAGGGCACCTTTGTATCCTGTGCTTCATTTGGCTGGGCTGGCTCTCATATTGGCAACGCGAGGCTGGACGGCGAAGGCGTTCAAGGAAGGAAAGGCGGAGGGCGGAGGCTGGCAATTGAAACCGCCCTATCTTCTTGCGGGAATCATTATCATGGTTGTGGCCTACATGTTCACTAGGCCGTATTCGGCTGACGTGTGGATGTTTTCGTACCTGTGGCTGCCTATGTTCTTGATTGGGGGCGCAATAATTGTGTACGGTCTCTTTGGCGTAGGCAAGAGCACCTTCGTCGCGGCAATATCGCTGGCAAGCTACTGCGGGATAATCGCGGACCACATGCTTGGCAACCTCGCCTTCATAGCCACCATCAACATCCTCACGCCCATGTCTTGGATAGAGGCAAACATCCTGCAGCCCATGGGCCTGCCTGACGTGCCTTCGCTGTTCATGTATATGATCCCCGTCTCCGCAGTTGAGCGCATAATGTTCACGGTTGTCGCAACCATCCTCGGAGTAGCCCTCGTGATGGCCATCCGCCGAGCAAACCTATTAACACGAAAACTGTAAACACTCATCCGGCTCTGCAGGTGAGTTCATGGACACCAAGGCCCGCGAAGGCGACTTCATCGAAGACGTCAACGGAGCCATTTTCGACGTGAAAGGCTTGATTCATCCTCCAAACCGCGTGGTCGCCTTCATCCGCTACTTTCCAGACGAAGAAGGCGTAAGAGTAAAGAACGGCACAGCCTACGGCAAGGTCTATTCCCTCTCGAAGCGTTACTCATTGTTGAAGGAAAGGTTCCCGCAGTATCTTGTCTACGATCCCGTGTTCGATGAGACGCTCTGCGAGGTTCCAACAGGCGACGTGGCCAAGCGCTATGACCCAGCTGAGAAGCTTCATGAACTGCGCGGTTCGAGAAAGCTAGATGCGCTTGAAGGCAAAGCTGTGCAACTGGCCACTCTGGTGAAAGAGAATGCGGCTATTCCGTGGCGTTCAATTGGGATTTCGGGTTCTATCTTGACAGGTCTTCACGCGCTGAAATCTGACATCGACATCGTCGTGTATGGTTCGGAGAACTGCAGAAAGGCACATTCAGCTTTGGCCAGTTTGCTGAGGGACACACATTCGTTTCTAAGGCCATACAGCCGTGAGGATTTGAAGGCGTTGTTCGATTTTCGTTCGAAAGACACCGAGATGAGTTTTGAGGATTTTGTTCGAACTGATTCGAGGAAGGTGTTGCAGGGCAAGTTCATGGACACGGACTACTTCGTACGCTTCGTGAAGGATTGGGATGAAGTTGGCGAGGCATACGGCGATGCTCAATACAGGAACGTCGGATACGCAAAGGTCAAGGCCACGGTTGCAGACGATTCAGAGGCAATATTCACTCCATGCAGGTACAGAATTGAAAATGTGAAACACCTGCAAGGAACGAAGCGCGAATCCATCAGAGAGATTGCCTCTTTCCGCGGCAGGTTCTGCGAGCACGCCAAGACAGGCGAGGTTGTGGTTGCTCAGGGCAAAGCTGAAAAAGTGAGCATGAAGGACGGAACAGAATACTGCAGGCTGCTGATAGGCAATCAGCCTTCAGACTTCATGGCAGTCCGAGGTTAGGGCTTTTGGTACTGTCGAAGTACGAGATTTCTTCCTCAACCGTGACTTCGAAACCTGAGTTGACCAGTGAGTCTCTTACGTCGTGAACGTAGTCAAGGTGGGCGCCCTTGGATATTGAGAACATACCTCCGCCGCCTGCCCACGAGATAATCTCAATTCTCGTTTCCGTGGCAGACTTCTCTTCCAAGATGATCAAGACAGCCGCGTCGCTGCCTGTCCTGAAGAAGTAGTGTTCGCCAAGGACCATTCCCTTCTCCCTGCCGTCTGTCTTTCCAGTCACCTAGCGTGGATGTCGCCGAAGGCCACGCACATGGCTCCGAACACGCTCTCGAAGGAGCCTTTCACGATGCATCTCATGTAGTGAGATGTCATCAACTATTCTCCTCTAGAACATACTACTGTAGGTCAAGCTCTTAAGAACTTGCTCATAATACCTCGGACAATAGGTCAACGCTACTTGGTACGTGCTGCCCTTTGGAGTGGCTACTTCTTCCAGATTGCCCTCAACGTAGACGCGTTCGTCCCTGAAGGCCTGCAGTCTGAACTCCTCCATGTAGGACACGATCCGCTGAACCTCAACCGCCTCTTTTACGCCGCTAATCATCCTCACAGGATCGACGCCATAGATCGAAGGAATAAACGGCGTATCCACGTCCTCTGTTATCCGCGCAGTCAACTTGACCCAGCCTCTCTGCAAAATCCTGACTCTTGGATCGTACTCGTTGGTGATTTCGCTCCAGTCTTTCACAGGTTCGAACTCGGCCTTAGTCATTCTGCCGCCTTTCCTGCCTGTAAACAAGGCATAGATGAGTTTCCTTTGCTGGTGCCACGCGTACTCTTTTGGGCTGAGGTTTCGGAAACGCCAACGCTTGCCTCTAATTGCCTCGTCTGTCTCAAACTCGTTTCGAAGCGGAGAAGAGGCGTCCGCGTACGGCTCTCTGAGACCCTTGCACAGTCGCTTGACCTTTTCCCTGCCGTAGACCGTTAGGTCAATGTCCGAGAGTCTAGGATGGTGAAAGCCATGCAGCATAGAGCCGAAGACGCCGAAGTCTTCGAGGCGAAGGCCGGAGCGCTCTGTGATGAGTTCCAGCACGTTGTGTGTGGCTGTGAGGAGCTCGTCTTTCTCGGGCCTCGCAAGCAACTCTCTCAGCTTCTCCTGTGGTCTTCGAACCTCAGCGATGTCGCGGTGGCTGACGCCGATCACCGTCTTCTGAAGCATTTCGTGTGCGATCAGGTATTGCGGATATCGCGTCTCGAGGTATTTCCAGCCTTCGTCTTCGTAGAGCTTGTAGTGCGTTGTTTGGCGGTGGCCTCTAGGCGCTTTCGGGTTGTCTGAGCTGAAGATGCTTGCAGGCGCATACTCGACATCGCATACATATGCGTTCTTGGGATGCGTGTAGCCGAACACGCGGAAAACCAGGCCTTCCTTCGTGACTATGGCGTCCCGGTCTCTAAGCGCTAGAGCGGCCAAATGTGTTCGTCCTCGTTTGTGCCTGTGCCCACGACCACGTGATGAAAAACCCTCCCGCTTTCAACTGCTTCCACACGTTCGAGCATTCCGGCCACTCGTATCTTGTCGCCTTTTCGGGCCACGTTTCTGTAGCATCCAATCATGGAAACCACAAGCTGAGGCGTTGCTTCTTCGCTGAAGCCCGAGGCCGAGTCTACTGGTTCGCAGTCGGCGATCATGTAGGTTGCAGGACGAAACATAGCTTCGTCATCGTTTCTGACGACGCAGTTGAATCTAACTGGGGCTATTGGCGTGTATTTGAAGGCGCCGTATCTGGCAGTGGTCTCTTCTGGCTTGCGGATGGCGTTGTACATGAAGACCGTACCTTTGTAGCGACCTTTGAAGCGTCTGGCGGCGTCCAGTCGGTTGCTGAAAAGGAAGCTCAGCTCGCCGGCCTTCACGAGCCGTTCGATAATCGCTTCCAGCCTGCGAAAGCTGCGAGAGCCGTACACGACTACGTCGATGTCAGACTTGACCGAGTGCATGTTCAAGGCCACGGAGCCGTGGACGCCGAAATCGTCACATGGAATGCCTGATTCACTTGATATCAAGTCAATGAAGTCTAAGGTCTTTCTTTGCAGGTTGTCTTTGCGTTTGAGGCTGGCGATTCTGCGGAGGCATTCCCTTGGAACGAAAACCTCGCTTATCGAGTCAAGCGGCGCGCTTATTACCTCTTTTGCTCTGAAAGGACAGAAGTAGACATACGCTGGAAAGTGGCGGCGAAAGGTCTCCAAGAATGTCGCGTAGTTCTGTGCCGTGTACAGCTTCTCGGCTCTGCATAGCTGTTGCCTTCCGTACTTCCACGTTCGGTCTAGGTAGTTGATGCTGAAGAGTTTCCTGTGTTTGGCTGGGATGTATTTCAGGAAGGCGAAAACGCGGCCTTCGGGATGCTCGTACCCAAAGGTGTTGAATATGAAGCCCTCGCGAGTTGTGAGAGTGTCGCCGTCCATTGGAACCCAGTTTTCCGGAGCCGTCGCATGCACCTCAATAGAGTCTGACCTGTGCGCTAAAAAAAGTATTGCCCAAAGGCATAACGTTTAAAGCGCGTTCAGGATAGACCTCTGTGAAGTGGACAGGATGGACGAGGGTTTACATCCCTATGTAGTGTTTCTTCCGTCGGCACAGAAAACCAAGATTCTGAGCGCCATCTTCGGGTCGAAGGCAGCCGTTGATACCCTGCGGTTCTCGCTGGCTCAAGGCATTTCAAGCAAGATTTACCAGAAAGACCTCGTTCAGAGACTGGATTACTCAAACAAGACGATCATCGGAAACTTGAAGGCGCTGACGAAGCTCGGCGTCTTAGCTGAGGCCATGGAGAAGTCCAAGCAGAACGGTCGCATTGTGTGGGTGAAGGTCTATCAGCTTTCAGATGCAGGCCGATGGTTTGCGCTACTACTTGCAGAGGAGAAGGATTTGTCTGACAGCGAGAAGGCGGAGATTCTGCAGAACCTTTTCAGGGCCTACGTGAAGTGGGTTAGGGATCTTTCGGAGAAGCTCAGCGTGGACAGAAGGGTGCTGGAGAAGGCCTTCAGAGAAGAGATGAGAGAGGGAAGAGCATGAGGATGACAGTCATCGCGGTGGTGGGAGGCAAGCGTTCTGGAAAAACAACCACGGTGGAAGCCCTCGTCAGAGAACTGGCAAAAAAAGGCTACAGGATTGCCGCTGTGAAGCACATTCCTGAACAGGACTTCACGATGGACACTAAGGGGAAGGACACGTGGCGCTACGCTCAAGCCGGCGCTCAAACCGTCATAGGCATTTCCGCTGACGAAGTGGCCACCATAGAGAAGGCTGACAAGACGTTCTCGCTTGAAGAGATTCTAGAACGCATCCAAGGCCATGACATAGTCTTCTTGGAAGGCTTCAAGATGCTCGTCAGCAGGGTAGTGAGCATTCCCAAGATAGTTGTGGTCAAGTCTAGAGACGAGGCATTGGAGGCAACCAGAGCCTATGAGCCGATAATTGCCTTCGCGGGCCCATGCTCAACAAAGGGCCTAGGCTTGGAGGCCCCATGCGTTGACGCCCTCAAGAACCCCGCAAAGCTTGCCGAAATCATTGAAGTCTTCATCGCTAAAGGCAGGGGAAAGAGCCGTCAGGCATGAACCACAATGCTTAATTTCTGAGCGTTTCAAATGCCTTTCAACGGTGACGCTTGTTGTTTGAGGTCATCGAGAAAGGCTTAGACTGCAGAGAGACCTCCAAGGCGGATTTGGTTCAGGTTCGCGGCCAAACGCGGACGATAACATTGTGCACGGTTCTGAACGGCACGGTTGAGGCATTTTCGCACATCACTCTGAGCGGCGTCTCTGCCAGAGTGTTGGTAGAAGGAAAGTCGTGGGGTTTCAGCTCCACAAACAACACGGAAAAGAACAGCATTGAGGATGCTGTCGGGAACGCGGTTAAGCTGGCCAAAGCTTCGGCCAAGCCGAAGCGCAAAAAGATACCACTCGAACCCATGAAGGCCGAGAGCGCGAAGGTTTCGGCGCCTTGCAAGAAGCCTGTTGAGAATGCCAGTCTGGAGGAGATCAAGCTCATCCCGATGGAAGCTTATCGTGGGGCTTCGGAGGCAGGCTCAAAGATCGCAAACGCGAGGACCTCATTCCTGAGCATTCACGACCAAAAGTGGTTTGCAAGCTCAGAGGACTCACGCATATTCCAAGAATCCACGCGAGTTCAGCTTTTCGTTGATGTCGTGGCGAAAGAGGGAGACACGTACTGTCCTGCTGGCGAAAGCCTCGGCCACGCAGGGGGATTGGAACTGTTTGACGGGAATTCACCGACGAGCTTGGGCATGAAGGCCGCTGACAAGGCAGTCAAGCTGCTGAGCGCAAAGGCTCCGCCCTCGGGTAGTTTTCGCGTGATTCTGCATCCAACTATTTGCGCCACGTTGTTGCATGAAGCGATTGGCCATCCTTTGGAGGCGGACATGGCGATGGAGGGCGGAGGCTTCGGCAACTACGTGAACAAACCTGTCATGTCGAAGCTGGTCACGATCTACGATGATGGCGCTGTGAAGGGTGGTTTGGGCTTTCTGCCTTATGATGATGAGGGCGTCAAGAGCAACCACACCATACTCGTCGAGAAGGGCGTGCTCAAATCATTCATGCACGACCGACCGAGTGCGGCCAGCATGAAGGCGCCTCTCACTGGAAACGCGCACGCGTGGGACTACAGTGTTGAGCCGCTCATCAGACAAACCAACATCGGCATCGAACCGGGCGACTTCAAGGTTGAAGAGATGACTGAGGACATAAGGGAAGGCCTGTTCATCGATGGCACGTTCGGCGGACAGGCAGACGCCAACGCTGACTTCACGTTCGGATTCCAGAACGCCTACTGGATAAGAAAGGGCAAGTTGGCCGAAATGACGCGCGGCGCGAACCTCTCGGGCAACGCCATTAGCGTGTTCAAGACCATTGACGCGGTTTCGAAGGAGGCCGTGCTGAGGCCAGGTGCCTGTGGGAAAGGCCAGTTCGCCATTCAAGGTCGTATCGTGCCCGCTGTGCGTTGCGAAATCATGGTTGGCGGAACCGGAGGCGCATGACATGAGCTTCGAGGACAGCTGGACGTTTCTGGCTGACGCTGCTAGGAAGACGCTTAAGCGTCTGGACAGGATGGGCGCCAAGCAGACCGAAGCCTACCTGCTGGCAACGCGAACCATCGAAACCAACATACGCAATTCGGAGGTTTTCACTGAAAACGCTATCGAGGACATGGGCTTGAGCTTCCGTGTTGCCACATCTGACAGCCGCGTAGGCTTCGCCTGCACCAACATCGTGGCCAACGAAGAGAAGATAATGGAGACCGGAGAGAAAGCCCTGTCCATCGCCAAGCTGAGCACGCCTGTCCCAGGTTTTGCTCTACCTGCCAGACAGAAAGTCCCTCGAGTCGAAGGCCTCTTCGACAAGGCTGTTGCTGTCGCGGGCGTTGAGGAGGCCGTGGATATCGCGTGTCGTCTGATTGGGTCCACTGAGGCCGTGGACAAGAGGATCGGTGCCAAGGGAGGTCAGGTTTCACTTGCATACATTAGGAAGGGGGTTGTGAATTCGCTTGGTGTGGATGTTGAGGCTGAGGAGACGCAGGCGGCGGCCCTCGTCTACGGGAGCGGCGTGAACAAGGGCGAACCCACGCCCAGTTGCGTCGACGGAGAACTGCTTAGAAGCTTCAGTCTGAACCCTGAGAGAACAGGCCAAACAGTAGGCGAAATGATCGTTAACTTGTTTGACCCCAAGCCAGTTGAAAGCTTCGAGGGCACGGCGGTGTTTGAGCCTGAGGCGGTTTCGTACCAGTTGTGCGATGCTATTATCGGTGCGGTGAAGGGCGAGATCGTTGTGGCCGGAAGCTCTCCGTGGGGTGGGAAGATAGGCGAAACCGTGGCCCCTGCAGACTTCACGGTGGTTGACGATGCCACGTTGAAGGGCGGTTTCGCCTCGCGTGCCTTCGACGACGAAGGCTACCCGTCGCAACGGACCACTTTGATTTCGGAGGGGAAGCTGGAAGGGTTCCTGCATAATGCCACGACAGCGAACAGGCTGAAGACGGAGAATACGGGAAATGCCTCGCGTTTCGCTGGCGGCATGGAGATGACCAAGATGATCATCGGCAACGGCTACAAGGCCAAACCCGAGGTCTACCCATCAAACCTAGTCATCCAACCTGGAAACAAGAGCAGGAAGAAGCTTGTTTCGGAAGTTAACAGAGGCCTTCTCGTAGGCAGTATGGGTGGCTTCGTGCAGGCAGGCTCAGGCCTCATCAGCGCCCAGCTTGGACGCGCCCACTACATCGAACATGGCGAGATCAAGCACTCTGTGAAGGGCGGGATGGTTTCAGGCCTAGCCTTCGACTGGTTCAAGCAAATCAGCGCCGTAGGCAACGATGCGAAGCAATGCTTCAACTCCATCGTTCCTTCATTGCAGGTGGAGAAAGTGAGAGTTGTGGGATCTCGTTAGGTTTGGGGGCTGTTTGTGGGGTTCGGAGATCTTTTTGAGGGGGAGAAAGGAGAGCTTCAAAAATAATGTAATTTCTCCAAACCTTTCCACCAAGCTTAGCTTTTCACCCCGTCCTAGAGAGCCTTGAAGGCCTCTGACCACCTGTTGTACAGCGAAAGCATGTCCAGCGACACGCTTGGCTTTCTCTCTTCAAGTATCTGTCTGAAATCATCCATCGTAAGCGACCTCGGGTTGGCCTTCTTGTCGTTGGCCTGACCGCTTTCAAAGAACTCACCTATAAGCTTCAGTTGTGCGGACTGGGCTACGTCTCGGATATCGCTTCCTGAGAAGCCTTCCGACAGCCGGGCCAGCTCGTGAAGGTCCACATCGGTTGACAGACCGAGGTGGCTTGTGTGGAGTTTGAACATCATGAGCCTCGTGTGGTGGTCAGGTAGCGGCACGAGGATGCGTTTCTGGAACCTGCGTATGAAAGCCCAGTCCAAGTCCCACGGCTTGTTCGTGGCACCGATAACATAAACATGCAGCTTCTTACCCTTGTCCACGATACCGTCCATTTCTTTCAGAAACTGGTTACGGACGCGGACTTCGCCGCCTACCTCGCTGGTGTGCTTCCCCATGAGCGAGTCCAGTTCGTCGATGAACACGATGGCAGGCTTACCGTCTGTGGCCGACTTGCGGGCCGAGTTAAACAGCTTAGCCACGTTCTGCTCTGCTTCACCGAGCCACTTAGACATTATTGAGGCTGCATCAATCGAGACAAAGGTGGCGTCAATTTCCGTAGCCACGCCTGCGGCGAGCAATGTTTTTCCGCAACCTGGCGGTCCGAAAAGAAGTATGCCTCGTGGCCAACCAAGCGGAAACAGGTCAGGCCTCTGCACCGGGTACACGATGGCTTCCTTAACGGCTTTCTTGGCAGTGTCAAGACCGACGACCTCCTCCCACTTGACGTTCGGCTTCTCGGCCATAATCAGCTCCTCGTAGCTTGATCTTGCGCCTTCGGTGGTTTTGGTTTCGCCGTTTTCTCGGAGTTCGGCTCTCGTTTCGTTGGTCATGACGGCGCCTTGCAGTGCTTTTATGCGCTCTTGGTAGGCGATTGCTCTTTGTATGTAGACTTGGTTTAGGCTGTATTCTGGGTAGAGTTGGACGAGCCTTAGGAGGCTTTCGATGGCCTTCTGGTACATGGTTATGGCCATGCCTTTCGAATTCTGCTTGTCTAAGCGAACCGCCTCAAGGGCATAGTTAGTTGCGTTTTTCTCGAGTTCTTCGGAAGCACCCATACAGTTTATCCTCTCATGATTCTGACTCTAGTTCAATCCTTATTTTGCCTTTGGCCCCTAGGTTTCTAAGGGCTTTTTTGACTTCCTCGTTTGAGGATGCTAGATCAACGGAACAGCGTTCCAAGTCGATTTCTCCCTTGCACTTTCGTACATAGTCGAAAAGTGCGTCTTCCAGTTCCGGTTTTTCGATTTTCAGGGAGATTTCCTGAATCTCGGCTTTCTTATAAGAAAAGAGGGTTTGGGAAGAGTTCCCATCTGGTTCGTCGGCTGTTTCGCGGCCTATTGACTGCGAACAGCTGGCCGCAAGGGCAACCATTTCTTTGATTTCGGCTTGTTCGGCTTCAGGTGTGTTGAGAGAGGCGGGCGGTTCGGGGAGTTCCTCGGAAACTTTGCGCTTAAGGAAGGTTGACACTTCTTGAAGTATTTCGTCGCCGCCAACCGTTTTCTTGCCTACAGGGATTAGTGATTCGTCGGCTGTCATCTTTGTGGAGTATAGCGTTTCGCTAATGGTTTCGTTGACTTTGCTCAGTTCGCTTGAAACGTCTGGCAGCGCTTCGAACAGCTGTTGTGAGACGCCTTGAAGAAGTCTTAATGCAGGTTTCAAGTCGACAACTATGTCGCTTAGCTCTTTAATCGTTTCGAGTCTGAGGATGACGCGTTCGATGGCCAGTTCCATGTTGCAGAGGAATTTGAGGAGTTTGCGGACTTCAACGATTTCGCTGGCGCATATGGCGGCTCTTTCCTTGCTCTTGCTCTTGAGAGCAGTTATGCAGGTTTGGTAGAGGACTTTGTCTCTTTCGTTGAGCCTGTAGGTCGCCTGTCCGAGCCTGTTTTGCTGGACTCTTAGGGTGTGGATGGATTTGAAAACGGTTTCACGGAAGGGTGGAGGGTCA
The DNA here is from genome assembly GCA_964619695.1 of uncultured Candidatus Bathyarchaeia archaeon. Lineage (GTDB taxonomy): Archaea > Thermoproteota > Bathyarchaeia > Bathyarchaeales > Bathycorpusculaceae > DATKKK01. The sequence continues at coordinate 25,034 of CAZUFK010000008.1, forward strand.
GGACGCAATGGGTTTTTCACGTTTGTTTCCCTCCGCCCGCCACTTTCATGTAAGCCTTAGTCTATATGCCTGTTTTGCCGATTTCCTTCACGTAAACTACGACAGGGGGCTCTGGAAGTTCTGGAGCGTTCGGTGCAGGCGCAAAAGGCTTTGGTGATGGCTCGGTCAGTTTGCCTTTATCGAATGACGTTTTTGTGGCGTCGCCTAGGAGTATGTTTGAGACTCTGCCTTTGGTGATTTCCATGTCATTCTTTTCGAGGTTGATGCGCTTGAGGTTCCCTTGGATTATCTTGAAGGCTTCCTCGTAGTTTTTGTCGTCGATCTTGCCTATCTCGTGCTCGATTTCAACGTTAACCAAGGCATAGTTGAGCTGTCTGATTTCTTCGGCGCATCTGGCGGCTTCCTCTTCTGCTTCTTCAATGATGGTCTGTGCCTCTGCCTTCAGCTGGTTGAGTACGCCGTCGAAGCTGCTGTGGAGTTCTTCATAGAGTTCTTGCGAGATTTTCTTTTTGCTGACAAGGTCTTTGAGGGCTTGGTCTTTGCGCCATATGAGGGGGATCTGGCCGCAGAGAATTGTTGCTCTTGACTTGATCTGCGAGATGAACATTACTTCTGTTTCGTCGAAGGTCAAGTTTTCCACGGGGTGCTTCTGGAATTTTCCGTCGCCTTGTTCGATGAAGACTGCGTCGAATTTTCCGGCGGGGGTCAGTGCAAAAGAAGCTATTTTGCCTATGGGGTGGCCGTATTCGTCTTTTACCTGTTTTCCAACAGAAAGAAAGAGGTTGGGGTTTTGTTCCATTATTTCACCCCAGTTTTCAGGACGTCTCTGACGGTGCTTTTTCGCCTAGGGAAGTGGCTGGGAGTCCTGCGATCCCCGCTGGCAGTTCTGGGAATTTGTCTTTGACTCTTTGTTCGGCGACTGTGGCTGCTTCGGTGAGGATCTTGCTTGCGTCTTCGTTGACGGTGTCGAAGTTGAGGGTCATTCCTGAGCCTTGGCCTGCTTCTATCATTATTCCGCTGAGCATGTTGCCGATTTCGCCGAGTTCGTTCTCTGCTTCTGGGAAGACGCTGACTAGTCCTGCTCTGACTGATCTCAGGACGCCCACTGCGGGCCCCAATGTGGAGACCACATCCCCGAGTTCTGAAACTGTGCGTAATCTTAACACTATTTGCTCGAGTGCAAGTCGCGCGTTTATGATTAGCTTCTCCATCTTGCGGATTTCAGCTAGTTCGCTGGCGAACACGTTTGCGCGTGCGGTGTCGTGTTTGGTGTATGAGTCTACTATGCGTGCGAATATGGTTTTGTCTCGTTGGCTGAATCTTTCGGTGGCCTGGTCTAGTTTTTGCACTTGGAGTTCGATGCGTCTGACGGCGAAGTCTAGTCGTGGCTTCAACGGGCCTGGTGGCCTTACTGCCTCCTTGAGCTTGTTTGAGAATGGTTGTTCTTCTCTCTTGCTTTCCCATCGTTTTGCAAATCTTTCTGACAAATTACTTACCTCCAAAAGACAGAAGTTGCGTGGAAGAATCTTATACATTGTTAATATGGGTTCAACATGCAGGTATATATGTGCGGCTATACGCTTGGGCCTGAGTGGCCTTTGGCTTTAGTTTATTTGTTAAAAGTGTATGTGGCGTGTTTTGTGGTTATAGACATTATTGTGTAAGTTAATCTAAATAGAGGCTGGAGGCGATTGCTAGCGTAAAGGTGAAAATGGATGAGTGAAAGGTTCAAGATTTTCGGCATAGTGGCGCTATTAGGTTTCGCTGCAGGCGTCATTGCCCAATTGACGGCTGACTACGTTATTCCGTGGATGATAGTCATCTTACCGGAGCTGGTTCAGATCAGATTCCTGATGTCAGGGTTCGCAGGCGCGTGCCTAACGCTGGTGCTGGTGGGCGTCTGGGCGTACATCACAGGACCACAGGACAGATAAAACTAACCTTCTCCTCTCTCCTTTCTTTATTCCGATCCGTCCTCCAGCATGCTATTGCGCCCAAAAACCGCCAATACGAGACCTACCCCCTAGGCATTTTTGGACTCAGGAGCGGAAAAAGATGTCATCCGCGGAAAGCGTACATGTACCTCGATTTCCTCATCGTCCAAAGAAGGCTTGTCAGACAGCGGATTTCAAGCTTTTGGTTTCCGCAGTTTTGGAGGCACACTGCGCCTCTTCGGACTTCCTTCTTGCCCCTGCATATACAGGGCAGTTGTCTGGCGGCTGGAATCCGGCGGAATAGCCGCGTCGAGCACGGGCGCGGTGGTGAGCGGTTTTTGGGTTCAGTTTGCGGAAAGGCTATTATTTCGGTATGGTCTGTCTTTTCCTCTTAAGGAGATGTGTGTTATGCATATTGGGGTTTTGGAGGTTGCGGCGCGCGTTGGTTTGGTTTTGGCCACGGGTTTTCTCTTCGGAATAATCTTTCTGGCCTATCGCCGTTTGAAGAATCGCAGAATGCTGCTGATCTCTGCAGGTTTCGGTGTCTTCTTTATACACGGCCTGATTTCGCTGCCTGAGCTCGTCAATGATGCCTGGGCGATTGCATTGAATGAGGAAATGCATTTGTTTATCCCATTGGTGGGGCTCGTGTTCATTCTGCTTGGCATTCTGCAAGACTAGCAGGCCATGTTTAAGGACGAGATCCTCGAGAACGAGAAAAGACGCAAAATATATGCGTTCATCGAGGCTAATCCGGGCGTTCACTTTAGGGAGCTGCAGAGGATGGCTGACATGCCTCTGGGCACGCTGGAATATCACTTGGGCTACATGACGCGAAAGAAGATTGTCTTCGCTGAAGCAGACGCACACTTAAGGAGATATTATACGAAGCCTCTTGACCCAGTTGACAAGAAAGTGCTGTCTGCCCTAAGGCAGGACAGAATGAGAGAAATCGTCCTCATAGTCCTCGCGAACACCAAAGCCAAGTACCAATATCTCTCAGACTGCCTGAAACTGCCGCACTCCACGCTTTCACTGTACCTCAAACACCTTGTGGACAACAACATCCTTGCCAAGGAGAGAATCGGGCATGAAACGCTTTACACTGTGAGAGAGGAAGATCGAGTGGTCAAGGTGCTGGCAGCCTACAAGTCAAGCTTTCTGGACAAGATAGTGGACAGGACGCTAAGAACGTGGATGGAAACGCGCTTCCGTATGGAAGACGACAATGGCACGAACGCATAGTCCAACCTTTGTACTAATCTCGTTCAGGGTTTGTCCGACGGGTCTTATTAAGCCCAAGAGACACGAGTGTAGCTTGGAGGATTGGGAACAAAATCTGGAACCCCTCGTTCGGCAAAGGCCAAGTAAGGTCTGGAGCGCGTCTGCTTCTAGGAGCTTAGTCTTTTTCTTCCTTTCTCCTCTCCTTATCTGATCGCCCCAGACCCCTACGACGGCCTTCAGCGCAACGAGAGGAGAACTGACGAAGCTCAGCCACAGGAGAAAATACGCATGAACAAGGCAATATTCTTGAAACACAGGCATCACTTGCTTGAAAGAATGCTCCAAGAAAGCCTGCAGAGAAGAACCCTCGTCGAGGTTAGTATCAGAGAGCAAATGGACGAACTGAAGAGGCTAGAAACCTCATTGGAGAAAATGCAGGCAACCTGCGAGAGCCACGACCAAGGCTGCGTCATCGCACAAAAGCAACCGGTAGGCAGATGAATCTGTGAACGCGCAAAACCATGGAGCAAAAACGGTGTCAGCTATCGCCCCTTCTCGTTGGAGCGTTGCTTTTCTCTTCATTGTTCGTGTTCGGGTATATCGTGTGGGGTCGCTGCGGATACCTAACCACATGGAAGGGCCGCCAACCATGGATCAGACCAAGAAGCTTGCCGAAGACTATCTTGCATCAACAGGCAACGCTAACTTAGCAAATGCCATCTCGGAGACGCGCGCTTTGTACTTGCATCTTTCAACGCATTTGGCTCGGTTTTGCTGGCTACGCGTGTGCTGGCTTGCGCCTTTCCATAAAGTAATAGAAGAGCCAGATCATTGTCAACACGAATCCAGCGGGTACGGTGATCAGTACGGCGTTGAGTAGTGGTTCTTTGGTTGTCATCCATCCGAGGTTGAAGGGAAGCGCGTACATGATGGCTGTCGCTAATCCGACGGATATGAGGGTGGTGCCGATTCTTCCGAGGACAGCTATTATCCGCTTCACAGGTTCAGCCTCTTGCAGAAGAAGTAGTATGAAAGGAAAAAGCCCACGGCTACCAGCGAGTAGCCCCCACCTACATAGGCCAATGTCTCGGCAAGAGAAAGCTCCCACATGGTTCCACCGAAAAGCGATAGAATGCGGTAATGGTACTGCACAGCCACGGCGGGGTTGAAGACCGAAAGCATCTGCAATGGCAACGCTGAACGGCTCATCCACGAAACGACCTGAGCAATGCTCTGCAGAATACTGCTGGCAAAGCTTAGCAGGATGCCGAGAACCAAGGCCAAGGAGCCTTTCTTGACCAGAAGCGTTACAAACAAGATCGCTCCTGCCAGCAACAATGGATAACATAAGCCTGCAACAACAGTGAGGATTACGGTGAGTGGGAAGGAAAGGAGCACGCTGGGGGCCAAAACGATCCAGGCAAACAGTTGAATTACAAGAAGCAACAACAATGCAGCGCCTATGGCGGAAAGGAGCTTCGCAGTTAAGATGGCGCGTCTTTTCAGGGGATAGGAGAAAACGGTCTGGAGTATGCCTTTGTCCAAGTCGTTGCCGAGCCCGAAGGCTATGTTCTTGAAGATCAGGAGACCGAAAACTGAGAGGGGGAGGCTCATGACGGAGGTTACAAACCCGCAAGCTTGCTGCTCCGAGGCGCTAGGAGTTCCGAAAAACATGCCTGCGAGGGCAAACGTGCCCAGAACGTAGAGAAACGCGAACAACTCCAGCACTGGTAGCCGATAGTCTTCTTGGAGTGATGAAGCGAACAGTTCCAGAAATGGGTGGCCTCTTGCCTTCGGTCTAGTTTTCATGCAATTCCGCCTCCGCTCTTCGTTACGACCAGCCTATAGAGCTCGTCCAACGAGGCACTTCCCGTCTCAATCCCCAGAATCTTCGCATCAACCTTCTTGGCCAGCGAAGGCGCGTCAGCGTAAAGCTTCTCCTCGGCTCCTTCGACTACTTTCACGCTGATCCCGCGGGAATCCGCCTCGACTGCCTGCACATATGAAAGGTCACGAATCAGCTGAGCCAAGGCTTCAGGCTTGTCTGTGGAAATCCTGAGCACTCGCGCCGTGAACTTGTCGTAGAGTTCAACAAGGTTGCCGGCGGCGAGGACCTTTCCTTGGCTAATAATGGCCACTGAGTCGCATATGCGGCTGAGTTCAGGAAGAATGTGGGAGGACAGCAGAAAAGTGACTTCTTCTTCCTTGTGAAGCGTGGCCACGAGGTCTAGGAGATTGCTGCGCGCCTGAGGGTCAAGGTTGGCGGTCATCTCGTCGGCCACGACGAACCGTGGTCTGTGAATCAAGGCATGGGCTATGCCGAACTTCTGAAGCATGCCCGCAGACAAGGCTCTAATAGGCCGATCGTAGGCGTCCTGTAGGCCCACTGATCTGAGAACCTCATGAGCACGGCTTTCAGGCACTCCGAATATTCTGCAGACCCTTTGCAGGTAGTCCAGCACTTTCTGATGGGAGGGAAAATATGCCTTCTCGTGGACGACGCCTATGAGCGTTCGAATCTCGGGATTATCCCATGGGGCCTCGCTGAAGACTTCGACTTTGCCGCTGTCTGGGCGGAGCAGTCCCAGAATGATCTTTATTGCCGTGGTTTTGCCAGCGCCGTTAGGGCCTATCAGGCCCATAATGGAGCCTTCGCTGACTTGCAGATCAAGCTGGTTGAGCGCCACAACCCTTCCATAATGCTTCGACAAGCCCTCGGCCTGCACCAGAAAACCCGACATGAACACTCGCACACTACCTTGTTATGAAATCTATAAAAGCCTTTCAGAGGGCATCATCGCCACTCCATCCGACAGACCTGAAGAGCTTTTATGCTAGTCCGCAGAGTTACCTTGAATCAACGAAAGGGGGGCAGAATGCAGGTGTGCGGTATCTTCGGTTTCGCTTTGGCAAGGCCAGTTTTGCTGTCTGAGGTGTTTGGGGTTTTGGCAAGGCTGGAGACTCACCGGTACTCTGACGAAGAGACGACGGTAGGGGGGTACGGCGCAGGCATCACAATACTTAAAGGCGGAAAACTGTTGACGCAGAAGGCTGGCAGGACTGGGGATGCTTCGCCTGTGCAAGACTTGCGGAAGCTGATGGAGGCTGTTGAGGCTTCGGTTCTGATTTCGCACGTGCGGATGCCTAGCCCGCAGTTTATGGATGATGCGAGGTTCAGGGAGACGGCGCAACCCTATGCCGCAGATTGCGCTGAAGGCGTTTCGGTGGCTTCCGCTCACAACGGATACGTCGAGAACTACCTGGCCCTGCGCGAGAGGCTGGGTAGGACTCACGTGCTGGAGTCTGAGAAGGTTGAGCTTATCGACTCGGAGGTCATTCCGCACTGTTTTGAGGAGGCGTTGAAGGCGAACGCAGATGTTGAAGAGGCCGTGCACTCGCTCTATGCGATGCTGGAGGGCCGGATGGCCATTGCTCTGCTGCAGACGGGCCGGAAGAGGGATTTCCTGCACTTTCTTCACAAGGGCCAGACTAGAGGCCTCCACGTCTGGACCAACAACGACGGCGAAATCATCTTCATCTCCCGAAAAGAGACACTGACGCCTTACTTTGAAGCCCTTCTTTCCGAAGGCAGATTCAACCAGACTGTCGCGGTTGCGTGGCGGCAAGAGAAAAACATTAAGCTATCCTATGCCCTCAAAAGCTAGTTTGGGGTAAAATGCCGAAGATTCGCAGGTATCAGAGCAGGGATTTCGTGGATTATGTGGCCACGTTGGAAAAGACTACGCCGTGGAAGAGGAAGGCGGCCTCAGAGCTTAGGGCCGTCTTGGAGAAGCTGAAGAGAGGAGATCAAGTGTGGGTGGCCGAAGTCAACATCCGATGCGTGGGTTTCATGATTTTGACGACGAACGCGGATCGCTCGTTGGAGGTTGACTGGCTAGATGTTCATCCTGACTTTCAGCGCACAGGCATAGGCACGCTACTCGTGAACAAGGCTGCGAAAATCGCCGGAACGAGAGGACTCCAAGCCCTGAGCATCCACACGCACACGAACAACGAGAAAATGATGGGGTTCGCCGCCAAGAATGGCTTCGAACTGCAGGAGAGATTGAAAGACTTTTACGGCAAGAGGAAAGACGCTTTGCTTTTCAGGAAGAGGCTTCCTCTAGAGGCCTAGCAAAGGATAAGTGTGGTTTTCAGCATCTAGTCTGCGGCGGACTGCAACCATGGCGATGGATAATCAGCCTTCAGGCTCTGATGTTTTCAAGCTTCTGGCCAAACCTGTACGCGAAGGGTTGGCTGAACTTGGCTTTTCGGAGCCTACGCTACCGCAGACTATGGCTTTTCCGCCGATTCTGCAGGGCGAAAACGTGTTACTGATTGCGCCTACGGGCAGCGGAAAAACCGAGGCGGTGCTTCTGCCCATTTTCTCAAGGCTAATCGAGCAGCCGAAACGGGAAGGCATATCAGTCATCTACGTGACGCCTTTGCGGGCTTTGAACCGTGACATGCTCAAGCGCCTCACGTACTGGGCAAAGAGGCTGGGCATCTCGATTGAGGTGAGGCACGGCGACACGGACATGAAGCTTCGCCGAAGGCAAGCCGTTTCTCCGCCTGACATGCTGGTGACGACCCCTGAGACAATGCAGGCCATCCTGCCGGGCTCGCGCATGCGTGAGCATCTGAGCCACGTGCGCTACGTAGTGGTTGACGAGGTTCATGAGCTTGCCGAGAGCAAACGCGGCGTTCAGCTGACCGTGGCCTTGGAGAGGCTTTTCGAGGCCACGCAGACCGAGTTTCAGCGCATAGGCTTGTCGGCGACGGTGGGCAATCCGGACGAGGTGGCCAAGTTCGTGGCAGGCACAAGCAGGCCGATCAGGATTGTTCAGGCGCCGTTGCCGAAAGGTTATCGGTATCGCGTGGAGACGCCTAGTCCTGTTGAGGCGGATTATGATTTGGCTGGGAGGCTGCGGACGTCTCCTGAGGCTGCGGCGCGTGTGAGGCGCATGATTGAGCTTGTGGACAGTCACCGGTCGACGCTCATCTTTGTGAACAGCCGCGAGAACGCGGAGACTTTGGGTCACAAGTTTACGCAGTTGGGCCGCAACGACGTTGCGGTGCATCATGGTTCGCTTTCGCGTGAGGAGCGTGCGTTGATTGAGGATGATTTCAAGGCGGGGAGATTGAGGGCGATCATCTGCACGAGCACGCTTGAGCTGGGGATCGACATGGGCAATGTTGATCTTGTGGTTCAATACTTGTCGCCTCGGCAGGTGAACAGCCTCATCCAACGTGTAGGCCGCAGCGGCCACAGACTTGACAGGCTCTCGGAAGGCGTCATCATAACTGCGTATCCTGACGACACGCTTGAGTCGGTGGCGGCGGTGAGAAACGCCACGGCAAGCAGGCTGGAGCCCGTGCTCATCCACGAGGAGGCCTTGGACGTGTTGGCGCACCAGATCGTGGGCGTCCTCATGGACAGGGACACAGTCACGCTTGAGAAGCTGTTGACGCTACTGCGCAGGGCGTATCCGTACCGCAACGTAAGCGAGGACAGGGTTCTTGACGTGATAGACTTTTTAGACAGCCTCGCGGAATTAAGCGCAGAACAGGAAGGCCACGTTTTGCGAAGGGCAAAGAGAAGCCGCAAGTACTACTTCGAAAACCTTTCCATGATTCCGGACGAGAAACGCTACCCGATGATCAGCGTGATTACGGATCGCCGAATCGGCACGGTGGGAGACGAGTTCATGGCCATCCGTGCAAGGCTGGGTCTGAACGTGATCGTTCGGGGCAAGGTGTGGCGGATCGTGCAGATTGAGGAGGAAACGGGTGCGGTTTACGTGGTGCCTGCGGAGGACCCGTTTGCTGCTGCGCCGGGTTGGGACGGCGAGATGATGGCCTTGCCCT
>CAZUFK010000009.1:0-33626 GCA_964619695.1 uncultured Candidatus Bathyarchaeia archaeon
CTGTTCCTGCTGGCTCTTAGAATCAACTTCGGCGAGAGGGAGGATTCATTCCTCAAGTACTTTTCACAGCAAGAGGGTGTGCCTGAGGTCTTCGCTCAGCTCAAGCAGCTTACTCCTAACGGCTCGGTGGTGCTTTGTTGGTGGGACTATGGCAGGGCGGTTATGGAGTGGAGCCAACGCGAAGTGGTTGAAGCCTACCCTTCAAGGGACATCTGGAACTCGATGGCATCAAGCAGAGATCCGTGGCACGCCTTGGAGGCCCAGATCTTCGGCAAATGGGGCTCATCAGAAAAAATCCACGACATAGCAAGAATGCTAATGCTGCCAGAAGAGCAATCCCTGCAGGTTATGAGAAGCTACAACGTGTCCTACGCACTGATGTTCACGCCTGACGATGTGGAGAAGTTCTACTGGATCGCCCAAATAGCAGGCTACAACGGCACGGAATACCTCGCCAAGAGCGGCGACACATATCAGCCTACTGCGCTAGGTTCTCAGGTGACGATACTTCGGCTATTGTTTGACGGCACGCTACATCCAACACATTTCACCAAGCTCTACGACAACAGCAAGGGCAAGATCTACCAAGTAGACTATCCATAGAGTCCTCGCAGGCACGTGACGCCCAAACCAAGAGAAACCGACACAAAAGGCATGGTGCAGCTACCCGCAGCGGGTTCTGAATAGGTTTTTATAGTGCGTCATGTTTTAAGGGGAATTCGGCGTCCGCATGGCTGTGTCACCGAGCATCCGCGAGGTTTTGGCAAGAAGAATCGCAGGCGAAATCATCCTTTCAAGCAAGCCAGGAGGCACCATGCGCAAATGGCGCGAACTCTTCGCCGTCTCGCAGACCACGCTCTCAGACAAGATGATCGTCTCATCCTCCGTAATCAGTGACTATGAAAGTGGCAGACGAAAGAGTCCAGGCACGAGGTTCGTGCGCAGGTTCGTATGGGCACTGCTAAAGATCGACGAGGAACGAGGCAGCCGCTTCATCAACGAGTTCGCAAAACTTACGGCCTCGCCGAGCAACGCAATTATTGACCTGCGCGAGTTTCCGATTCCCGTGCGCGTCGAGTACATGTGCAAGGCCATACAAGGCGAAGTCACAGCAGGCCAAAGCTGGCCAGTCAAAGAGGTCAACGGCTACACCGTCGTAGACAGCAAACGCGTCGTCGAAACGCTCTCAGGCGCCGAGTTCTCACAGCTCTTCGGAACGACCACCGACCGCGTGCTCATATTCACACACATAGAAAACGGCATATCACCCATGCTCATCGTGCACATGAGCAGCCTCAAACCGCGCCTAGTAGTCTTCCACGGCACACAACCAGACGAGCACTCCATCAAGCTGGCTGAATACGACCGAATCCCACTAGTATACTCACATCTGCCCACAGTTGAGACGCTCGTGAAGACGCTCAGGAAGCTCTACCGCATCGCCCTTCACCGAAAGCTCGGCAGACCACTGCGGCCACCGCCAAAAGTCAGCGCGTAGAAAAGAGAAGAGCAAGAAATGCAGGCTGATGATTCGTTGGATTCTGTTCAAGCGAACAAGAGGCATTGGGACGTGTGGGCTAGGTGCAACTGGCCCTACAGGGCTGAAAGGCTCAAGTTGATTCACGACAATGAACCATTTATGGAGAAGTACGAACCTAAGCTGGCGCCCTACCTGAGAGACATCAAAGGAAAGAGAATAATTGTGCTGCAGTTCGGTGACGGCCTTGTGATGCTGGACTGCGCCAAAAAAGGAGCAATCGTCACTGGCGTCGATCTGTCAACAGAACAAGTCAAGATGGCAAGAGACGCCGCAGTCTACCTCAGCGTGAACGTGAATCTGGTTGAGGCAGACTGTCAAAGCCTACCTGATGTCATTCCTAGCGACTATTTTGACTTGGCAGTCGCAGAATGCGGCATCTTATATTGGATAGAGAAGCCCGAGACGTGGATGAAGAACGTCTACCGCGTTCTGAAGAACGGAGGCAGATTGGCGTTCACGGATTTTCATCCTCTCTCACAGGTTACTGATGAAAAAGGCAGAAACGTGAAGTTTAAGAAGAGCTACTTCGACCAGGGTCCTGAGGTTGATCGGCCAGAGGACAAGAGCGTGCCGCCAGCAATCGGATTTGTATGGAAGCTGAGCGACATCATAAACGCGACAATCCAAGCAGGGTTCAGGATTGAGCGCGTGGAGGAGTTTTATGTTGAAGAGGAGGACAAGAGAATTCCTCTCATGCCTACCGATTATCTTCTTGTGGCCACGAAGGAGTAGTCAGCCACCGACAAACCCCTGCTCGACAAGTTCACGCCTCAACTTCCGGAAATCCTCAATCAGCTGCTTTTTGTACTCTCCATTGTAGAGGGCAGCGGCAGGGTGAAACATCGGAAAGAGTGTTACCTTGATCCCTAAGATGGTGGCCTTGCATGATTTGCCATGCGTCGCAGTCATTCCTTCGAAGGGCAGGCCAGCTCTGGAGAGCATGTAGGCTGTCGAATGGTTGCCAAGAGTGACTATGACCTTCGGTTTAATGGCTTTGATTTGCTTGTCAAGATATGGCGTGCAAATCTGAACCTCGTCAGGTTTCGGCTGCCGGTTCCCCGGGGGTCTGCACTTCAAAACGTTGCAGATGAAAACGTTAGCCCTCGACATGCCGGTCTCTGATAGCAGACTTTCGAGAAATCTGCCTGCAGCTCCGACAAACGGCCTTCCCTCAGTATCTTCTGAACGCCCAGGCGCCTCGCCGACAAACACGATTCCGCTCTTCGGCTCACCTTCACCTGGAACGGCATTCCTCCTAGTCTTCCAAAGCCGGCATTTTCTGCAAACCAAGACCTCGGTTATGACAACATCCAAAAGATTCTTTCTAGGCAATGTGATGTCCTTCCCTTGCCACTTCAGTTACCTCACTCCGTTCTTATGAGTTTCCTGACGTACAGAAGGAAACTAAAGCCACATGTAGCTGTGGCTGATGGTGCAAAAACAACCGTAGTCTCCCTCTTGTTTAGGAATCAACTCGGGTTCTCTGAACCTCAGCGTCGCTTCACGTTGAAACGTAGAAAAGTTTAAATAACCTGTTTCGTTGAAGCGTCATGCTTTTACGAGGGGAATTTGAGAATTTGCAGCGACTAGGCCTAGTCCTCCATATTAGTCCAAGCCGAAACATCATAACAAAAACCGAAAACACCCCCAAGATTGGCGATGTAGTGGTTGATGAGACTCTGAAACCTATTGGGAAGGTTTTTGACATATTCGGCCCTGTGTCCTCACCGTATGCCGCTGTCAGGCCCTCGACTCGAGAAGTCGACAAACTGACAGGTAGGATGCTTTACGTGATCCCCCCGGAAAGGAGAAGGAGAAGATGAAAAGTGACTGATAATGAAGTGCGTGAGGATTCAGATCGTGCGACACCAGTGCAGAGCGTTGAACCAGTAAAAGTTCAAGCATGCCCTGAATGTGGCAGCACGCGGCTTATGCGCGACTACGAATGCGCCGAGATAGTCTGCATGAACTGCGGCTTCGTGGTAGTTTCGAAAATGGCTGACAGGGGACCAGAATGGCGGGCGTTTGACGATGATCAGAGGGCTAAGCGGACGAGGGTAGGGGCTCCTCTGACTTACACGATTCATGACAAGGGCCTATCAACAATGATTGACTGGCACGACCGAGACATCTACGGAAAAAGCTTGTCGCCAGGGCAAAAAGCACAGGTATACCGCCTTAGAAAATGGCAGCGCCGCATAAGAGTCTCAGATGCCACAGAGCGCAACCTTGCCTTTGCACTGTCCGAAATCACGAAAATCGCCAACAACCTGAACCTGCCGAAGAACATCCTAGAAACCGCCTCAGTCATCTATCGAAAAGCAGTCAAGGAACGACTAATACGCGGAAGATCGATTCAAGGCGTCACTGCAGCAGCCATCTATCTTGGATGCAGACAGTGTGGATTGGCCAGAACACTGGAAGAAATAGCGCAAGCATCAAGCGTAAACAAGAAGGAAGTCGGTCGAAGCTACCGGTTCCTGATAAGAGAACTCAACTACTCCATACCACCGCTTAAACCAAGCCAGTATATAACAAAGTTCTCAAACCAGCTAACCATGCAAGGAAAAGTTGAAGAAATCGCCCACAAAATCCTGGCGGCGGCAAAAGAGCTCAAGCTAACCTCAGGCCGCGGACCTACCGGCATAGCGGCAGCCGCAAGCTACATCGCATCGGTATTGACGGGCGAGAGAAAAACACAAAGGGAAATAGCCGAGATAGCTCAAGTGACCGAAGTGACCATTAGAAACCGCTACAAGGAACTCGTTGAACGCTTGATGTTTGAGATAACCCTATAACCTTTTTCCTATTTTTTGAAAGCCCACTTTGTCTTGCATTCTTCTTCACGTTGGTTTCCTCTAACCAGCCTGAAGTTGCGTGCATCGATTCGCCTCAGCATCAGTGGTTTGCCAGAATGCCTCCTAGCTGGTTGCGCAATGCATTTTAGACAAAAAGGTGGTAGTATAGAAGGGGGCTTGCGAGTTGGCTAAGTGTCCAAAGTGTGGGGAGAGTGTAGCGGCTCCCGTCAAGACGTGGCCTATTCCTTCTAGGAAAGCAGACGAACGAGGCACGGGTTCGAAACTCGTGGTGGGGATCTTCGAATGCCCGAATTGCGGCGCGAGGTTCAGGGCAGCTGTGGATGTTGAAACGAAAGTTGAAGAGAAAGCAAACATTAAAAATATGGTTGAAAGAATTAGAGGAATACAAGGGGAGCTAATGCAGACTCTGCGGAACCTGCGGGAAAAGATAAAGACTCTGGAGACCGAGCGTTCAAGCCTAATGATTGAGATAGAGAAGCTGAGAAAAGTTGCCGAGTCACGCGTTGATGCCTTGGAAAACGAGGTCGGCACGTTGCGGGAGGAAGTGAAGTCTCTCAGAGATCTTCTGGGTTATGCTGAAGAAACAGAGGAATAGCAGAAAAAGTTGTTGGGATTCGCTTCTGCTAACACGGTGACAAGCTTTAGGGTTTCAGAAACTTCTTGTAGTATTCCTGCGCTTTTGCTATAGCTTTCTCAGGGTTGTTCAGAATTGGATACTTTCTCTGCGGTGACAGCTTCTCACATTTGCTGAAGTATTCTACGACTTTTCTTGCGTCTCCTTCGTATATTGATAGTCCTCCTGCGATTTCATAGAGTTGCGTGGCCAGCATAGGGGTCTTCTCCTTTTCACCCTTCTTGGCTTTTTCAGCTGCATCCTTCAAAGAGGTTTCAAGTTTTCTTGGGTCAAGAAACATGGACTGCTTCAAAGCCTCGAACGTCTCTTTATCGTCGCCACAAAGACGCTCTAGATCAGTTGTGACCGTGGCCGGTTTCGCAATTTCCTCGCCTTTTCTCCCGAATCTACTCTTCTTCATGCCCAAACATTGAGCCTCCGCATTTTTCCTAGGTGTTTAGGCTTATTGCAGGCGGCAGTTTTAAAGGTTTGTTTATCTATTGTGTAAAACGATGCCATACAAGTTTACGTTTGACCTTTCGAGGATTCCAAGGTTCTTCTTCGTTGAGATAACTAAGGCTAGCTATCAAAAGGGCATGCACAAAAGAATGGGCAAGGCCGCGCACAATCTCATAAGGAAATTCAAAATCCAGGAAGCAACTGGGCTTGACTTGTCTGACGCAGTGGTCCTTCTTCAAGACCTAATAGATCTCCAATCGAGGAATCTGATCGAGAAAGACAAGTTCATACACTCAACTAGAAGGGTGCTTTTTCTGCCGCACTGTTCCAGAAAATATATGGACAGCCGTTGCAGGGCAGCTTTCGACCCGAGTATTCCCTCGTACGTCTGTGCGCATTGTTCTCCAGACTGCTTAGTCAACAAATCGGCGTCGTTTGCTGAAAAGAGAGGTTATGATGTCTACATCTTACCAGGCGCTTCCTGCATTCCCAAAATCCTGAAAGCCAATCATTATGAGGGTGCTGTTGGCGTCGCTTGTGGTGAAGAGGTAAGATTGAGTGGCCAACTATTGGACGGCATGGGCGTCGCAGGCCAGTCCGTTCCACTGATAAAGAACGGTTGCGCAAACACCGTTTTCAACCTTGAAACCTTGTTCAGGACTCTTTCGCAAGAAAGGAAATCAGGTGCGACTGCAGACTAGCTGAGAGAAAACGGTGGTCGGAAAAAAAAGGCTACTTTACGATTTCTCTCTTCTTCCAGCGCAGGTGCTTGCCTCGGCACTTTCTACATTTCACCGCAGTCTCGGCGTTTCTTGCACCGCAGTCTCGGCAGATTTTCATGTAAAGCCTGTGTTTTTGGGCAAGGGCCTTCTTCATAGGATCAAGAATTGGCATTGTCCATCTTCCTTCGGTGGTAGGACTCAGATGAGCGCCTGTCAAATATACTTTTTGCCAAGAGGCTGACAATGTTGACCAGAGTATTCCCGCGAATCAGAGTAGTTTCTTCAGAATTTCGGCCACTTCGTTTGGTTTTTCAGCGGTCTTTACGCCAGCGTTTCTGAAGGCTTCGACCTTGGTTTCCGCTGTTCCCGCTTTGCCTGTGATTATGGCGCCTGCGTGTCCCATACGCTTTTCCGGTGGCGCCGAGCGTCCAGCAATGAACGCCACCACTGGTTTCGGATACTTCTGTTTTGAGACGTATTCGGCGGTCAGTTCCTCAAGGTTGCCTCCGATCTCGCCGATCAGCACGCATGCATTGGTCTGCGGGTCTTTTTCGAACATTGCCAGTGCGTCTATGAAGTTTAGGCCTGTTATCGGGTCTCCTCCGAGGCCGATGCACGTTGACTGCCCCAGACCGCTTCTGGTTAAGCCTGCAGCTATCTCGTAGGTCAGCGTTCCGCTTCTCGAAACCATGCCCACGTTGCCCTTTTTGAAGATGTGAGCGGGCATTATGCCGAGCTTGCATTCTCCGGGCGTTATCACGCCAGGCGTGTTCGGGCCCACCACCGTGGCCTTGAGCTGCTTCGCTCGCGCCATCACGCTGATCGCGTCCTTTATCGGGATGTGTTCCGTGATTATGATGACTGTTCTGATTCCGTTTTCCATTGCATCAAGGGCTGCGTCCGCCGCGAAAGGCGCTGGCACAAAGATTATTGAGGCGTTGGCCTGGTGCTCTTGCTGTGCCTCTTCAACTGTGTCGTAGACTGGCACGCCGTGCATTTTGATCCCGCCTTTGCCAGGCGTCGAACCAGCCACAATTTTCGTTCCGTACTCAAGCATGCGTTCAGTGTGGAAACTTCCCTGAGTTCCAGTGATGCCTTGCACTATGGCCCGTGTTTTTCTGTCGATTATTATTCCGCCCATCTTCAGTTGCCTCCTTGCTTGACGATTTCAACAACCTTTTGCGCGGCTTCTTCCATGCTGTCGAGCACGGGTATTCCTGCTTCTGTCAGGATTCGCTTTCCTTCTTCTTCGTTTGTGCCTACGAGTCTGATGACGGTAGGTTTTGTGACTCCGATCTTTGCTTTCGCTTCCAGTATGCCTTTGGCCACTTCGTCGCAGCGGGTTATGCCGCCGAGAATGTTTATGAAGAGTGCTTTGACGTTGGGATCGGAGAGCACTATTCGGAGGGCTGTTGCAGTGGTTTCGGAGGCTGCTCCGCCGCCGACGTCCAGAAAGTTGGCTGGTTTCCCTCCGTAGTATTGTATGGTGTCCAACGTGGCCATTACGAGGCCTGCGCCGTTGCCGATTACGCCTATGTTGCCGTCCAGCTTAACGTAGGCCAGATCATTCTTCATGGCTTCGAGCTCCTGCGGCGTCAGGTCGCTTTCGCCTTCCAGAAGCCTCTTCTTGTACTCCTGATGACGGAACAAGGCATTATCGTCAATTATTATGCGGGCATCTGCAGCAGCAAACTTGCCTTCAACCGTTTCAACGATCGGGTTCATCTCGATCAGCTCCGCATCATAGTTCATGGCTGCACGGTACAGTTTCTCAAGGATTCTGCCAAGGTCTGAAATCTGGTTGCCTGTGTAGCCCATTTTTCTTGCGATTTCGCGTGTGTGGAAGGCGCAGAGGCCCAGTTGTGGGTCGATCAGGAGTTTTATGACTTTTTCAGGGGTTTTTTTGGCTATTTCCTCTATGTCCATTCCGCCAACTGCTGAGGCGACTGCAACGTAGCTTCGGTTGAATCTGTCTGTGGTTATGCCGAAGTAGAGTTCTCGTTTTATCTGGATCTTCTCTTCGATCCATATGCTTTTGACTGGTATGCCTTTGATCTGCATGGCCAGCAGCTTTTCCGCAGCCTTCTCGACTTCGCCGGTTGAATCTGCGAAGAGGATTCCGCCTGCTTTGCCTCTTCCCGCGACGAGAATCTGTGCTTTGACAGCTAGCGGCGGCTTCAGTTTGCTGGCAACCTCGCAGGCTTGGCTTACGCTCGTCGCCAATCCGCCTTGAGGCGTCGGTATCCCGTACTTCGCCAGTATGGTCTTTGCCTCGTATTCAAAGAGTTTCAACGCGTCTTCCCCTCACTTTATGGTTTCTATGGTTACATATGATCTTGTGTCTTGTATGCCGTCAATGGAATAAAGCCTTTTCAATGTTTCATCGAGTTTTTCTCTTTCGACCAGCAGGAGGGCGTCGAAGTTGCCTGCTATTCTGAAGGCTCTTTGGATGGCAAGTTCTTTGATTTTTTCGTAGACGTGGATTCTTTTGAGGGGTGATGCGCGTATGAGTATGAATGCGGGGGCTGAGGATATTCCAAGCATGTTTAGTCCCTTCTCGGTGACGTCTATGAATCCTCTGCCTGTGCGTATGCAGTTCAAGTCTCTCAGCTTTCGCAGGTGAACGTTCAGCGCTTGCCTGCTTATTCCCAACTGCGTTGCCAACTCGTCCTGTTTCACGCGCAACGTGATGGCGGTTGAGGAGTTCCCTCTTTCGTAAAGCAGCCTCAACAATTGAAGCGAACGCTTGGTGAGCATTTCCAACGTGTTCTCCCCGTTTAGTGTTTTGTTAAGACTAGACTTTACATTAGTAGCGGTTATTTAACATTTCATCAAGCAAAGAGATGTATAAAATGAGCAATCTTGAGCTACTGCCGCTTTCTTTGAATGGAAATCCAAACCGTAACATATTTATTCCCCCGATAAAAAAGCTTATGAAGCCATAAAAATGACGAAATAGGAGTAAGGCGGTACATAATGTCGGAAAGCAATGCAGTGTTGATCGGAAAGAAGCCAGTGATGAACTATGTGTTGGCGTGCATAACCCTCTTCCACGGCGGAGCAAAAGAAGTGAGCATCAAGGCACGGGGAAGATCAATAGGCCGAGCAGTTGACGTCGCCGAAGTTGTCAGACGTAAATTTCTGCCGGACGTGAAGATCAAGAGGATCAACATCGGCACTGATCAGGTTGAGCCAAGAGAAGAGGGCGGTCAGCCTACCAACGTAAGCACGGTCGAAATCACGTTAGAGCGTTAGATGCTGTTCACACAGGCGTTCGATGCTTCGCTGCGCCTCCTTTGTTTGTGAAAAGGGGCGATTTACTAGGTGAAAACGGTACTGTGTAGTTTCTGTTTAAAGAGTGGCATACTGTGCCAAAAGTGTTCAGCTAGAGTTAAGTCTGGCGAAATCAGCGAGCAAGACCTGAAGATTGCGCGTTTGTTGCTTTCTATGGAGGAGAAGTATCCTTCGCTTCAGAATGTTTCTTTTCACAAGACCGTTGAGGCTGGTAGGACTTTGGCGTTGATTGTGGGTGCGGGTGATGTTCCTCGTCTTTTGGGTTATGGTGGCAAGATTGTCAAGACTCTGAGCGAGGAGACCAGCAGGAACGTTCGGGTTTTGGAGAACGGTGTGAATGACAGGAAGTTTTTGGAGGATTTGTTTGCTCCTTTGAGCATTTTGACGATTAACACGATTTGGTTGCCTGATGGGACGACTGAGACGCGTGCTATTTTGAGGAAGAGGCGTGGTTTGGGTCCTCCTTTTGATGTAAAGGCTTTAAAGGAGATTGCGAGTAAGGTTCGCAACATCACGTTGCGCGTGGAGTTTGCGGACTAGTCGTGGCGGTGAGCGGTATGGGTTTGGATGCGGTTGGTGGTTGGTGTAGGAGCCACTATTCTGTTGATGTTAAGCCTGAGATGGACGGTTCTGAGGTCACGCTTTTCGGTTGGGTTCAGGAGATTCGTGATCTTGGTGCTTTGCGTTTTGTTATCTTGCAGGACAGGGAGGGCACGATTCAGGTCACGGTTTTGCGGAAGAAGGTGAGCGGCGAAGTGCTTTCGAAGGCTGATGCATTGCAGAAGCGGTTCAGCATCGGCGTGAAGGGCACGGTGAAGAAGACAAACATGACTCCGAGAGGCGTCGAAGTGCTTCCGAACGAGATCAAAATATTCAGCACAGCCGCATCGGAGATGCCTATCGACATTACGGGCAAGACTCCTGCGAACTTGGAGGTGCGCTTGGATGCGCGTGCGCTGGACCTGTGCAGCGAGGAGAATCTGGCTGTTTTCAAGGTTCAGCACGTTGCAGTGGATGCGATTCGTGATTTCCTTTTCGAGAAGGGCTTTTTGGAGGTGCATACGCCGCGAATGATTGCTTCGGCCACTGAGGGCGGTGCGGAGCTTTTCGCGGTTAACTATTTCGATAGGAAGGCGTTTCTTGCGCAGAGTCCGCAGTTGTACAAGGAGCAGCTTGTGATGAGTCTTGAGAAGGTGTTCGAGATCGGGCCTTTCTTCAGGGCGGAAGAGTCGCACACGAGACGGCATTTGAGCGAGTTCGTGTCGATCGACATTGAGCAGGCATTCGCCAACGCTGAGGACGTGATGCAGCTGCTTGAACAGCTTATCCAATACGTTTGCAAGACCGTTAGCGAAAAGTGCCAGAGGGAGCTGGCAACGTTGAAGTACAGCGTAAAAGTGCCAGATCTTCCTTTCAAGCGATTGTCGTATGAGGAGATACTTGGTGATTTGAAGAAGGAGGGCGTCGAGGTTCCTTGGGGCGAGGACATTCCTATGCCAGCGTTCAGAACGCTGGGCAAGGTTCATCCCTACTTCTATTATATTACTGACTGGCCTACGCACGCGAAGGCGTTCTACATTAAGCCGCGAGACGATAACCCTGAGATTAGTGAGGGCTTTGACCTTATGTGGCGGTTTATGGAGCTGGTTTCAGGCGGAACGAGAATTGCGTCCAAGGAGTTGTTGGTGAGGCGGCTTGAGGAGAAGGGTTTGAAGCCTGAGTCTTTCAAGTATCATCTGCAGGCGTTTGACTACGGTATGCCACCTCACGCTGGCTGGGCGATAGGCTTGGAGAGACTGACGATGATGCTGACGGGCAAGAAGAACATACGTGAGGTCACGCTGTACCCGAGAGACAAGTTCAGACTCACACCCTAGGTGCCTGAAAATTTCAACCCCCTATATATACCTTGAACCGACAGTGAGGCCTAGGAAGGTCTTTTGCACGTCTTCTGTGCTGAAAAACAGTGAATAGACGGTAACCTTCCCTGCCATTTTTCCCAGGCACTGCAAAAGCTGGGTTCTTCATGCGGGGAGTCGGGGTTTGTGGTCATTTTGAAGTCGCTTGATGAGGTCTTTCTGGCCTTTGATCACGGTGCCGTTTTTCAGGATTTCCGTTCTGAGGGACGGAGGCAGGCTTGTCAGCTGAACAAGATCGATGGACATGCCTAACTCGAGTTCGATTTGGGCGTTGAGGTTCAGCAGTTCCTTGAAGTCTAGTGCTGGTTCTGCGAGTATGCAGAGGTCGATGTCTCTTACGCTGTTTCGTCTCGTGAGGCTGCCGAAGACAATGACCAGCTTGATCCTTCTTTCACCCTCCAAGGCTTTCGCTAGCCTTCGGATAGTCTCGGTCTTCTGTTTCGCCGTGAACCTGTAATATTGGATCCTGTCATAGTTCGATGTCATAGCGTTGCTTCACGCTCTTCAGGAATTCGTCGACGCTTGTGAAGTTGTTCTTGATGGAGTCGTAGACTTGTTTGTCGTCTATAGTCCAGTAGCGGTGGGTCAGGAGGTTTCTGAGTCTCGTTATGGCTATCAGGTCCTTGGTCCAATGCGTAATGCCTTCTTGTTGCATGAGTTTGAAGCATTCTGGTAGGATTGCGGTTCCTGCTTGAGGTCTTCGGTGGCGATGTGTATGCAGAGGCCGCCCAACGCCTCGGCCAAGACTATTATGTGGTATCGGATAGCGTATTTCTTCTCCATGTCCAGCCCAGCGAAAGGCTTACTCGTCAATCGTTTGAGTTCGGCTTTTGCCTCCAAGACTTCCGCTATTCTTTGCTTCAGCTGATTCGTGTTAACAGGCATCTCAATCAACACCTAGTTAATTCGGCTTGAAATAATAATGCTATTGCCTCCAATCACGGTTGACTAGGCTGGAAGACATGGTGTATGCGAGTGTGCCTACCCCCTAGGTTTCCTCAGATATTGTCTAGTTGTTTTCTATTTTTGTGTTCTAGAGGTGTTATGCAAAACGGATAAAGCGCGGGGTCGCGCACTTGTTGTTGAGGAGAGGGTAGTATGCGTGGGTTTGTTCCTGTTTGGTTTGCCGTGGCAGTGTTGATAGTTATGGCTGGTTTTTCAAGCGTGGGCATCAGTAGTCAGTTGGCGTGCTGTCCGCCTCCCTCAGGCGGCGTGGTGGACAAGGCACTTGGAGGCATGTTTACGGTTGAGATTGGCTTCAAGAATGTGGGTTCGACTGAGGGATCGTGGTCGGTTGACGTGGCCTTCGAAGGCGAAAAATGGACGTGGAAAGGAACAGCGCAAACCCTGACGCTCAAACCAGACCACAAGAAAACCTTGACGTGGAACGGAACAGTGCCCGCTGATGCGCCTATAGGTTCGGTGGCGCGGCTTGTGGCCTACTACGGCGACTCTTACATGCTGCTGGACTGGTGGATACACGTCGTACCAGCCGCAGAACTAACCATAACCTCAAGCACCGTAAGATAAGACAACAACGACGCTGGCAGAACGTGTACAAACCTCCAAGGACTGGCATTAACATCTGGATCAGGTTCTCTAACAAAGGCTGTTTTCCAGCTAAAGATAGGAGCTCCTCGGATTGAGGACAAAAAGTGTTAATAACAGCTTCAACAGCAGAGCCAAACGTTCAAGCTCGAACTAGTTATGATGTGGGGCTGAGAATGAGAAACGATGCTGATGAAGAGGTAAATCAGCTAAGAAGGCGAGTCTACAAGTGCATGAAGTGCAGAGGTCTTTATCCCCCATCTACCTTTCTAGTTGGTGGCAATCAGAAGACCAAAATCTGGGTAGTCGGCATTAACCCAAAGGAATCTAAGAAAAGAAGGAAAGAGCTTGGCAAGCTAGAATACCATGGACCTGACGGTGTAAGGCTTTACGAGGAAACATACTTCAAAGAAGAGAAAGAAGTCTATCGCAAGTACTATGGGCCTTTCCAGCATGTTTTTGGTAGTAACTGGTTAGAGTATTTCCAGAAATATGTATGCCATACTGATTTGGTCAAATGCGCCAGCGACAAGAAACCTGAAGATAAGGATTGGAAAGAAGCAGTTGGAAACTGCTCAGATTTCCTCGTGCGGCAGATAGAATTGCTGAAGCCCAAGCTGCTGGTCTGCAATGGCAAACCCGTTTGTGAATGGTTCAAAGAGTCTTTCAAAAAGAAGGAAGAAGAGAAGGAAGAGAAAAAAGCGACTTGGGGACAATTCGAGACGAAGAAGGGCGATCATACATTCTACGTTGTATATTCTGGTTTCATTGGTCAGATAGACAAGTGGGCAAGACGCAGACTGGGTGTGGAGATTGAGAATCAGGCACGGAAGCTAGGCATCTGGCCCTCAGCTTGATTGTTGGCCTTTCTTTCATCTCTCCGTCTGGCTGGAAGATCCGCGCCACGGAGTCGTTGGACTTGCACTAGCTATCAGATCAGATTTCTGGCATAGGGCAAGCGTTGAAGGCTCTGTCGCTGGCTCTTTCGTGAAGTAAGAGCCGTGAAATTCGATCCAACATCCATGGAAACCTCGTGGTTTTTATTTGAATGTGTACTAAAGGCTCATAAATGTGCTTCTTTGTTATTGCCGGTCATGGAAGATCAGGTGGGAATGGAGTGCGGCGTGTTCGCCGCCATCAACTACGACGATCAGCCTGTATTTCCGTACATTTACTGGGGTCTGCGCGCCCAAAACCACCGAGGCCACCAGTCTCACGGCTTCCTAACCTTCAAGAACGGCGAGTTCTTCGTTCACCGAAGCCTCGACCTCGTGCCACGGATAAAGACAAGCGCCATCCAAGAATGGTTCGGCAGACTGCCCGGAAACGTAGGCGTCGCCAACGTGCGCTACACGACCTCAGGCAAGACGGATGAAAAGTCGCTGATTAAGGGCACGCAACCGGTAACAGCCTCGAAGAAGGGACTGAAACTTGCAGTTTCTTTCAACGGCAACGTCGTAAACACATTCCAACTGATGAAAGAGGTACGCAAGGAGTTTCCGAGTTTCTCTTATGAGTGTGATGGGGAGCTGGTTTGCCACAAACTCTTGATCGAGCTACTCAAGGGCAAGGAGTTGCGTGAGGCTGTTAGGGCTTGTATGCTTGGGATTGACGGAGCCTTTTCCGTGGCCGCTATCACGCAGGACGGCAGGTTCTTCGCCTTCAAAGACCCGCACGGGATCAGGCCGCTATGCGCGGGCCACGGCCCCGACCGCTCCACATACGTGTTCTCCTCCGAAACCGTGAGCCTCGACATAAACGGGTTCGAAAGAGACTTCGAACTGGAACCCGGCGAAATGGTTACCGCCACCAAAGACGGCTTCAAACGCGAAAAGCTGGTTGAGGGCCAGCGCAGGGCCTTCTGCGCCTTCGAATTCGCCTACTTCGCCAGACCAGACTCACGATTCGACGACAAATACGTGTACGAGATACGCGAAGAATTCGGAAGAAACATCGTCAAAGAAAACCCAAACATCGTCAAGGACGCGAACATGATTATGTCGGTGCCTGAAACGGGCGACGACCCCGCGATGGGCGTGCATGAAGCTTCAGGCATTCGGTGGGAGAGAGCCTCGCGCAGGCACAGATACGTCACCGAACGCGCCTTCCTCCTATTGAGCAAGGAAAGGCAATCCACAATCGACAGAAAGATTAACATACTCGCACCCAAAATCAAAGGCAAACGCATCATCGTCACCGAAGACAGCATAGTCCGAGGCGACACGACCAAAGTTATCGTGGAAAAACTGCGCCGAATGGGCGCCAAAAAGGTTTACTTGTTCGTGACGTTTCCGCGCATCATAGGCCCATGCCTGTACGGCATAGACATGGCCACCTACGGCCAACTCATAGGCTCAAAACACGACGCCAAAGAAATCGCCGAAATCATAGACGCCGACGCCGTGTGCTACCAGTCGCTCGAAGGCCTCATCAAAGCCACAGGCTTCAAAAAAGACGAACTCTGCATGGCCTGCATAAACGGCCAATATCCTACACCGCTGGCACAGAAAATCGCAGACACCATGAAAAAGAAATTCATAGAAGGCCACGAAGAAACAGGAAGACTCTACGAAATAGAAGAAGCACTACAAAACACCTAAACGACAAGACACATTAGGCCAGCAAGACATTCTCCTAACTCAACGAGGCCAACCCATGGAAAAAGCAGGAATACTCGTCGTCTGCTACGGCTCGCGAGAAACCGCCATGGTTGACGCCTTCGCGCGAAGCCGCAACTATCATGTGGAGCTTTACGTGGCAGACAAACAACGAAACCCCTTCAACTCAGAAAAGGCCACGAAGCACGTTGTAATTCCTGACCTGAACATCGAAGAAATATGCAAGTTCGCCGAGGTAAACAAAGACAACATAGACTTCGGCATCGTAGGTCCTGAGAAGCCGATAATCGAGGGCGTGCGCGACCTCGTCGAAAAAAGAACACAAATCCCGTTAATCTGTCCTACGAAGGAGTGTGCCCTTGAAGAGAGCAAGGTTCGTCAGCGCTTATTGTTTCGTGAGATCGTGCCTGAGGTGAATCCGCGTTTCAGGGTTTTCGATCCGAATGAATATGCGGGCACGGAGGATGTGGAGAAGGCTGTCTACAGCTGGATCAACGAGCTTAAAACCAACGCGGTTGTTAAGCCTGACAGGCCTACGGCAGGCAAGGGCGTGGGCGTGTGGGGAGACCACTTCACAGACCGCGAGCAGCTTTTCGAGCATTTCATGTCCAACTACGAGTACGGCACGGTGCTGATTGAGGAAAAGATCGAGGGCGAAGAGTCAAGCTTTCAGGCCTTCTGCGACGGCAAACACCTCGTGCCCCTGCCCGACACGAGAGACCACAAACGCGCCTTCGACAACGACAAAGGCCCCAACACAGGCGGAATGGGCTCATACAAAGACACAGGCGAAATACTGCCCTTCATGACCGAAGCCGAAAGAAACAGAGAAGTCGAAATCGCACAGCGAATATTCAACAAGCTGAAAACAGAAACCGGTGACCCCACAGGACTCCGAGGCGTCCCGCTGTATTTGGCCTTCATGCATACGGGCACGCAGTCAAAGATCCTCGAAGACAACAGCAGACCAGGCGACCCAGAAATAATCAACATCCTCCCGCTCCTGAAAGACGACTTTGTGGACGTATGCTTCAAAATGATTGAAGGCAACCTGACACGCATCGAACTTGAGAAGATGGCCTCAGTCGTGACGTACAAGGTTCCGCCCAGCTACGGAGGATACGCCGAAGCCTTCCCCAACCTCGTGAACAGAAGCGAAGTCGGCGGACCAGTTGATCTTACGAAGGCCTACGAGCTGTGCAAGAAGCACAACGACAGGATGCGCGTCTACCCGGCCTCAATGGAGCTTCGCGGAAGCGAAACCTACGCGCTTAAGTCCCGTGCCGTGGCCGTCGTCGGAATAGCCGAAAACATCGAGGCAGCGAGACAGCTTTCTCTGGAAGGCGTCAACGCCATAAAAGGCGGAGCGCTCTGGAGCCGCACTGATATAGCCTCAAAGCAAAGCATAAACAAAAGCATACAGCACATGCAAGCCCTGAGGCGCCAAAAGTGAAACGTGCATTCATCTCAGACTGCGAAGGCCCCATAAGCAAGAACGACAACGCCTTCGAACTCACCGCCCACTACGTGCCAAACGGCGACAAACTCTTCACCATCATAAGCCGATACGACGACGTGCTCGCCGAAGTCGTGCAAAAGCCGGGCTACAAGGCAGGCGACACGCTCAAGCTCATCCTGCCCTTCCTCAAAGCCTACGGCGTCACAGACCAGAAAACGGAGCAGTTCTCAGCCAAAAACCTAGTCCTGATCACAGGCGCTAAAGAAACACTGAGCCACGTTCGAACTGTGGCCGAAGCCTTCATCGTAAGCACAAGCTACGAACACTACATCAGAGCCATGTGCCACACCCTCGACTTCCCATGCAAAAACACCTACTGCACACGAGTTAGCATCGACCAATACGGCCTCGTCGCCGGCGAAAGAACCAAACTCAAGAAGATTGCGCAGGAAATTAGCCAGTTGCCGCTATTTGATTTTCCTTTAGGCGCGGAGTCACTGAGCGACCTTTCTGAGGCAGCTCAGGAAACGGTCAGGCGGCTGGACAGCATCTTCTGGGATGAGATTGCTGGCATGAAGATTGGGAGAGTGTTTTCTGAGGTTGATCCGATGGGCGGCAGAGAGAAGGCTGCTGCCGTCAGGGACATTGGCAAGAAGCTGGGCATACCGCTTTCCGAGGCCATGTACGTGGGCGACAGCATAACCGATGGCGAAGCCTTCAAGCTCATCAAAGACGAAGGCGGCCTCGCAGTCTCCTTCAACGGCAACCAATACGCCGTCAAAAACGCCGAAATCGCCCTCCTATCCGAAAACAGCACCGTGACCGCAGTGATTGCCGACGTTTTCTGCAGGCTCGGCAAACAGCAGGCCCTCAGCCTCGCACGCAACTGGACGCGCGAGATACTCCACAAAAGCGCAACAGACAAAGCACTGCTCGACCGCCTCTTCAAGTTATATCCTCGCATGTTGCCCAAAGTTAAAATAGTGACCCGCGAGAATATGGAAACTCTGGCGGAAGAAAGCAGCCAGTTCAGGAAGAAGGTTAGAGGCGAAGCCGTAGGCAGGCTAGGGTAACATGGTCAAGAAGGCTGAGGTTGAAGACACTTATGCAGAGGCCTTCGAGGGCCTTTACTGTCGCGTAATAGTCACAGCCGACGACACCGCGACGGTTCAGAGAGCGGCTGAAGATGCCACCGCCACGCCCTCGATAGTGATAGGCCGAACAGAAGCCGGAATCGAAAAATGCCTCACCCGAAAGGAAACGCCTGACGGGCGACGCGGCGCAGTTCTCCAGTTCTGGGGCGGCCTCAACCCGCAGAGGCCATTCCCCGAAATCCTCAAAAAATTCGAAACGGAACTATCCTACCGAATACGCCAAGACATCCTCGTCAAGCCTTTCACCGCCGTCTACGACGCCACACCCAACGCCGAAGGCAAACTGGACATGATGGAACGCGTAGGCCACTGCGGAGACGGCTACGAATGGACCGAAAAACGCCACGGCCGCCAAATAATAATCGTCCCAATAATGGTTCCAGACTTCATAATCGAACGGTATATAGGCTACGCGCGCGGCGTGTCAGGCGCTAACTTCTGGATCATGTGCAAAACCAAACAAGCCATGAAAAAAGCAGGCCACAAAGCGCTTGAAGCAATCCACAAGGTTGAAGGCGTCATAACCCCTTTTGACGTGTGCTCGGCAGGCTCCAAAACCGAAACCAAATACCCCATAATAGGCCCCACCACAAACCACGTCTACTGCCCTTCTCTGAAGAGGAAGCTCGGCAAAACCTCAAAAACCCCCGAAGGCGTCAACTACATACCCGAAATCATCATCAACGGCACCATCATGCAAGCCGTGAAAGAAGCCATGAAAGCAGGCATCGAGGCTGCACGCAACGTAGAGGGCGTCGTTAGAATCTCCGCTGGCAATTACGGCGGAAAACTGGGCGAATGCAAGATTCACCTTCATGAGCTGTTTCCATGACCCGATTTGACGTTGTTGGCTTTGGCGCTTTGAACGTGGACAAGCTTTACCGAGTCAACAGGCTGGCCTTGGCTGACGCTGAGGGCTATGTCAAGGGTTTCGAAGAAGCCTGCGGGGGCTCTGCGGCCAACACCATCGTAGGCCTCGCAAGACTCGGATGCAAAACAGGCTTCATCGGCAAACTCGCAAACGACAAAGAAGGCAGAATGCTGCTCGAAGGCTTCCGCAGAGAAGGCGTCGACGCACGAGGCATATGCATCGCAAGAGGCGGCCGAAGCG
This sequence comes from uncultured Candidatus Bathyarchaeia archaeon, assembly GCA_964619695.1. Lineage (GTDB taxonomy): Archaea > Thermoproteota > Bathyarchaeia > Bathyarchaeales > Bathycorpusculaceae > DATKKK01. The sequence goes on from CAZUFK010000009.1 coordinate 19,257, forward strand.
GAACCGTGATGGGCTTCGTGGACGAGAAAGGCGAAAGGGCGCTATACGTAGACTCAGGCACAAACGACACGATAGGCCCTGACGACGTCAAAACCAACTACGCCAAACAAGCAGGATTTCTGCACCTTACCTCATTTGTGGGCGAGAAATCGTTTGAAACCCAGAAAAAGCTGCTGGAAACGCTGCCTGAGAGCGTTAAGATCAGCCTAGACCCGGGAGAGATTTACGCAAGAAAAGGCCTGACTGCGCTGGAGCCGATCCTAAGCAGGGCATTCGTTATGATGCCTAACGCAAGAGAGCTTCAGATCCTGACTGGAAAATCTGACTACAAGGACAATGCCGAAGCCATGCTCGCAAAAGGCATGAAAATCGTGGCCGTCAAACTTGGCAGGAACGGCTGCTACGTTACTGACGGCAAACAAAGCTACCGTGTCGAAGCGTTCAAAGTCAAGGTTGTGGACACTACGGGTGCAGGAGACGCGTTCTGCGCGGGGTTCCTTTACGGCCTGCTCAACGACCGAAGCCTCAGCGATTGCGGAGGAATCGGCAACTTCGTAGCCTCACGGTGCGTGATCAAAATGGGCGCAAGAACAAGCCTGCCCATGCTGGCTGACTTGAGAAAAAGCAAGCTGGCCTGAGACCTCACGCGACAAAGGCTCTTGATCTAGCGCCTCTTCTCTAAGTAGCCAACAATGCTTTCAAAGACCAGTTTTCCATCGCCGTACTGTTGCATGCGCTCCTGTCTTGTCCAGTCTGGTTGTTGCCACCAGTAGAATGCCCTTTCAGGATGCGGCATCAGGCCGAAGACTGTGCCTTCAGGGTTGCAGATTCCGGCAATGTCAAAAAAGGAGCCGTTCGGGTTCAGAGGGTACCTGCCTTCAGCAGGCTCGCCATCCCTGCCACAGTAGCGGAAGACCAGCTGATCGTTCTCACGCAGCTTTTCCAGAAGCTGCTTCTCTTTTTCCTTGGCGAAGACGAATCTGCCCTCTCCGTGGGCCACAGGCACATGCAACACCCTCCCCCTCGGAATCTTCCGAGTGAAAGCACACTTCCCTCCATTCTCGTGTTTGAGGCTTATCCATCTGCAATTGTAGCCCGGCGGGATGTTCGTGGCCAAAGCCACTTCGGGTTGGGAGCTGATTCCGTCGAAGCCCGGTAGCAAACCTGCCTCCACGAGCACCTGAAAACCGTTACAGATTCCCAAAATCGGCTGGCCTCCATCAACGAATTTCACAAGATCCTTCCCCAGCTTGGCAACTATCCACTTGGCCCAAATCGCGCCGGCACGCACGTAATCGCCGTAGGAAAAGCCTCCTGGAAAAGCCAGCACATCATAATCAAGGAGACTATGCTTCTTGACCACCTCGTTCACATGGGCAATCTCAGCACGAACGCCTAGCTCTTCGAACGAGCGCCTAGTCTCAGCATCGCAGTTGGTTCCACCCACACGCAGCACGCAGACCTTGATCTCTTCACGCTTCATGCTCATACACCGCTGCTTAACGTCCGCTTCCAACTGGCCAACAGATCACCCAGCGAAGCATCAACAACGACCCTCCCATCCAATCCGCGAATGTGTAATTGCTTGGCCTTCATGCCTCTGCCTATCTCGGCAAAGGGCCTCCCACGCACCGCCTCCTCAAAGCCGCTTTTGGCCTTCTTCGAAACCTCCACCAAGAAGCGGCTGTTTGACTCTGAGAAGAGCACTGAATCATTCCGATTCAGGCCCTCGCACGGGACCTTTCTGAGGTCTAGCTCCATTCCATAGCCACCGGCGAAGGCCATTTCTGCCGCAACTACGGCCAAACCACCCTCAGACAAGTCGTGACACGCCTTTACAAACCCGTTGTCAACAGCCTTGGTCAAAGCGCCAAACACTCTCTTCGCGCGGCTGAACCGTACTTTTGGCACGTTCCTGCCTTGGAACCCATTCAGTTTGTAGTATTCCGAGCCGCCGAGTTCGTTGAAGGTCTGGCCCACGATATAGACTAGGTCGTCTGGCGTCTTCAAGTCCATGGAGACTGCGGATCGTATGTCCGGCACGATGCCTAACGCGGTTATGAGCAGCGTTGGCGTCACTGGGCCTAATGGCGACTCGTTGTAGAGGCTGTCTTTTCCAGAGATGAACGGCGTTCCAAAGGCTGTCGCAGTGTCGTAGCATGCTTGGCATGCCTTCACGAGGTTGCCTAGGCGTTCAGGCTTTTCGGGGTTGCCCCAAGTGAAGTTGTCAAGCAAGGCTATCCTCCGCCCGCCCACGGCCACGTTGTTCCTCACAGCCTCATCAATCGCCGACGCCGCCATCCAATACGCGTCAATCCTACCATACTGAGGGTTCATGCCGCACGAGACTGCTATGCCCTTCCACGAATCACTCAGGGGCTTCAGAATCGCGGCGTCGTTCGGGCCTCCGTAATCGCCTTGCAGAGGCTTAAGGACAGTGTTCCCCTTCACCTCATGATCATAACTACGAACCACACTCTCCTTGCTAGCGATGTTAGGCGAAGCCAAAAGCTGGAATAACGTTTCTGTCAAGTCTTTAGGTTCTGGAAACTCGGGTTCTGTGAGCTTTGTTTTTTCGTATATCGCGGTTTTCACGCTTCTCGGTGGAGAAAACAAAAAGGGGATGTCTGTTTCCGCGACTTTCTCACGCCTGTAGTAGAGTCTTAGAACCTTGTCTTTGGTGAGTTTCCCAATCGCTGTGGCCTCCACGTCTTCGTTTTCGAATATCTCAAGAACGTTCCCAAGGTTTTCAGGAGGCACGGTCAAGAGCATTCTTTCCTGTGACTCCGAAACGTAGATTTCCCACGGAGCCAAGCCCTCATATTTCAGCGGAACCTTGTCAAGCTCCACTTCTGAACCACAGCCAAACTTCTCCGCTGTCTCACCGAGTGCAGACGAAAGGCCTCCACCGCCCAAGTCAGTTATCGCCGACGCCAAGTCCAAGTCCCGAATCGCGATTATGGCTCTCTTCAGTTTTTCCTCCTCAATCGGGTTGGCTATCTGCACTGCAGGGCGCGAGACCTCCTCCGATTTTTCTGTCAACTCTGCCGAGGCGAACGTCACGCCGTGGATGCCGTCGCGTCCCGTTTTGCCCCCAGCCACCACGATTATGTCGCCTGCTTTGGCATTCTTCCTGAACCTGTCAAGCGGAAGCAGTCCTATACATCCGCAGTAGACGATCACGTTTCCAGTGTAGCTTTCGTCGAAGTATATGGCGCCGTTGACGGTGGGTATGCCCATGTTGTTGCCATAGCTACCGATGCCTGCCACGACGCCCATGTAAACATACTTAGGATGCTTCACCCCCACTGGAAGCTTCTCATAATCAAAGTCTAGTGGCCCGAAGCCCAAGACGTCTGTACACGCGATCGGGTCTGCCCACACGCCCAAGATGTCTCGGATCACACCGCCCGTGCCTGTGGCCGCGCCGCCGAAAGGCTCCACCGCAGACGGGTGATTGTGCGTCTCAACCTTAATCGCTATGCCATGTCCCCTGTCGAATTCAACTATGCCCGCGTTGTCTTCGAAAACCGAAAAACACCAATGCGGATCAATTTCCTTTGTGGCCCTTGCGATGTAGGTCTTGAAGAGGCTGTCGATCTTTTTTCCTTCAAGTTTCACAGTGCCTTTGAAGGTTTTGTGGCAACAGTGCTCCGACCACGTTTGCCCAATGGTTTGGAGCTCAACATCCGTCGGGTTGCGCCCCTTCCTCTTGAAGTAATCCTTAACCGCCTTCATTTCCCGCAGGTTCAACGCCAAGCCGAGCTCCCGGCTTACTTCGGAAAGCTGTCCGTCCGTGGCTTCCCTGAGGTTGATTTCGAACAGCGCGAATGACGTGCTTTTGCGGACGTAGGGGCCTGCGGTCATTTTTCTTCCTCGACCGTTATGACGTAGTTGTCCTTGGTCGGGTTCGCCAGCAACCTCTTGCACATCTCCTCGGCCCTGCTTTTCGCCTCAGCCTTCGATGAAGCCTCAAGAATAACGTTGTAACCCTTACTAACGTTCACGGCCTCAACCCCGTAACCCAGTTCCTTCAACAATCGAGCCGTAGTCTCGCCCTCCGGGTCGCTGTGTCCAGGCTTCAAACTAACATCGATTCTCAAACGGTACTTCATAGGCTAAGGTTAAGTTTCACGAAATTTAAACACTTTCATCATCAACGAGGCAAACCACCCTATTTCAGAATTATCCTCTTTCCCTTGTACGAGATCTTGACCCCCTCAGAACCCGTTATTCGACCTATCTCTTCAGCTTGAATTTTGGCCTTCTCCAGAATGTCCAATGACCTGTCCACTGCCTGCCTATCCACGATGATCGCGAAACCCCACCCCATATTGAACGTCTTAAACATCTCTTCATCAGCTATCACACCGCCCAGTTCAGAAGCCGCTTTCTGAACAAGGTCAAAGATCACGTGCGGTCTGAAATCGTCGAACTCGAAACCTATCCCATGCGAGAACTTCGCCAAGCGCTCAAACTTTGAATACGCATCCCCCGTAATGTGCACTGCGGCCTTAACCTCAAGCTCCTGAGTGACCTTGAGTAATGGTTTGACGTAGATTCTAGTTGGCTCTAGGGCTTCGTTGATTATCGTTCTGTCCAATCCTTCGGGGATGTCATGTGGCTCGTACTTTCCGCCCCATTGTTTGAAGAGCATCTTTTTCGCGAGGGTTATGCCGTTGCTGTGCAACCCGGAGCTTCTCAGGCCTATGATGGCATCGTCTGGTCGTATGTTCCTTCCATAGATCGCTCTTTTGCTTTCAACTTCGCCTACTGCGGCCACTATCATGTCGAAGCCTTTTCCCTCAGCGAGGCCTCTTATCAGTTCGGCCACATCGCCTATTTCGCCGCCAGACACGACGCATTCCGACTCTTCAGCGCCCTTCGCTATGCCTTTCATCCACTCCCTGACTAAGGCAGGGTCAGAAACCTGCGCGTGGATGTTGTCCACGACGGCAAAGGGTCGGGCGCCGGAGCGGATGATATCATTGACCGCCATAGCTACGCCGTCAATCCCTATGGTGTCGTATTTCTGGGCCAGCTGGGCGAGAAGCACTTTCGTGCCTACACCCTCGATCTGGAAGTCCAAGAAGCGGTCTTTTCCAAGAGGAAGAATGTTTCCGTATGGAAGCTGAACCACTTCTCCGCGACGACTGAAACGGTACGTTTCCTTCAAAATCTGCAATCCTTGCTTGGATTTGGCTCTTAGCTTTCTATCAACGCCTGCCTCTGCATAGGTGATTCTTCGTGGCAATAACATCCATCCTGACTGAGCGTCCCATTTGCCTTCTAATAGTGAGCATTTGCTCTTTCAGGCTTTGCAGAAATAACAGTTTCGTTCTTTGCATTGTGATTCGATCTCCCAATCCTCTTGGCGGCTTGGCAGCGAATCCTCAGCTTAATGAATCTCCGTCAAGCTGGTACATGCTAAGAAAAAGACTAGTAAGGAGAGGATGGATTGGTGAAGGCTTGTTGCAGACTGCATGTTAGTTATCTGGCCCTGACCCTCATTATCTTAACGATTTGCGGGACAAGCGGAGCTGAAAGAGAGTCGCTGGAGAAGGGAGATGAATGTTAGCAAGACTCGCTTTCCGCTTGTCTTTCCGCTCCGTCTAATGAGGGTCAGTGGTTGTGTGTCAATCACCTCATCCAGTGGGTTGTGGGACTAGGTGTGCTCTGGGCTTGCCTCTTGAGATCGCACGCAATGGCGGCCATGCCATCATCAGTAAATGCGCTGGACAGCATTTCCAGCAGGACATGATACTGATTGAGGAATTCAAGCCCTTTTCCGCTAGTTCTGTATGCAACATGCCCGTTTTCTGTGACGGTTTCAATGAAGCCTACTTCCATGAGGGAGCTCAGGTATTTCTTGAATTGCGAATGCGTGATGCATGAGCGTGTTATGATGGCGTACTGGCCTGCGCGATCTTTCCTCGCCGTCTCCAATATTGAGGCCACAACTTCAAAACTGCTTCTGTACTTCATACGCAGATTGAGAAACCTTGACGTAGTATACTTCTGAGGCTGAGACAAGGTCGGCGAGCACAAATTGAATCCTCTCATCATATCACCTCTACAGGGTTTCTCTCTCTCCACAATACCTTTAATCATTGAACATAATAGGGGTTTTTTCCGTAGAAACCATTGAAAGTGCCAAGGTGGGAACGAAAGCGTTTTTATCTAGTTTCTATTGAAACTATTGAATAGGAGATAACAGTGTGTCCCAGCGGCGCGTCGCACCAAGCGAGATACAAGTCTTAGAGGAAGCTTTTCGCACAGATGCTAGAAGCACGAACATACGTCTGCGAGAAGGCGAATATCAGTACAGCCTTGCAAGGGCCATTGCATCTTTCCAGCTGGAACTCAACTTTCCTGATGTCAAGGAGTTGATCAGGAAGCTCTACGGCGAGGAAAAAGCCAGCGACATTCAATTCATACGCAAGATCCAAACGATATTGAAGAAAATGGAGAAAAGCAATATCGTGAGTATATTGCCTAAGAAGAAGCCTTGGGATTTGCAAAGATATGCTCTTTCGAGTTTCAAGTTTGAAGATGTTGATAAGAGCCTCGTGGTTCTTGCGACAGATGACCAAGTGAGGCAAGCACAAGCTCTGTTGACCTCCTTGTCCGCTCAGGATCAACTGCCTGTAGGCAGTTCAAGATCCTTTGGAGCCAAGGCCTTGTTGTTGGCATTCATAGTGGTTGTTTCATATGGTGTGAGCGTATGGGCGCTGACCCTGCCGCTTGTTGATCCACTTGTATTCATTCCCGCCTTCACCGTTGCCATAGTTTGCTCCCTTTTGCTGGGAAGAACACTCTCGAGGTAATGATTATTGCTCCCCTCACAATGCTTAATAATTCTGTGAACCAAGAGAGGGAATTGTGATTGAATTGAAGAAGGCTACAGTGGCTTTGCTTGCGATGCTGTGTTTTTCTCTCGCGGTTTTTCCAAGGAATTGTAGAGTTTCCGCGTCGTCAGGGCCAAGAGTCATAATTGTGGATTATGATGGTTCTGGTGATTTCAGAACAATCCAAGAGGCCATCAACAGCGCGAACGCGAGCGTTAGAGACACAATTTTCGTGCGCAGTGGGACGTATAATGAATGCCCTGTTGTGAACAAGAGCGTGTCCATTGTCGGGGAATCTAGGGAATCTACGACCGTTGATGGTCGCCCCTATAACGGGAATGTCTTCTACATCAATGGCACTAGTGGAGGAAGCACGGTGAGCATAGAGAATTTTACCATTGTGGGCAGTGGCAACAGTAGTGATCACAGTGGAATACGGGTAGTAAGCTCAAACGACAACAACATAAGTAAGAACCTCCTAATGGGCAATTCCAACGGAATCAGCCTCATCTTTTCACGAAACAACCACATTTCAAGCAACCTTGTAATTTCCAATACGTATACCGGCCTTCATCTGTCTTCGTCTAGTAGCAACGTGATTTCGAATAACAACGTCTCCGGTAGTGTGACAGGAATTTACCTGGAGGCCTCTAACAACAATAACATCTCAGGAAACGTCGTAACTACCAATGTCGAGGGAATAGACATCGGATATGGCTACGACAACACGATTTACCACAATAATCTTGATAATGCCAACATCAATGCGCAAGCTTGGCCTGTAAACGGGACGAACGATTGGGACCATGATGGTGAAGGCAACTACTGGCACGATTACAAAGGGCATGACGTGAATGGTGACGGCATCGGAGAAACCTCCTATCACGTGCCTACGTCAGGAGGAGCATATGACCAAGATAGATATCCCTTGATGGGTCAGTTTTCGGTTTTCACGATAGACTTTGAGGGCACAGAGTACGAGGCATCCCTGATCAGTAATTCAACAATCTCTTCTTTCAGGTTCGAGCTTGGCGGCGAGACGGCGAACAAGATGATACGGTTCACCGTATCTGGTGCACATGGCAGCGTAGGTTTCTGCCGATTGGCCATACCCAACGGTTTGATGCCTTCGCCACACGTAGTGCTGATTGATAGCGAAGAGATTGTTCCAAGGCAACTTAATGCTTCAAGCGCAGCTTATGCCCGCATTTACTTCACGTATCCCAATGAAGGTCAAACCATCACCGTGATCTACTCAGAGGCCCTGCACCTCTATTATGAACTGCTTGACAATTATATCAAGCTGCAGGCAGACTTTGCCATACTAAACGGTACTTACCACGCTTTGCTCTACAACTACACACTCCTATTGGGCAACTTGAGCCAAACACAACAGCGCTTCGATGCCTTGAACGCTTCCTACAATGAGTTATACCGCCTGAACCAGAACCTGAACGCAACGTACAACGTGCTTCTCAGCAACTATGAAGCGCTCATGGGAAGTTACGGTGAACTCCAACTCAACTTCGGTGTCCTGAACGTCTCGTATCAGGCTCTGCTGGCTTTGAACGCTTCGCACTACGTGCTTCTACGCAACTATAACCTTCTGCTGGGCAACTACAGCCAGCTTCAAAGCCAGTTTGGCGGGCTAAGCCTGTCCTATAATGAGCACCTGAAAGACTATCTTGAGCAAGCGCAGAACATGCGAAACCTGCTGTACATCTTCGCAGCCACCACCGCGCTGCTAATAATAACCACAGTGTATCTCTCGAAGCGAGCACATTCGAGCAAGCCTCCGAAAGCCAGACTAGACTGAGGAGGCAAATGTAGTTCTCGCACTCATCAACCACGTCTCGGTATCACTTGCATCTTGAGAAGTCGGTTGAGTCACCTATTCGGTGACAAAGGAGGAGGTTTTTCGTCTTTCTGAGGTCGCGGAGGCTACTGCTTTAGATAGAGGTTGCCAGTCGTGTTCCTTCATTGTACGCCTTCATGTTCTTTTCCAAAGTCTTCTCGGGAAAAGTTTCCTCAATCGCTTCCGTCATTGATTCCTCGTCTACAATCCTAGTGATCTTTGTGACGGCTCCTAGCATTATGATGTTTGCATAGAGTTTTTCTCCAATCTCTTTTTCGGCTGTTTCGGTGGCTGGGATCTTGAAGGTTTTTGCCCTTGTTTCAGGTATGTTCTTGGCCACGCTGCTGTCGACTATGAGGGTGCCGTCTTCTTTCAGGTCCTTGAGGTTCTTTTCAACTGCCTCTTGGTTCATAGCGACGAGTATGTCGCATTTTCTGACCATGGGGAAGCCGATCTTGCTGTCTGATACTATTATTTCGCTTTTGGCTGCGCTTCCTCGTGCCTCAGCACCGTAGCTTTGCGTTTGCACCACGTTTTTTCCGTGATGAACTGCGGCTCTGCCCAGTATCTGTCCTGCAAGAACCACGCCTTGACCGCCGAGTCCGCATATTCTGATCTCAGTCTTTTTCATTTTCCTTCTTTGCCTCCTCGATCATCTCGTAAACGGTTTCGATGAGGGTGGGTCGTTTTCTCTGGACAAACTCGCCCACCACTATCTTCCCAACTAGATCGTTTTCGCTCATTTTTTGCGCTTGTTCGGACGGGACGGTGTTTACTTTGAACCATTTGAGCATTTCTCCTGCGTCTTTGAATCCTGCTCTTCTGCCGAAGGCTGTTGGGCATTGGCTTATGGCCTCTATGAACCTGAAGCCTTTCATTTGAAGTGCCTTCTTGATTGATTCTTTAAGCTCGTTAGGCTGGGCTGTTGTCCATCGTGCGACGTAGCATGCTCCAGCCGTGGCTGCAAGTGCGGCGGCGTCCAGCGGGTGCTCAAAACTGCCGTAGGGCGTCGTGGTGGTCTTGGACTTGAAGGGCGTCGTGGGCGCAACTTGCCCGCCCGTCATCCCATAAATCATATTGTTGACCATTATGACGAGAACGTCCAGGTTTCTTCTGGCGGCGTGTATGAAGTGGCTCATGCCTATGCCTACTATGTCGCCGTCCCCGCCGAAGATGACAACGTTGACTTCGGGTTTCACGAGTTTTATGCCCGTGGCTGCGGGTATGCTTCTTCCGTGCAGTGTATGAACCGAGTCCGCCATGAAGTGTGGTGACGGTATCCATGCTGAGCAGCCGATTCCGCTGCAAAACACGAATTTGCTCAAGTCCTCGTGGCCTAGTTCGTGGACGGCGCGTAGAAACTCGCTCATCACGGTCATCGCGCCGCATCCCGGACAGAAGGGCAGAGGCAGATCCCTCAGGTACTTTTTGATTGAGAATTGCTCTGTCAATTCTTGGCCACCTCCAGAATCTTTTCAGTCAGTTCCTCAGGCGTTATCAGCTCTCCTCCGCCTATCTTGTTCAAGGGTATGACATCAGCAGAGCCGTCTGCCACGCGCTGAACCTCGTAGAACACTTGCTTGAGGTTCATTTCGGGGACTATGATTTTTTCGGCTGTCTCGGCTAGGCGTTTTACGGTTTTTTCGGGGAAGGGCCAGAGGGTTTTGAGTCGCGCGTATCCGACGGTGAGGCCTTTTGCCTCGATGTTTTCGGCGGCTTCATAGATGGCTCGTGAGGTGCAACCGAACGAGACGATGCCTATCTGGCAGTCGTCAATGTTGTGTGTCTCCACATCTGCGATTTCGTCGGCGTGGTTGCTTATCTTGCTGTTGAGCCTTTCCACGAGGCGCCGATGCACGCCGGGGTCAGCTGTGAAGCGTATCCCGTATTCGTTGTGGGTTGATCCCGTGACGGCGAGGTTGTAGCCTTCACCCACAGAAGGCATAGGCGGAACCTCTTCCAGCCCGAAGAAGGCCGTTTCACCCTTCTTGGGTTTTCTGCGGTTGATTATCTCGAGGCTTTCTAGTGAAGGAAGGGTTGCGCTTTCCCTCATGTGCGCGATGGTTTCATCTGTCAATAGGATGACAGGTGTGCGATATTTTTCGGCGAGGTTGAAAGCCTTCACGGTCAGTTCGAACATTTCCTGCACGGAATTGGGCGAAAGCGCGATGGTCGAGTAGTCGCCGTGGGTGCCCCACCGAGCCTGCATGACGTCTCCTTGCCCGCACTTCGTAGCCTGGCCAGTGCTGGGGCCCAGCCTCTGAACGTCCACTATCACGCAAGGGGTCTCCGTCATAAACGCGTAGCCTATCGTTTCCTGCATAAGGCTGAAGCCCGGGCCGGATGTTGCCGTCATCGCCTTTGCCCCAGCCCAGCTGGCACCGACGACTGCGCCGATCGAAGCCAACTCGTCTTCCATCTGGATGGCGATTCCGCCGACTTTAGGAAGTTTCTTGGACAGTATTTCCGCTATTTCGCTTGCTGGCGTGATGGGGTACCCTGCGAAGAATCGGCATCGTGCTGCGATTGCAGCCTCGGCGCAGGCTTCATTTCCCTGCCAAAAGTGAGTGTTTTCATCTTGTTTCTTTTTCAATTCTGCTTTCCTCTCGGAGATTCCCAGCTTATGGCTTGAAAGTTTGAACCTAAAAGGTTTTATCCTCTCTTTTACCAGAATGTCTGTTCTGAAAGGTTGGAATGAAATGGAAGAAGATATTGTTGATTTTGCATTGAAGTACGCTGAAGGCAAGGGAGTGGAATATGCGGAGGCAAGGGCGCAGAGTCAGCAGCGGGATCAGCTTATGTTCAGAAGCGGCATTCTGGAGGCTTACACGTCGGCAGTTGACAGCGGTTTCTGCGTGCGCATACTAGCGGGCGGAGGCATAGGGTTCGCCTCAACCAACAAATGGACGAAAGAAGAGGCGAGGGCAATAGTGGACTTAGCCTTCAAACACGCGAAGGCAGCAGGCAGAAAAGACAAAATCGTCTTTGCCAAAGAAAAAGGCATCGAAACAAAGTGGTCAGTGGATCAGAAGAGAAAGCTAGAAGACGTTTCCCCAGAAGAGCGAATAGCCACATTCGTGGACATCGACAAGGCTTTGGCTTCATGCGGCGTCAAACTGGCCGCAACGATGTCGCAGTGCATGATAGACCTGATTTCCAAATACTTCGTCAGCTCGGAAGGCTCAAAGATATCGTCGTTCGTTCCGAAGATGCAGGTTTTCACCTTCATAACCGTGGCCGAAGAGGGGAAGACCGAACAGGCATACAAGCAATTCGGATACAGCGGCGGCTGGGAAGCCTTCAAAGAGTGGGGCGTCACCGAAAACATGATTCACGACGCCAAGGTCCTCAAGGACGTCATCACAAAGGGCAAGGCAGTCAAGGCAGGCGACATGGACCTCATATGCGGCCCGAACGTGACGGGAATCGCAGCGCACGAGTCCTGCGGGCACCCGATGGAGGCTGACAGGATCGTGGGACGCGAAATGAGTCAGGCTGGGCGATCATTCATATACAAAGGCGGCCCATACTGGCTTGGAACAAGGATCGGAAGCGACGCGGTGACGGTTGTGGATGATCCGACGGTAGAGCACAGTTACGGCTATTATGCGTATGACGATGAAGGGTTGAAGGCAAGGCGCAGACACCTGTACAAGAACGGCCTCATAAACGAGTTCCTGCAAAACCGAGAATCAGCAGCCAAGCTCGACATGAAGGGCAACGCCTCCTCAAGGTCAGTCAACTACGACAGAGAAGCCATCGTCAGAATGGCAAACACCTTCGTGCTGCCAGGCAACCACACCGAAGAAGAGATCATTGAAGACGTCAAGTACGGAGTTTTCATGAAGTCCTTCACAGAGTGGAACATCGATGACAAACGTTTCAACCAGCGCTACGTGGGCAGAGAGGCTTATCTTATTGAGAACGGCGAGCTGAAGCATCCGATTGCGAGGCCAGTGATCGAGACGACAACGCTGAAGTTCTGGTCGGCGGTGGACGCGGTTTCAAAGAAGATCGAGTATGAGGCGGCGACGTGCGGCAAAGGCGACCCAGGGCAAGGCATCCCCGTGTACACGGGTGGCCCATGCATCAGACTCAGAGGAGTGTATGTGAAATGAACGACGTCATGAACAAGACTGAGGAAATAGTCAAGAAGGCGAAGAGCCTCGGCGCAGACGAAGCACTGGCCAAGACAACCTACGGCAGATACCGCCAAGTGCGGTTCAGCAACAACCAAGTGGATATCACCGTTGCCTGGAACGACTACGTAACCGACGTGGCTCTGGCTTGGAAGAGACGCGTTGTAGGCACGCAGATACATGACTTCAAGGACGTTGACAGTGGGCTTGCGAAGCTCATGGAGCTTGCGAAGGTTTCGAAGGAGAACCCGATGTTCGGAGGCTTCGTAAAGGGCAAATTCAAGTACGCCACACCGAAGCCAGACAAGAAGCTTGAGGAACTGGAAAACCCGACAGACTACGTGTTCGAGGCCATCGAGGCCGCCAAGAAGGAAATAGGCCCAGACATCGACAGCGGAGGCATACTGTTCACCAAGTACGAAGACGTCTATCTGGCCTCATCCGAAGGGCCAGTCGGCGTTGACGCCAGATCAGCAATCGAGTTCTCGATACGGGCTTTCGCCCAACGCGAAGCGTCAGGGCACAGCGTCGAGTGCAGCAGCACATTGAAAGACTTCAAGCCTGCCAGAGCAGGTGCAAAGGCTGGACAACTAGCGAAGATGGCCAAGAACCCGAAGGTAGGCGATGAAGGCGTCTACGACGTGATCTTTGACCCCTTGATTTTCGGCTCCTCGCTTGGAGTCTGGGGCCAGATGGCTTCAGCCTACAGCATTCTGGTTCAGATGTCGATTTTCGTAAACAAGCTGGGCCAGACTGTGGCGCCGAAAATCGTGACGTTGCGCGACAATCCTGCTGCTTACGCGATGGGCAATCACGTGTTCGACGACGAAGGCGCACCTGCCAAGGAAAACGTGATCATCGACCACGGCGTGCTCAAAGGCTACTTGCACAACAATTCGACTGCGAAAATCTTCAAGACGGAAACCACAGGCAACGCCGGACTGGTGATGCCGAACGCATGGAACATCGAAATGGACGCTGGCAATGTGAGCAAGGACGAGCTTTTCAAGGAAACCAAGAAAGGCCTGTATCTGACTAACACTTGGTACACGCGCTTCCAGAACTATGCAAAGGGCGACTTCTCAACCATACCCCGAGACGGCATATTCCTCATCGAAAACGGCGAAATAAAGCAGTCAATCAAAGACCTCAGAGTGAGCGACAACGCCGCAGCCATGCTCAACAACATAGCCGCCATCTCAAAGGAAAGACAACATGTGCATTGGTGGGGAGAGGCGGACCCGCCGTCCCTCAGCCCATACGTGCTGATAAAGAACGTTCACTTGACCAAATCCAAGTAAACGCTCTCTTTTCCTTTTTTCTTCGTTTTCTCTTCGGAACACAAGGTTTATGTTATTTTCACATCCAAGTGCTACTAGCGCAGTATTTGCGGTTGTAGTCTAGTTTGGTAGGACATCAGCCTCCCACGCTGACGACCCGGGTTCAAATCCCGGCGACCGCACCATAATTCAGGTTCAAAACCTACCGCAAAGTTGCAGACAGGTTAAAACTCACTTTCAAGTGGCAG
>CAZUFK010000010.1:0-30965 GCA_964619695.1 uncultured Candidatus Bathyarchaeia archaeon
ATCTGCCGGCCATTGGTCAGCATTTACTCTCCTTGTTCTTGAGTTTCTATCAAGATTTGACCGCCTGCTTCTTTAATCTTTTCAGCGGCTGACTTCGAGCAGGATGTCACCTTCACGGTCAGAGGCTTTGTGACTTTTCCCGTGCCTAGAAGTTTGGTGAAGCCGAGGCTCTCCAGATCCACGAGAAGCTTGCCCTTTTCCTTTTCAGTTGTGATCTTCTCTGCTATCTGGTCAAGCTTGCCTACGTTTATTACGTTCGCCTTCCGCCTTAGGCTCTTGGGCGACGTGAATCCAGTCTTGCCAAAATAATTAGGGTCGTATCTTTGAACCCATGACCACTTGTGTTTGTGGCGTCCACATTTTCGAAATCCCTTGGAGCCTTGATCTCTATGCTGCCCTACTCTACCATAACCTTGAGTTCTCGAACCACGTGTCTTTCTAATCTTCCTAAGCTTGCTTGGCATTCTCTAACCCGCTACATTACGTATTGCTTTCTTCTCGTCAGCCTTTTTCAACCGTATCTCAAGCACACCGTTCTTATATGCTGTTCGTATAGTGGCTGGAATCACTCGTCTTGGAAGATTTAAACTTTTATAGTATTTACGGTCCGAAGTGTGGGCAGAAAGGGTCAGCCTTTTATTCTTGACATTGGTTCTTATGTTTTCCTTGTCGAACCCTGCAAACTCGGCCACTACTATGATTTCATCATCATCCTCAAGAACATCAATCAAAGGCTTAGGTTCGCTCTTTCTTTCCGGTTTGTACATTTTCAGAGTAGTCTTCTTTTCGGCGTATGTTTTCCTCTTCGTCCATGAGGTCTTGAACCGAAACACGTGAGTGTCCTCTTTTTCCTTAGGTTTGCTGAAAGCTTTGAAAAAGCTGAACCTTTTCGAATCTTTCTTTTTTCTGCGCCACTTAGCACTCAACTGTGCCCTCTCCCCAGCATGTGATGGCTCAGAAATAGATAAAGTAGCTATAAAACGTATCGCAATCAAAGATGTCAAAAATGAGGGCTCAAAGCATCCGCTTTATAAGCTCGTTAATCTTGTCGCCACGGTATCCCAACTCGCCGCCCACGTTGAAACTTTTCTTCACTTTTCCTTTGAAACCTTTGGTTGGTGGATGCAATCTGAAAACCGGTTGAATATTCGGCAGCTTCCAATACTTGACTTTGCAGTTCAGAATGGCTTCCGCAAGCTCGTCTATCGACTTGTAGCCTGCCTTCTCTAGGTATTCATCTGCAAGTTTCTTGCTGCCTGCAATCCTTCCTCTTTCCTTCAGGAGCATAAGTACCGTTTCTTTTGAGGCTTCGCCCCATGTGGTGAAGTTTTGTGCCGCTCTCAGCATTCCCGTAAATGACGGGCCATCTTCAACCAATACTGCGTAGTTGTTTCTGGTCAGGTGCAGCATTTCTAGCGTTTTTCTGACCTCCATTGATCCCCTGACCGTTCCGCGGACTCTGACCGCCGCAATGCACTTGCATTGTTTCGTTTCTTCGGTCAACTATCTCACCCAATCCGTTGGAGTTATGAGTTCGTAGGTTTCTTTGAGCGCGTCGAAGACGGCGTATGCGAATGAAGGCACGGTTCTTGTAGAGCCGAAGCTTCTGGTCCAGCAGTCCTTTATGCCTGCAAGGCCGAGTATTACCTTGGAGACCTCGCTGGCCACAAGACCTAAGCCTCTGGGTCCGGGGACCACGATTATCTTTGCGCCTCCGCATTTTCCTTCGATCTCAAAAGGCACTGAGTGAGGCTTTCCGCAGCCACATTCCCAGCTGCCGCACCCACGTCTGACTGGAACGATGTTCAAGCGGGCGTCGGCAGCAGCCTTTTCAATAGCGTTTCGCACTTGGCTTGCCTTTCCGGAACCTAGACCTATGTAGCCGTCTCTGTTTCCAACAGCCACTATAGCCTTGAATCTGGATTTCTCGCCAGCGTCTGTTTGCTTCTGAACTAGGTTTATGTTTATCACTTCTTCTTGCAGGTCTGGGATCAAGGTGTCAAGGATTTGAGGTTCACGTACTTGCAAACCGCCCACGAAGACTTCTTCGATGGATGTAATTCTGCCTTCCTGAATCATCTTTCCAAGGCGTGTTCTAGGAACCCACTGTTCCAGACTCTCTGACTTGTCTCTTCTAACGTCCCTTCTTCTCCTGTCTCTACGGCTCACTTCTTCTTGCCTCCGCTTTTGAATGCAGCAACTATGCCTGCCTTGACTTCTGCGAAATGACTGGTAATCTTTTCTGGGGGAAGCTTATGCTCCAAGTACTGTGAGAACTTCCGCTGGTACGCCTCAGGGTCAGAGGCCAGACTCGCCGCGTATTTCGCTATATGCTCGCCCTCTATGCTTTTCTCGCTAGGCAACTTCTCTTCACCATGGGGCATTTCCACACCTGCGTCGACCATGCCCTTCAGCACAGCAAAGACTCTTGAGCCCACCGTGGGTGACTTCAGCCCTATGTCCAAGATTGCTTCTCCTACACCCTGGATCTTTGCCTTTTGGCCGCAGAGGAACCCTGTCAAGTAGGCTGCCGAGAGATTCCCGCGAGGAGCCTTCCACCCGTATTTTCCAGTAAGCTCCCTGCTGTGGGCCGAGACCAGAATCTCGTCCCCGTGCGGTTTGGCCACGAGAACTTGAGCAGTTATGTTGCTTATCGACGTTCGAACTGCCAGCCGAGGCTTCCCAGAGACTATGAGTGACCTTCTTGCCTTGTAGTCCGTTTTTCCTTCTCTTCGACGCCTAAACTGGGCGCAATAGCGTGCATTCTTGGCCACTAGCGCTTCCTCCAAATCTCATGCGACTTCAAATAACGATCCAATTCAGCGACGGATTCAAATCTGCCGCTGCTCGCCATCTTGTATACTTTTCGATAGGAGCTTACGTTGATAATCTTGTTTGTTTTCAATTTGCGAAGTCTCTTTCTCAATGCCCGGATCTTGCTTGTCCACGCCTCTTTCCTAGAGATTCTGGCACGAGGAGATCCAGTTCTGCTGCCCGGACCGCTTCTTCTCCCTTCCTTCCTCTTCTCGTGCAGAATTCGTGCTCTTCCGCGGCTAACGCCTTTCTCAGACAGCGTCTTCACGATACCTTCATGGATAAGCTTCTTGATTTCCTCTCTCGTTATTGCGGCATCCGCGTCATCTATTCTTTCAGGATCTATCCAGACGCGGTTTTGTCCTACTTTCAGAATCTGTGCTGCTAGGCGTCGCTGACTCTTGAGGTCTGTCATTACTTTTCTTTCCTGCCTCTACTCTTCTTGGCCCTCTCTCGCTTGGGCTTCTTTTTCGTAGCCTCAGCTTCTTCTTTCTCTTCAGTTCCTTCTTTCTCTTCTGCCTTCTTTTCTTCAGCCACTTTTCTTTCTTCTTCCACCACTTCTCTAGCTTCTTTAAGGTTAAGAATCGTCATTTTCTTCTTCCTAGCTTCGATTATGATCCTGGCTCTCTTTCTTCTGCCAACGGTGTGGGCTATCCGTATGGCTTGCGTTTTTGGATCAACGTTCTTGAGGTCTTCGGTATTGTAGACTAAGACTTCTCTGTAGCCAGAGGGGTGTAATCCTCTTGCGATCTTCGGTCCTTGATATCCGGTGCTCACGGCGGCAGGCCATCCTTTGATCTTTCTTCGGATCTTGTGGTCTAGGCCTCTTGGTCTGCGCCAGTTTTCCTTCAGGCGCATGTACCGCCAGCTTTCAGGTCTGACGAACGCAGGTTTTCTCCTCTTCACACGTGCCCTGGCTTTCAATGCCTTTGCCGTGTCATTCGTTCCCTGCTCTGTCATCCTTCTGTCCCCTCAACTCTCTCGTACACGTATATGCCGTCCAAGAAGATACGTGGGTCTTTCCTCTTCACTTTAGTGGCTTGTTCGATGTTTGCCGCTGTCTGGCTCACGTCTTCCAAGTCTATTCCCTGAATGATTATGTCTTCGCTTTGAATCTTGACCTGAACGTCTCCGGTAGTCTTGGCCTTTCTCGGATTCCGTTCACCCATGAAGTTCTCTATCAACACGAGCTTATCCTTGGTTTTGACTGATATTGGGAAATGCGAGAACACTATCTTAAGCTTGTAAGTGAAACCCTTTTGGGCTCCCGTAATCATGTTTTGGATATGGGAATGGATTGTCCCAACCATAGACGATTCCTTTTTACGAGGCCATTCTGCCCAGATGCGAATAGTCTTGTCTTGTCTTTCGATTGAGACAGGAGCGTAAGAGAACTGGCGAGTTAACGTTCCCTTTGCGCCTTTGACCATGACCTTCCTCCCGTCGACCGACACTTCCACGTCGTCAGGCACTTGAATGGTTCTTGAGACTTCTGTTGCACGCATTCTGGACACATCCTTCTAGTAAACGAATGCTAGAAGCTTGCCTCCGCTGTGCTTTTCCTTTGCCTCTTTGTGGGGCACGACTCCTTTCGGCGTTGAGATGACTATCAGGCCTACTTCCCTTGACGGAAGAAACTTCTTCTCCCACTGCTCAAACTCGTCTACTTTCACGGAGAAGCGGGGTCGGATGGCTCCACATTTGTTTATTCTTCCCAGAAGCTGAACCTTAAACTTGCCAGAACGACCATCATCAATGAACTCGAACTCGCCAACGTAGCCGTTGAGCTGCATGATTCGCAAAACCCTGCCCAACAGTTTAGAGGCAGGGCTAATCACACATTCGCGCTTGTTGCGCATTTCGTTGTTTACGATCGTTGTCAGACCGTTTGCCAGCGTGTCCATCATGTTTTTCCTCGTTACTCGTATTTTTTGAAGCCGAGCTTTTTGGCTATCTCTCTAAAACAATGCCGGCATACATATAAATTGTAACGTCGAATGATCGGCCCGTAGGCACCGCATCGACTGCAGGGCCTCATGCCTTTGCCGTGCTTTCTCTCCTTTCTAGGTTTCTGCTTGCCCAAACATGTCTCCCCCTGTTCTATGCGATTTCAACTCCTAAGGTGTCCTTGATGAACACCATGGACTCTTCCGGCGTCAAAATGTGTTTCGCGCCTAGCTTTGCCCTTCCTATTCTGCGGTTCTTCACCCGGTATCCAGGGCGAATGACACTGATACAGACATCCATGCCGAATATGCCTACGTCAGGGTCATACTTGATGCCTGGGATTTCAATGTGTTCCTTCAATCCGAAGGATACGTTGCCCTGTTTGTCGAAGCTCTTCTTGGAGATCTTGTTTTCAACCACTGGCAAGACTTTCTTCAGGAAGTCTATGGCTTCCTGTCTTCTCAGCGTCGCGATGCAGGCTATCGATTCGCCTTTTCTGATTCCGAAGTCCCGTATGCTGGTTTTTGCTTTTCTCTTGCAGGGATTGTGTCCTGTTATCTCCTTCAGAACCTTCGCAGCTCTTTCCAATGGTTCTCCGGATTTGCCGACGCTGAGGTTTACGACGACTTTTTCGATTTTGGGTTTTAGCATGGGTTGCTCTTCCCACTTCTTGCGGATTTCGTCCTCAGACAACCTGTGCAACCTCCGGCAATGCTATGAGCGGTTGCTCCTTGCCCACTGCAAAGGTGAAAGTCAAAATCGTCTGGTATCGCTTGCCCTTCTCATCCTCGATCGTTACGAGGGTGTTTCTGCGCTTCTTTCCCTCTGCTTTTTCGATCTCAACAACCTTTCCATACTTTCCGACGTTCTTGCCGCCAGTTATCACGGCGAAGGCTTTCTCTTTCATCTCTATTCTGTCTAGGATCTGCATGTCGGGAAGGCTTACCTTCAAGGTGTCAAGGGTTTCGTAAACGTCCTTTTGTGGGTTTTTCGGGTCAGCCACTTTGACAAGTATGTTTGAGCTGTCGTGGAGGTTAAGCTGAACGTGTCCTTTGTCGACGATTTTCTTGTCTTCTATTCTGCAAAGCTTGAATTTGGCTTCTTCTTGGTCTATGGGCTGAAGAATTAGGCCTCTGTATGAGGGTAGGACGCGGAACTGCTTCTTAATGTCCGCCATGGAGACAACGTCCATCAGACCCAATGGGAAGTTGTCTTTTCTTCTGATCCTTCCGTCAACGTGAACTCTTTCATGCGCGACTACTGTTTTCGCTTCTTTGCGGGTCTTCGCTAGACCGAGAATGTCACGTAACGCTATGGCTAGCGGTATGCAGTCCTCTGTGCTATGCGGTCCTGCAGCTGGCTTCACGACCCAGGTGGCATCTTTTCTGTGGATTGGCCAGAACCTCGGCGCGGGTTTGCGTTTCAGTCCTGATGAAGCCCCTTTCTTGCCCAAACTCACGTTCCTCCTTCCGTTTTCTTGACGGTTTTGCGTTTCGTTCTCGTTTTCTTTGCCTTCGTTTTCTCTTTCTTGGGAGTCTCTTCAGCTTCTTTCTCTTTCACTTCGACCGCTGGTTTCTTCGCTGCCTTTTTCCTTTCTCTCTTAGGCTTCTTCTCAGGTGCCTTCTCTTCGATTGGCGCCTTCTCTGCGATGGCCTCTTCTTCTATTGCCACAACTTCCTTCGTGGTTTTCCTTTCAGGCTTCTCTTCAGCCTTCACCTTTTTGTGGGCTCCTTTCTTTCTCTCCAAAATCTCCTTTCGCCATTTGTCGTCAAGATTCAAGTTTGTGATCATGACCTTGGATGGGTGTATGGGCAAGAATATAGTGGTTCCGTCGACTTTTTCTCTTGTCAATCCTTCCATGTAGACTCGGTATTTCGCTGGGTCGACGCGGGTTATTTTTCCTTCGAATCCTTCGTGGTCTCCTCGCATGATTCGGACGGTGTCGCCGCTTCTGACTGGGAAGGTTTTGACGCCGTGGGTGCCTCTCAGGTTAGAGGATAAGGGCGCGGCGAAGAGCTTGTGGCGTCTGTGATCTGGCGCCTGAAAGAGCGCTTTTCTTTGCTTTGATGGTTTTGTTGTTCGCATGTTTGATCCTCTTTACACGATTATGCTGGCGGCGCTTGCGAGTCTCGGCCACCTCTCAGCAGCTTCTTTGGCCACTGGTCCGCGGATTTCTGAACCTTTCATTTCGCCCTCAGGCGTGATTACTATGGCAGCGTTGTCCTCGAATTGGACCCAGACGCCGTCGACTCTTCTGAACGGCTTTTTCTGTCTCACCACGACTGCTTGAAAGATTTTCTTTCTCATGTCTGGAGTTCCCTGTCTGACTGAAACGGTCACTCTGTCGCCTACGGCTGCAGTTGGGTATCGCCGTAGCCTTCCCTTGTAACCCATGACCTGTATGAGGCGTAGCACTCTTGCTCCTGTGTTGTCTGCGCATCGTAGCGCCGAACCCGTAGGCAATCCTCTTGAAATCTTGGGGCCGTGTCCAGTCATGCCTTTCGCGGTCAGTGCTCGCTGTTTTGCCTTTGCCGCCATTCTACTTTGCCTCCAGCTTCTCAACGACAACGAACGAGACGGTCTTGCTTAGTGGGCGGCATTCGACTATTTTCACTTTGTCTCCTTCCTTTGCGTCTATGCAGGGCGGATTGTGGGAGGAGATGCGGCTGTGTCTTCTTTCGTATCTCATGAACTTTGGAATGTAGTAGAGGTAGTCGCGTTTCACTACGACTGTTTTGTCCATTTTGGCGCTTGCGACGACGCCCTCAAGCACGCGTCCTCTGACTGGGAGTTCGCCGTGGAAGGGGCAGTTTCTGTCGTCGCAGCTCTTCTTGGGTTTCTTGAAAACAAGCGACATTACCATAACCTCCTTATGTGCTTCTTGAGGCGGTCTTCTGGTCTCCCAACAAGAAGCCTACCGTTGATCTCGACAACTGCTCCGTCTAGAAACTTGAAGTGGAAGATTGCTGATTCCTTCACGACTGCTCTCCTTATTCCGCCGTTCATTATTGTGAACGTGTTTCTTGTTTCATCAACCACTTTTCCGGATACTCCAACATAGTCTTCATGACAGCTTTTGGCAACCTTGGCTTCGGTGCCTATGAATTCGCAGCGGACTATGTCAGGCGTTATCTTCATTTGGTCTTCTTCTCCTTCTTCTTTGTCGTCTTCCTCAATCCTAGCTCTTCTTCTCTTTCCACTGTTAGAAGCTTGGCAATGGCTCTGCGCAGGTTCTTCATTCGGGCTGGGTTTTCCACGGTGCCTCCTGCTCTGACCATGGTTTTCAGCCTGACGAATTCAGTTCTAAGTTCGCCGAGCCTTTTGGTTCTGTCTTCTGGTGACATGTTGCGCATTTCTTTAAGCCTGAGTATCGGCATTTACTCGGAGGCCTCCTTTGTCTCGTCACCTGCTTCTTCAGCTGGCTCTGCTTTCGTTTCTCCAGATTCGGGTTCTCCCTGTGTTGCTTCTTCTGCCTCTTCGCCAACTGTTGACGCCTTCTCTGTCTCCACTTCTCCTTCTTGCTCTGCAGGCGTCTCTTCCTCGGGCGGAAGCTTTTCAGCTATTTTGATCTTGTCGGGAAAAATCGCGTCCGGCGGCATAATTCTTACCTTGACGCCGAATATGCCTGGTTTCAGTTGAACGTGCATCTCGGTTTTTCGCTGATACTTCAGCGGAGGTTCGCCGCATTTCGGCAGATACCCTGCCTTAAACTTTTCGTATCTTGCTCTTTCGGTTCTAAGTTTTCCGCTGATTCTGATTTCCACGCCTAGGGCTCCTGCTTCCATTACTTGGTTTAGAGCCCAGAATCCCGCGCGTCTAAAATGTACGCCTCTTTGGAGGGCTGAGGCTATTTTCGACGCCACCACGTAAGCGTTCAGTTCCGGTATTTCGATCTCTGAGACGGAGATCTGTGGGTTGGGAACTCTGAACGTTTGTTCCAGAGTGGCTGCCAGCTCTCTTATGGTTTCTCCACCTCGGCCGATCACCAGGCCTGGGCGCATGGCGTAAATGACTATGTGAGTTCCAAGCGGAGTTTTCGAGATGGTCACTCCGCCATATCCTGCTCTTTCAAGTTTTCGCTGCAAAAATTCGTCAATTTCAGTTCTTTTTAACGATTCTGTCACAAAATGCTTGACGATTGACATTATGCTTCTTCCTTTGCTTCTGGTTTCTCTTCGAGGGCTATTTCAATGTGAGTTAGGATTTCGTACTTCGGCGAGGCTCTTCCTTGGGCTCTAGGTTTGTACCGCTTGATCTTCATTCCCGGATAGGCTGCAGCGTGGACAATGCGCATTCGCTCCGCGTCTAGCCCCTTGTTTTCGGCGTTTGCTTCTGCTCCTTCAAGTATTTTGAGGATTGTTTTGGCTGCTTTCACAGGGTATCTGCCTGCAAAGGCTTTGACTAAGCCGTGGCGGTGGCCAGCTTTCTTGTTGTATCTTCGAATAGGCACCGGCTTCTCCTTAGTGACTACATCCGCCAAGTACTTCTTGGCCTGAGTAAGCATCATTCCCTTGATTGTTGTGCAGACTTCGCGTGCTAGTTTGTGGGATACTCTAATCTCGCGTCCGCTAGCCTTCACTGTTTTTTCAGGATCAAGTTCGCCTTCAATTATCGAGTATCCCCATTTTGGCACAGTATACTCTCTCCAGACTGCAAAACAACAGCAGTATGGCTATTTATATGGTTTTCCTCTAAAGCAAACGAAACCGAGGCAAGATTGCGGCCCTCGAAAATGTCAAAACACCATGAATTCAGACCTTCTGTTCCCAAGAAAAGAAGCCACACCAGCATGCCCTGACGGCGATTGGCAAAGAGCTTATTCATCCAAATCGCAACCCCACGATGCCTTTATGTTTAGCCTGCTCAGATATTCAACCAGCAACTAGAGGGGATTTGGTTGGCCGCGAACGAAGAGCATATTACTATGTTGCATGGTGCCGGCGGAACGGTCATGCATGATTTGGTTAAGAATTATGTTGTGAAGTATTTTGGCGGCTCAAAGATTGCTGAGGTTCCGCTTGAGGCCATGGATGATGCTGCCGTGGTGGGCGACATAGCCCTGAAGAGTGACTCACACGCTGTGAAGCCCATTTTCTTTCCAGGCGGCGACATCGGGCGCCTTTCCATTTCTGGAACTGTTAATGATTTGGCTGTTGTGGGTTCTGAGCCGTATGCTTTGGCCTGTGGTTTTGTGCTTGAAGAGGGCTTGCCTTTGGCTGATTTTGAGCGTATCCTGGCGAGCATGCAGAAGACGTGCCTAGAGGCAGATGTGAGCATCGTCACGGGCGACACGAAGGTCCTTGAGAAAGGAAGCCTCGGAGGTTGCGTGATAAATGTGTCAGGCATAGGTAGGAGAACACCAGCCTTGGAGAAGAACCTTGAAGTTGTGAAGGAGTTCAGGCGAGGCTTCAAAGCTCGCTGGGTTCTGGACTCTAGCCTTGTCGCAGGCGACAAGATAGTGCTGTCGGGCACGATTGGCGACCACGGTTTGGCGGTGCTGTCCGCGCAGGAAGGCCTCAGCTTCGGTAGCGGCATAAAATCCGATGTCAAACCACTGAACTGCCTGATTCAGCGCATGCTAGGCGAAGTGGGCGGCGTCGTGGCAATGAAAGACCCCACCAGAGGCGGGTTGGCTGACGCCATAAACGAGTTCAGCGAAAAATCCCGTGTGGGCATATTGCTTCATGAAGACGCGATACCTATCAGAGAAGACGTGAGAGCCGCCTGCGAAATGCTTGGCCTCGACCCCCTAGAGATCGGCAACGAAGGAAAAATCATCGTAGGCACGGTGAAAGAGAAGGCAGATGAAGTGCTAAAGTTTCTGCGGAAAACCAGCGAAGGAAAGGAAGCTCAGATCATTGGGGAGACAACTAAGGCCTTCGATGGCGTGGCTATGCAGACAGTCGTAGGAGGCAAGAGAATAGTCGCCAGACCCATAGGTGACCCCGTTCCCAGGATATGCTAGAAAGACTTCACTTTCGACGAATATACTTGCTCAGCGTTGCGACCAACAACAACGGAGGCAAGACGAAAACGTGCCACACGATCCCTGCTATGGTAGGCACACTCAACAACCAATAGAACAAGGCGAATTCGGAACTGACAACCGCTCTTATGACGAGGAAAAGGCCGATTGAAAACACCGTCCCGGCGATGAGTGCCTTTGCATCGAGCCACGAGTTCTTGTCATCCAAGTCAGCAGTGTCTGGCTGCAGCCTCTTCAGTACTGGAATCTTTCCATTGAGTGGAGAAAGCGTTAGCACGTACACCAGCATCGGTGCCAGTGCCGTGCCAAATAGGAGTCCTGTGAGTAGCCGTACGTCGTTTGTGCTTGTCCAGAAACCGAACAGCTGCGCGAAGGAATCTATCAGCATCGGGAGCAGCATGACGAGAGTCACGTACAGGTGGGGAGGGCCTTTTGCTCCTTTTTTCCGGAGGAAGAGTATTAGTCCGTATCCCAGCAAAAGCCCTATTAGGGCTCCAGTGTCCCTCGCGCACACGGGAAGGTAGCGTCCCCCTATCCACAGCGTTCTTTCGGGACGTTGATGGCAAACCAAACTGCCGATGAAGTTGAACAAGCGGACTATTTCGTCTGCTGGTTGCATAGGTGTGTTCCCTTCGGAAAAGATAAAAAAAGAGTTTTAGGTTCGCTTTGTTACGGCGGTGGTGGCGGCGCGCCTTTGGCTGCGGATTTGTCTTTCCTGACGATTAGGTATATGATGAGGCCGACGATTCCGGTGATCAGTATTATTATGAGCCACAGGATCCCGCTCATTCCACGTCCTTCTGCATCTCTGTAGACCCAAATGCAGATCAGGATGGAGATGATGAACCAGACTATCGGTATTGCTAGGCATAGAAGGCCAAGTCCGAAGAATCCCCATGCCAGTTCGTCTTGTGCGATCAGTAGGGGTATTAAGTATTCTAACAGCATTTTTTTTCCTCGCTTGCCATATTGTCAGCATTATCCTTATAAGATTTGCCAACTCGAGCGAGAAGGCTTTCGCGTTGCTTGTCTTGCTGCACTTCTAGAACAGCGACTTGCCAGGATTCTGCTGCAGGTACTTGTACAGCTCTTTCATGTAGCTCTGCATGCCGTCTATACGTTTGGTCAGTTCTTCGACTTTAACTTCAAGCTTCACTATCCGTTCTCGCATTTCGGGAATCTCTACGTCTCTATCAGACATCACTAACACCTTTGTGTAGCCTATTGGCTGTTTGCTATTTATTGTCTTCGCCCATATGCGGCAGGTGCCTTCGCTGCTTACCATGCAGGCGCCTGTAGGTTTCTGTGGGGTGCAGGCTTTCAGGAACAGCGGGCATTGGTTTGGTTTGATCTTGCCTACAACGACTAGATGACATTGGCAGCCTGGTGGTGTGTCCATGCCTTGTTCGACCTTTACTCCGTGTTTCAAGCGCGCATCGTAGGCTTGGTATTGTTTGCGGAGCGTCAACTTGGAGGCTGGGATCGTGCCTAGTCCTCGCCAGCTTCCATCAACAACATCGAAGGCTCTTCGCATAAGCTGTTGCGCTTTGGTGTTGCCTTCCCAGTGGACAGCGCGTACATACTCGTTTTCCAGGCGAGGTTTGCCTTCGTCTAGCTGTTTCAAGATCATGTAGACCGCGAAGAGCACGTCTAGTGGTTCGAAGCCTGCCACGACAGTGGGCATGCCGTGTTTTTCGGGGAAGACTTCGTAAGGTTTGAGTCCGATGATCGTGCTGGCGTGGCCCGGTGCTATGAAACCGTTGAGGCTCAGGTCCTTCATTTCCACGAGGAGCTTCATGGCAGGCGGTATCAGCCTGTGAGACACGAGGAAGCTCAGGTTTTTCGGAGGCTTGTTGATGATTTCGACGGCTGTGGATGGTGCAGTGGTTTCGAAGCCAACTGCGAAAAAGGCAAACTGCTTGTCCGGCTCCTTCGTAGCTATCTTAACCGCGTCGCCAACGCCATAGACTACGCGTACGTCAGCGCCTTCGGCCTTAGCGTCCAAAAGCGACATCCTAGAACCGGGAACGCGTAGGACGTCGCCGAAGCATGTAACAACTATGCCCATCTGGGCCAGTTGGACGGCTTCGTCTACTTCGGAGGCTGGGACTATGCACACTGGGCAGCCTGGTCCTGCTATGACTTCCACGTTGGAGGGCAGTAGGCTGCGTATGCCAAAATGCGTAATCGTCCACTCGTGCGTGCCGCACACGTGGCAGATCTTGATTGTTCCCTCTTTTAGGGCGAGCCTGTTGATCTTCTCGGCTACGCGTTTTGCCAGTTCGGGGTCTCTGAACCTCAGTTTCGAAGACATTTCCGATCAGCAGGGGCTGTTCTATTTCTGGCTGTTCTCGGTTTGGAGAATCTCGTTCCACAGGTTCAGCGTTTCCAGTGCGTCTTTCTCGTCTAAGACTTCGATGGCGTAGCCTGCGTGCACCAAAACGTAGTCGCCTACGCTTGCGTTCACGAGGGTTATGTTGACTTCGCGGAGGACGCCTTCGCCGAAGTCCACTTTAGCCTTGTCCTGTTCGACGCTTACGACTTTGCCGGGAATCGCCAGACACATGACTCGTCAACCGTACCCAGACTTGGACAGGGATAAATCGGTTATGGTTCAAAGTTGGAGAATCCTGCGGCTATTGATTGGCCGAAGGATACGCCTCCGTCGCCAGGCGGGATGGCTTCGTGAACCAGAAAGCGCAGGCCTTCTTTCTTGATAGTCTTTCGCATGATGGCGGTCAGAATCTCGTTGCATGCTACCCCACCAGAGAAGCCTATTGTGCTAATGTGGCTTTCTGACGCTTTTTCCAAGGCCAGTGCAGCTAAGCCTCGGGCTAGGTAGGCATGGGCAGAATAAGCCAAGTCTGCTGTCGAATGTCTATGCCTTTTCTCGAAAATGCACAACAACAGTTGCGTCGTGTCGAGCATGCCGCCCTCTGTTTTGATTTTCAGTTTGAGAACATCCTTGCCTACGCGTGCAGTCGACTCAAGCTTCATGGCAGGTTCGCCCTCATAGGTGCGCTCGTAACACACGCCTAGCGCAGCTGCAACCGCGTCAAGCACCCTTCCACAGCTAGTTGTTTGAACTGCCCCGCTGTTTCTCCCAAGTTGGTGAAGGAGTATGCGAACCTCGCTCTCGCCATGCGGGAAGTGATGCTTGTTCTGCAGCAGCCAGCCCTCAATGTCCGCGTGCCCGTGAAGGATGCCTGCAGCCATTCGTAGCGGGTAACGCGTGGCAAGATCGCCGCCCACCAGAGGCTGCTTTTCAAGATGGGCGACACGTTCAAATCCAAACCTGTCTTGTGAACACATCAAGACCTCGCCTCCCCACGCCTCTCCATCGAGGCCGTAGCCGTAACCGTCGCAGCATATGCATATCATTTCCTTCACGTCACGTTCAGCCATCAAAGCTGCAACGTGCGCGTAGTGGTGCTGCACTTGGATGAGTTGCCAGCCGCTCCGTTCTGCCATGTTTTGGGCAAGCTTCGTGGTTGTGAATTTTGGGTGGAGGTCGCATGCTATTGCTTGGACTTTGCTGTTTGTGAGGCGTATCAGGTGCTTGACGGCGTTTTCGAGGAAGTCTCTGGTTTCGACGTTCTCGACATCGCCTATGTGTTGGGATATGAACGCCTTGTCTTCGAGCAGTACGCAGGCGGTGTTGTTGAGTTCGCCGCCGAGACCAACCACGCAACGCTTGGCCTTCCTTTTGAGCAGTATCGGTGCGGGCGCATAGCCTCGCGAACGGCGTATGAACACTTTGCGTGTGCCGTGCATGCGAAGAACCGAGTCGTCGCATCGGTGGGCTATGGTGCGATTGTGGAATAGAAAATAGTCGACGGTGTCGCCCAGTGTCTCTAATGCTTCGTGGTTGTCGGTTATTATGGGCTGGCTCGGTGGGTTGGCGCTGGTCATTACGAACGCAGGCTCGCTTGTTTCGTCGAACAGCATGTAGTGCAAACCCGTGTAGGGTAGCATGACGCCTACGTTGTGCAAGTCCGGTGCGATCAAGCCTGAAAGGCAGTAGTAGCTGCTCTTGTTCAGCAGCACTATTGGCCTTGCGTATGAGGTTAGGAGTTCAGCTTCGGCTTTGCTTACTTCCGCGAAGGTCTTGATGGTTTCCAGGTCTCTTGCCATGATGGCGAAGGGTTTCTGGCTTCGATGCTTGACCTGCCTAAGTCTTTCAAGCGGTTCGTCTATGGTGGTAGCTGTGGCCACGTGGAAGCCGCCGTAGCCTTTGATAGCGAGTATGTGGCCTTCGGCGAGCAGTCTTCCAGCCTCGCGGATCGGATCTTTGCATGCTACGGCTTCGTTCTTGCTGGTTGTGAGGTAGGCTTTTGGGCCGCAGACTGGGCAGGCCACTGTTTGCGCGTGGAAGCGTCTATCCAGAGGATTGGTGTATTGACCTTGGCAGAAGCTACACATCTGGAAATCTCGCATGGTGGTATCTTCACGGTCGTAGGGCAGTTGCTCAATTATCGTGTAACGCGGACCGCAGTTGGTGCATGTGATGAAGAAGTAGTCGTGTCTACGATCCTGCGGCTGCCCGAGTTCGCTGAGGCATTCGTCGCATATGGCTACGTCAGGTGGGATGACTGAGCCTGAATGCTCAGCTTCCTTTGAGCTTCTGTGGATGGTGAAGGCTTCGTATTCGTTTCTGCTCTGCAGTTTCGTCGTGGTTATTTCGTAGATTTGCGCGAGCGGTGGCTTCTTCTGTTTGAGGTCGTGGAGGAAGGTCTTGACGTTTGCCTCTGTTCCTTCCAGGAGGATTTCGACGCCTGCGTCGCCTAGGTTCTTGACGTAGCCGTTGAGCTTGTTGGCTGCGGCGGTGCGGTAGATGAAGGGGCGGAAGCCTACGCCTTGGACGATGCCTTTGACGTTGATTTTGACGCGCACCTGGGGCCCTCTCTTGAAGGCTAGTTGCGGCGGCAGGCTTCATATACGTTTTTCCGCACGGTTCGTGGTCGTACACTAGGTGTGTGGCCGCTCACTTCATGATTTATATCGCTCAAAAAGGCTAATAGCCTCCATAAGTGAACAGTCAAATCCTCATGTGGTGAATGATATGACGAAGTCTGAGCAAGTTGGCAAGGTTGAGGCGCACGCGCAGGGCAAATTTGAGACCATGTCCAATAGCATCTGCCCTGAGTGCCACCGGAAGATTCCGATGCGCATCTACGAGGAAGGCGGCGTCATCTACCTTGAGAAAACGTGTCCTGAGCACGGCAAGTTTGAGGATGTTTACTGGGGCGACGCTGAGCTTTTCCGCTGGTTTTATGACAACTGGTTTGACGAGCGTTACGTGGGCGGCGGGTTGGAGAATCCGCAGAGCGTAAAGGCGCAGGGCTGCCCCTTTGACTGCGGGGTGTGTCCTGAACACAGGACGCCTACGATTTTGGGCATTGTGGACGTTACGAACAGGTGCAACATGGCCTGCCCAGTGTGCTTCGCGTACGCCGGAGCCTCGAACTACGTTTATGAACCTTCTTTCGAGCAAATCGTTCAGATGTTCCATGTCCTCAGGGCTAACAAGCCTTGGGCGTGCAATGCGTTGCAGTTCAGCGGCGGCGAGCCTACGTTGCGGAATGATTTGCCTGACTTGATTCGTGAGGCCAGAAAGGCGGGGATCAGTCACACCGAGGTCAACACGAACGGCATCCGCATAGCCGAAGACATAGACTACTTCAAGAGCTTGCGTGACGCGGGGTTGAGTACGCTTTATTTGCAGTTTGACGGTTTGCGGGATGACATTTACGTGCAGACGCGGGCTAGGCGTGATTTTGTGGCCACGAAGCTGAAGGTCATAGAGAACGCGCGCAAGCTGGGCATGGACTCGATTGTGCTGGTTGTGACCTTGGCGAAGGGCGTGAACGACAAGGATCTAGGCGCTATCGTTGATTTCGCGATCAAGAATCATGATGTGGTTCGTTGCATCAATATTCAGCCTGTTTCTATGGCTGGTAGGCTGCAGAAGGACGAGGCGCGCAAGATGCGCATCACGATTCCTGATGCGATGAAGGAGATTGAGGCGCAGACAGGCGGTGCTGTTGGCAGGTTTGATTGGCGGCCTGTGAACTGGCCTACGTCGGTCACGAAGGGCGTCGGCATGCTCAAAGACAAGGTTTACCCGGACTTCACAATCCATCCCATGTGTGGCGCAGCCACGTTTCTGGTGGTTGAGGAGGATGGGTCGTATAAGCCGATAATGAAGTACGTGGATGTGGACAAGTTTGCTGATGTGTTCTGGGACGTGTACTATACGGGTTTGAAGGGCAGGAAGACGATGGCGAAGATGAAGATGGCGAAGTTGGTGCCTATGGCGAAGCACGGCATAGTCCGAGGCCTCATCAAGGATGTGGTTACGAAGGGCAGCTACGAGGCGCTGGGCGACTTCATGCGACGCATAGTCATGATAGGCATAATGCACTTCCAAGACGTATGGAACATGGACCTGGACCGAGTGCGAAAATGCGCCATACACTACGCCACGCCAGACGGCAAAGTACGCTGCTTCTGCACCTACAACAGCCTACACCGACCAAACGTAGAAAAGCAGTTCGCAGTGCCTCTTGCCGAGTGGACGAAGAAAACAGGCAAGAAGATGAATGAGTATATTTGACCGGCTTGCTGTCCGACCGGCAATCATGAAGGTCATGCAGTTTTCCAGAAGTCGGCGAGCACACAATGAAGTAACATTAGTCTTTGATGCTTCTTTACCCCAGAAGATGCAACATCATTTCTCTTGCCAATTGCGCAAATGCTTTTATATGGGTGTTGTGTGCTTGTTGGTTGTCACACTAACCGGTGCTTAACTAAAAGAAGCCTTGTTTCAAGGCTTCCGGATTACGTCATCAGGTATTTTGTGATAGGAGACATGAAAAAGTATGCAATTGAATTGTTTTAGTGAGTTAGGGTTGAGTCCGCAGGTCATGCGTGGAATCAATGAGCTTGGGTTTTCGGAGCTTTTTCCGATTCAGGCTGAGGCGATTCCTCCGCTGCTTGAGGGACGAGACGTTATAGGCCAAGCCCAGACGGGCACAGGCAAAACAGCCGCCTTCGGCGTACCCATGATCGAACGCCTCGACGCAAACGTTAACCGTGTTCAGGGCCTAGTTCTAGCGCCCACACGCGAGCTCGCCGTGCAGGTGGCCGACCACATGAGCAAGTACGCCAAGTACGCAGGTTTCAGAGTTCTCGCCGTCTACGGCGGAGCCTCGATAGAGAGGCAGGTTTGGTCTCTGCAGCGAGGCATCCACATAGTCGTAGGCACACCTGGCCGAGTCATTGACTTGATGAAGCGCGGCGTGCTGAATCTCTCTTACGTGAAGGTTCTCGTGCTTGACGAGGCTGACCGCATGCTGGACATGGGTTTCATTGACGACATCGACTACATACTGCGCAGAGTGCCTACGAACAGGCAGACCAGCCTCTTCTCGGCAACTATCGACAACAACGTGCGTAGAGTCTGCAACAGGTACATGCGCAACCCCGAAGAAATTCTCGTAAGCAAGGACGAGATTGCGCTTGAGCAGATCAACCAGTACTACGTGGTTGTGAACCCAGCCAACAAGTTCGAGACGCTGTGCAATATACTGAAGGAGAACCGTGTGGAGCGCGCCATAATCTTTTGCAGGACGCGCACGGACACGAGCAAGATTGCCGCCGGTCTTAGCAGGAGAGGCTATGATGCTAATGCTTTGCACGCAGGCTTCACGCAGCCGCAACGCGACGCGGTAACCAATGCATTCAGGCAGGGCAGGCTGCAGCTTCTTGTGGCCACGGACGTGGCTGCACGCGGCTTGGACATTCAGGGCATAACGCACATCATAAACTACGACGTGCCCAACGAGGCGCCCACGTACTTCCACAGAATCGGTAGAACCGCACGCATGGGCGGCGAAGGCACAGCCATCACGCTCGTAGGCTACGGCGAACTCACCGACCTTGAAAACATACGCGCATTAACGAAAACCACGATGGAGGAGCTTGACGAAACC
Organism: uncultured Candidatus Bathyarchaeia archaeon; assembly: GCA_964619695.1. Classification (GTDB taxonomy): domain Archaea; phylum Thermoproteota; class Bathyarchaeia; order Bathyarchaeales; family Bathycorpusculaceae; genus DATKKK01. The sequence continues at coordinate 18,742 of CAZUFK010000010.1, forward strand.
CGCCTATGTGGCCCCGTCGTCTAAGTATGTGCGTTTATTAGGAACGGTGCGCACTCTTTTGGGCAGTAGCGTTCAGGTGTTGAACAACAAGCCGACACTGCAACGTTACACGCAACAAACAACAACAAGAAAAGGAGTGACAAAGAAAATGGATAGGGATCCAGGAACTATTTTCATTGGAAGGAAACCAGCCATGAGCTACGTGCTAGCCGTCATCACCAGCTTCTCATCAGGCAGCCTGAAGGAAATAACCCTGAAGGCGCGCGGACAAGCAATCACTACCGCAGTCGACGCTGCTGAGATAGTCAGAAGCCGCTTCCTCAAAGACCTCAAGGTCAACAACATCGCCATCGGAACAGAAGAGCTACCACCGCGAGAAGGCGAAAACAGGTCAAGAATGGTTTCCACGATTGAAATAGCACTAGGAAAAGAGTAGACAACAAAGTGCGAAGCAAAGTATCTGTCGGCGAGTATCTCGCCTTTCTTTCTACCAAATTCGAAGTAGACCCCGACAATTTTTTTCAAGCCCTAATTTCGGCAGAAAAAAGCAAGCAAGCCACCGTGGGCGAACTCTCCATAACGTGCCGCAGCCGAACGCCGGAAAAAGCCGTCATGCTGATTTCGAGAGGCTCGAAAGTCGTGGCCCAGTTTCCAGTGCCCCAAGAATTTCTGCTGGAGCAGAGAAACCCCATAAGAGCCTTCAGAAAAACCAGCCTCACGAACCGGACCACGATTGGCAAGGCTGAAAACTCGCATGCCCTGCACATCAAGGACCTCCGAACAGGAATGAAACAAATCAACCTCAAAGCCAAAGTCCTCGAAATCCCCAAACCAAAAATGGTCTTCACTAGATTCGGCAACTACGCCAGCGTCGTCAACGTCATAATAGCCGACGAAACGGGCCAGATCAAGCTGTGCCTGTGGAACGAGCAGATAAACTCCATAAGCATAGGCGATACCCTGCAAATTGAAAACGCACGCATGTCCACCTTCAGAGGCGAAAAACAACTCCGCATCGGCAAAAAAGGAACACTCAGCAACGTGGTAAACCTAAACGCCCCACTAGAACCAATACGCAACTCCTAGAATCAACAGGCCTCTGAGAAAACAGGCTTTTCAAGTAAGAAAAAGAGGAAGAAAGTGGATACGCTAGGCCTTTTGCATCTTCTTTCGTTCTTCTTCTTGCAGTACCCTTCTGAGAACCTTGCCTACCAGCGTCATTGGTAGCTCTTTTCTGAATTCCACTCCTCTGACGGCCTTGTACGGTGCGACTTTTTCGTTGACGAATTTCTTGATTTCCTCTTCCGTGGCTGTGGCTCCGTCTTTGAGGACTATGAAGGCTTTGGGGATTTCGCTGGCCACAGGGTCAGGCTTACCGACCACTGCGCACAGCTTCACCGCAGGATGCTCGTAGATCACGTCCTCGATATCGCGCGGGTAAACACTGTAGCCCTTGTACTTGATCAGGTCCTTCTTGCGGTCGGTGATGTAGAAGTAGCCGTCTGGGTCCATTCTGCCGATGTCGCCTGTGAGCAGCCATCCATCATCTTTGAGCACGGCGGCGGTTTCGTCAGGCATGTTCCAGTAGCCCTTCATCACCTGCGGACCTTTCACCATGAGCTCGCCCACCTCGCCGGTTTGAAGCTCTTTCGTGCCTGTTTCTATGTCCACGATCTTGGCGTCAGTGTCAGGCCAAGGCAGGCCGATGCTGCCTACGTTCACGGTTTTCATCGTCTTGTCCAGCGGGTTGCAATGTGTGACCGGCGACGATTCGGTGAGGCCGTAGCCTTCGACGAGCACGCCTCCTGTGGCTTCCATGAACTTCTTTTGAACCTCAGGCGGCAACGGGGCTGAGCCGCTGATGCAGAAGCGCACGCTGGTGCAGTCGTACTTCATCATTTCCGGATGCGAGAGCAGCATGGCGTACATGGTGGGTGCGCCGCAGAACACTGAGACGCGGTGCTTCGCGATGGTTTCTAGCGTGGTTTTGATGTCGAATTTGGGCAGCATAACCATTTTGCCTGCCAAGTAGATGGGTGCGTTCATGCCTGTGGTCATGCCGTAGATGTGGAACAGCGGCAGAACGGTCAGGAACGTTTCGCCGCCCGTGGTGCCTCTGAGCCATGCCGCGCACGAAACCGCGTTCGAAACCAAGTTCAAGTGCGTCAACATAGCGCCTTTCGAGGTTCCCGTGGTTCCGCCCGTGTACTGCAATGCCACAAGATCCTCCTTCGGGTCGATCGCGACCTTCGGCGGGTTGGCTGGATATTTGCTGAGCAGTTCTTGGAAGAAGTACACGTTGGGCTTGCGCTCAACTTTGTGCGAAGGGATCTTTCCTAGCAGTTTGCCTAGCCTTGCCTTCATGGAGGGCATGTACTCTCCAAGGCCCGTGACGATGACGCGTTTCAACTTGGTCTTGTCCATGACACGCTCCACGATAGGATACAGCGCGTCTAAAACCACGATGGTTTCCGCCTCAGAGTCCACAAGCTGATGCTCAACCTCACGATCTTTGTACAACGGACTGATGGCCGTTTCAATCGCGCCGATTTTGATGGCGCCGTAGTAGGCGATCACGAACTGAGGCATGTTGGCTAGGAAGAGAGCCACTTTGTCGCCTTTCTTCACGCCCAAGTCAGCCAGCGCCGTGGCAAACTTGTCCACCGCCACATCCAGCTCGCGGTAAGTCATCGGCTTGTCGAAGTAGACAATCGCCGTGTGGTTTGGGTACCTCACAACCGTTGTCTTGAGCAGGTCTGAGAGCGGGACGTTGGGATAATCTATGTGTTTGGGGACGCCTTCAGGCCAGAACTTGTACCACGGCTTCTCAGACGAAGCTGGCGCGAATTCCTCTCTTGTCTCCTGCACGGCTTCGGGAGTCGCTGGAGTCTCTTCTACGGGAGTAGGCTCCAGTGGTGGTGTTGGAGCCTCCTCAGGGGGTGCTTCCGTAACCGGGGTTTCTTGGACCGGTGCCTCTGAAGTGGGTGCTTCAGGCGCCGGAGCCTCGGGAGCCTTAACTGGCTTCTCAGGCTTCTTACGTTTTCTAGACCGTTTCGCGGACATAATCAAGACCAGTCCTTAAATATCAACGCCATATGGTAATAATACTTTCTGCAGTGGGATCACCCGTGAAAGCCGAAGAGACGTGGATAGAATGCAGCGACGCCAAGCTGTACGGCCAGTTGCACATTCCCAACGTGGTTCCTGCGCCTGCGTTGCTGGTTCTGCACGGCATGAACAGTAAGGGCTTCCATTTTCTCAAGATCTACAAGCGGCTAGCAGAAAAAGCCTGCCAAAAGGGCTACGTTGTCCTCCTCTTCGACTTTCGAGGCGTCGGTAAAAGCACAGGCAAATTCGACTATGGTATGGCCGAGCAGCAGGATGTTGAGTGTGCATTGAATTATCTGGCTTCGAGGCCTGAAGTGCTGCGTGACAGCATCTTCGTCGTCGGCCACAGCCTCGGCGGCGCGGTTTCGCTTTACGCTCTGCGAGACGAGAAGAGAGTCAGGGGCCTAGTGCTCTGGTCCACGCCGAGAAACCACAACTACAACGTAAGGAAATTCATCAGGCGAACAAGAGGTAGGCTTGGTCTTTTCGCGTTTCTGGTCCTTTCGAGAGTTGACAAGCTGGTCAACGTTTCAGGGCTGTTCAAGCTTGAGGTCTACGGCATAAGGCTCAGGCCGAGGCACGTTAGAGAGAAACTCATGAGCCTGAACGAGTGCGAGGCCGTTTCAAGACTGAAGGGCTTGCCGCTGCTCATCGTGATAGGCGAGGCCGACACGATCGTAGGTGTGGACGAAGCGCAAGCCATCTTTCAAGCTGCTAACGAACCCAAGAGCCTCCTAGTGATAAAAGACGCAGACCACATCTACCAGCGAAAAGAAGAGGAACTGATCGCGAAGACGCTGGGTTGGATTAGAAGCCTGCAAGAATAGCCACGTCTAGCAGGCTGGCACGAACTCGTATGAGGCGTTGCCCTCGGCGTCAACTTTGGCGACGAGCTTGACTTTCATGCCTACTTTGATCTGCGACAGCTTGAAACCTGTGAGCCATGCTAGTACTTTGACGCCGTCTTTGAGTTTGCCGATGGCCACGGTGTATGGCTTGTACTGGCAGAACGAAGTCGGCCGCACTACGACGTGCGTGAACGTCTCGATCTCAGCCTCGCCGCCCAGTTCGATCCACTCCATTTCGCTGCTCAGGCACTCTGGGCAGTCAGCGGAGGGCGGGAAGTACGGCTTGCCGCATTTGCAGCACTTCGTCGCATAGACCTTGCCCTGTTTGAGGCCTTCCCAGAACTTCAGCGTCTTGCTGATCGGAATCTCTTCCACGATGGTTATCGGCTTCGACTTGATTGAAGGCATAGACGATGACATGCGCATTTCACCTCTTCAGAATCGTCACGTAACAGTAGTGCCCCGTGCCGCCTACGTTGTGTGCGAGGCCTATGTAGTTTTTAAGCGGAACCTGACGGCTCCTCTGCACCGCCTCTCCGCGCAGTTGCCGCGTCAGCTCGTAGATCATCGAGCAGCCCGTGGCGCCTATCGGATGGCCCTTCGCCTTGAGGCCGCCATCCATGTTCACCGGAATCCTGCCGCCAATCTCCGTCTGGCCATCACGCAACAGCTTGACGCCCTCGCCTCGACCGCAGAACCCCAAATCCTCATACGCCATAATCTCCGCAATCGTGAAACAGTCGTGAACCTCGGCAAGATCCATCTTGTCAGGCGTCACGCCAGCCGCATTATAAGCACGCTGAGCAGCCAGCACGCTCGCATCCAAACCCACGAAATCGGCGCGTTTGCTCAGGTTTGCGGTTCCGGACGAGTAGCCAATGCCTGCCACCCAGATGGGCGTGTCTATCCTTAGCTGTTTGGCCTTCTCCTCCGAGGCCACAATGATCGCGGAGGCTCCGTCTGTCATGGGCGAACAGTCGTAAAGCTTGAGCGGCGAGGCTATGACCATGCTGTTGAGCACATCTTCTACAGTGATCTTGTTCGTTAGCTGTGCGATTGGGTTCATAGCGGCGTACTTGTGGCTCTTAACCGCCACGAGTGCCAAGTCTTCCTCGGTCGTGCCGTAGCGTGCCATGTGCGCGTTCGCATACAACGCATAATAGGCCGGAAAAGTGAGGCCGAAGTTGTGGAACTCCCAGAAGTAGTAGCCTGCCCTGCCGATCCACTCCATCGCCGTAGGCGTGTCAATCTCACGCATCTTCTCCACACCCAACGCCAAGGCGATGTCGCAGTGACCGCTGGCCACAGCAGCATAGGCAGCGAAAAACGCGGCGCTACCACTCGCGCAGGCGGCCTCGACACGCATCATGCCAGCCTTTGTCAGACCACAGTACTCGCCTGTGATGACGGCAGGCAACAGCTCCTCATACCACGCGCCTGCACCCACGGAGCCCAAGGCCACAAACTCAATGTCCTTAGCGGCTAAACCCGCGTCCTCAAGCGAAGGCCTAACCGCCTCAAAAGCCAACTCGGAAACATTAACGTCGGATCTGATCCCAAACTTGGAATTGCCAACACCTATGACTGCCACCTTTCGCACATCAACCACTTCTGCCTAGCCATATTTCGGCTGGATTGGAATATAAAGAAAAAAGAGAGGCTGTGTTTACTTGCCTTTGAATTCGGGTTTTCGTTTGGCGAACAGTGCTTCGACGCCTTCTTTGAGGTCTTCCGTCGAGAACGTCAGGCCCATCATGCTCGCTTCCATGCGCAGTCCCGCTTCCAATGGCACTTGCGTTCCATAGTTCAAGGCTTGTTTCGCGTATTTCATAGCTACTGGCGGTCCGTCGCACAGTTTCTGAGCCAGCGTCGAGGCCTCTTCCTTCAGCTTCTCGTAATGCACAACCTTATTGACAAGGCCGATTTTCAATGCTTCGTCTGCTTTGAGCTTCAAGCCGGGAACCATTATGATCTCCTTCGCCCGAGGCAGGCCGATCAGCCTGACGAGTCTTTGGGTTCCGCCCCAGCCTGGGATCAGGCCCAGCGAGATTTCTGGGTTGCCTAGTTCGGCGTGTTCTGCGGCTATGCGGAAGTCGCACGCCATGGCCAGCTCGAGGCCTCCGCCCAACGCGAAGCCGTTAATCGCCGCGATGACGGGTTTGCTCATTTCCTCGATCTTTCCGAACACTCTTTGGCCTAGTCTTGAGAATTCTTCAGCCTTCACCGGCGTGACCTTGCCGAACATGGTCAGGTCAGCGCCTGCGCTGAACGCCCGGTCGCCGTCGCCCATGATGACGACGCATTTGACGCTTGGGTCTTTCTCCGCCGTGTCCAGCGCGTCGCCTAGCTCTTCCAGCAGAACGTCGTTGAAGCTGTTCAGTCTGTGTGTCCTGTTCAGTATTATCCACAGCGTGCTCTGTTCGCGTTCAACCTTCACCGTTTCGTATGCCTTACTCATCCATCTTCACCTTTGCACTGTTCATGCGCGTTCTGTTCATTTAGAATTTGCGGAGCAGATACTTCAGCACAGTGAGCTTTTGTATTTCGCTTGTGCCTTCGTAGATTTCGGTGATTTTGGCGTCTCGGTGATAGCGTTCGACGCGGTAGTCGCCCAAGTAGCCGTAGCCGCCGAGGACTTGGATGGCGAAGTCGGTGGCCTCCATTGCTACGCGTGCCGCGTAGTGCTTGGCCATTGCAGTGATCATTGGGTCCATTTTGCCTGCGTCCACCAGCCACGCGGCGCGGTACATTAGCCATCTTGCAGCCTCGATTTTGGTCATGTGTTCGGCCAGTACGCCGCCTATTAGCTCGTGTTGCATCAGCGGCTGTCCGAAGGCTTCGCGTTGTTTGCTGTATTTGAAGGCTATTTCCCATGCGCCCTGAGCCATGCCTATGGCCTGAGCGGCCACGCCCACACGCGTCTTGTCAAAGAATTCCATTGAATAGTAGAAGCCCTTGTTAAGCTCGCCCAAGATGCTCGCGTCCAAGACCTTCACGTTGTTGAAGACGACTTCGCCTGTCACGCTGCACCGTATGCCCATCTTGTTGTGCAGCTTGTTCGTCTCCAGGCCCTGCACGCCTTTCTCGACTAGGAACAGGGTTTCGCCTCGGTGGGTGGGCCTGATTTTTGTGTCGGTCTGCGTGAGCGCGACCATGAAGTCAGCTGTCGTGGCGTTCGTGATGAACGTTTTCGTGCCGTTGATCCACCATTCGTTGCCGTATTTCGTGGCGGTGGTTTCCATGCGGTTGATGTCGCTTCCGCTCACGTTGGGCTCGGTGAAGCAGGCCGCGCTTATCATGTCGCCTCTGCAAATCGGAGGAAGATACTTCTCCTTCTGCTCTTTGCTGCCTAGTACGGCGACGAATTCGCTTCCGAAGTTGCCGCTTGAGATGGCGACGCCGAGTGAGGAGTCTGCTCTGCACATCTCTTCTATTGCGAGGCACGTTTCCAGCAGGCCGTAGCCTTGGCCGCCGTATTCTTCGGGGAAGCTGAGGCTCGTGAAGCCCAGTTTTGCTGCCTGCTTGTAGAGTTCCATGGGGAACTCTTCTTTCTTGTCAAGCTCCAGGGCCAGCTCGGGCTTGAATTCTTTGGCGCAGAACTCTTTCACGGCTTTGACTATGCCTATTTGTTCTTCTGACAGTTCAAACTGCATTTAGTAGAACCCCCTTCCGGTTTTCTTGCCAAGCCTGCCTGCTGCCACGTATTCCTCCAGCAGCGGACAAGGCCTATACATTTCCATACTGTACTTTGCGTGTAGCTCTTTGAGCTTGTTGAGCATCGTGTCGATGCCTGTCCGGTCGGCATACTCGCACGGACCTGATGGCCAGTACGTGCCCAGCTTCATGCCTGTGTCGATATCGCTTGGGCTTGCCGCGTCGTCCTTGATCAGCCACGCGGCCTCGTTCACGGCGACTGCCCACGAGCGATCCACGTCGTATTCGTCGAGCAGGTTGAACGGAATGCGCGGTCTGCCTTTGGTCCAGTCGTAGAAGCCTACGCCTGTTTTCTGTCCGAACTTTTTCTCGTTGATTAGCGGTTGGATTACTTGCTCGCATGGTTTGAAGCGTTCGCCGTAGGCCTCGTAGAGGATTCGGCCCACTTCATAGGCAATGTCTAAGCCGACGAAGTCGCTGAGTTCGAACCAGCCCATGGGGAAGCCGCCCGTGTACTTGACTGAGGCGTCGATGCCTTCTTTGGTGCCTTCGCCTCGCTGTAGCGCCCAGTAAGCCTCGTTGAACGCCATGCCCAGAATGCGGTTCACGACGAAGCCTCGCACGTCTTTGCGCACGATAATCGGCGTCTTGCCAAGCCTCTTGGCTAAGTCTGCCAGGGTGTTTACGGTTTCTTGGTTGGTGCTGTCGCCTTTTATGACTTCGACTAGTGCCATGGCGTGTGGTGGGTTGAAGAAGTGCATACCTGCGACTTTGTCTGGGCGTTTCGTGGCTTTGCCCATTTCTGTGATGCTTAGCGTGGACGTGTTTGAGGCCAGCATCGCGTTTGGCGGCGCCGCCTCGTCCAGTTTGGCGAATATCTTCTTTTTGAGTTCCATGTTTTCTGGTGCCACTTCGATGGCGAGGTCTATGTTTTGGCCTGCCTGCTCATAGCTCGTAGTACTAGCGATTCGCGCCAGCGTGGCGTCGGCGTCTTCTTGTCGCATTCGTTTCTTTTCGACGAATTTGCTGAGGCTCCACTGGATCTTCTCCTTGGCCTTGTTCAGAATCTCGTCGTTTATGTCCACCATGGTTACTTCGATGCCGTTGGTGGCCAGCAGTTGCGTGATGCCGTGGCCCATCGCTCCGGCGCCCACAACAGCGGCCTTTTTCAGCCTTTCAGCCGACACGATAGTCAAGTCTCCTTTAACGAGTCTACTGTTTGCCTGAAAAAAGGTAATAAGACTTTTGAATCCTGACTACACGTTCATGTTTTGGGCTTGAAAAAGAAGGGAGGATGTGTTTGCTATGGCTGCCGGGCTAGGTAGCCTGCGATGGTGTTCTTCTGCACTTCCGTGGTGCCTTCGTAGATTTCGGTGATTTTTGCGCATCGGTGGTAGCGTTCAACGTGGTAGTCGGCTAGGTATCCGTAGCCTCCGAATACTTGTATGGCGTCGTCGGTGACTTCCATGGCTGCGCGGCTTGCGAAGGATTTGGCCATCGACGTTGCGACTGGGTTGGGTTTTTCCTTGTCGTAGAGCCATGCGGCTTTGTAGGTGAGTAGTCGTGCGGCCTCGATTTTCGTGGCCATCTGCGCGAGTTTGTGGCTTATGCCCTGGTAGCTGATGATAGGTTGCCCGCCTTGCTTGCGTGTCTTCGCGTATGCGAGTGCGCGTTCGAATGCGCCCTGTGCGATGCCCAGAGCCTGTGCGGCGACGGTGATTCGGGTTCCGTCGAATAGTTCCAGCGTGTAGTAGAAGCCTCTGCCCAAGTCACCTACGATGTTCTTTTCGGGGACTTTGAGGTCGCTCATGGCAAGCGAGCCGGTAACGCAGGGTCGTATGCCCATCTTGCCATGCAGCTTCGTGGCATCAAGGCCTGGTGCGCCTTTTTCTGCGATGATTAGACTTTGGCCGCGGTATGAGGGCTGCGCGTTCGGGTCAGTCTGGCATAGAAGGATGAATGTGTCGGCGGTGGTGGCGTTGGTGATGAATTCTTTGGCTCCGTTGATGACGTATTCGGTGCCTTCTTTTCGGGCGGTTGAGTCCATTCGGGTGATGTCGCTTCCGTGTTCGGGTTCGGTGAAGGCTGCGGCGGCGATTTTGTCGCCTCGGGCCAGCGGCGGGATGTATGTGCTTTTCTGTTCGTCGTTGCCGTGCTTTAGTAGCACGTCGGGGATCATGAGGTTGCCTAGTGATATGGCGACGCCTATGCCTGGTTCTACGCGGCACATTTCCTCGACGACTATGCAGTCTTCGAGGACGCCTAGGCCTTGTCCGCTGTACTGTTCAGGTATGCGCATGCTCGTGAAGCCCAGTTGCGCGGCCTTTTTGTACAGGCTCATGGGGAAGTCTTCTTTCTGATCGTACTCAATGGCCAGCTCTGGCGTGAACTCTTTTTCAGCGAATTCCTTGACGGCTCGTTTGATTTCTTGCTGTTCGGGGGTCAGTTTGAACTCCATGTTCGTTTCTCTCCTGGTTGTGTAGACTATGCTTTTTGCGCTCGTGCTTCATTAATCTTGTTTTTCAGAGGAGACACAATCTTGAACAGGTCTTCAACGATTCCGTAGTTGGCGAAGTTGAAGATCGGGGCCTTGGGATCTTTGTTGACGGCGATTATTAGATCAGAGCTTTTCATGCCGAGTATGTGCTGGAAGGCTCCGCTTATGCCCAATGCCAGATAGAGCTTGGGCTTAACTGTCTTGCCTGATGTGCCTACTTGCCTGTCGGTGGGCAGCCAGCCTTTATCCACGATGGGACGCGAGCAGGACAGCACGGCGCCTATGGATTTGGCGAGTTCTTCGACTTGCGGTATGTTGGCTACGTCTTTGATGCCTCGACCTATGCCTACGAGTTTCTCAGCTGCGGTTATGTCTACGCCTCCGGGCGGCGGCAGCACGTATTGTAGGAAGCGTTTTTCGGTTATGTCGCCCGTGAGGGGTGAGGGTGTTTCGGTTATGGTTCCGTTTGCGGGTGGTTCGGGTTTTTTGGGTTGGAAGGTGGCTTGGCGTATGGTGGCGAGGTAGGTTTCGGCTTTGCGTGCGGTGGCTTTTGCGTTGACTTTTCCGCCGTAGACTTGGCGCGTCACTTTGAAGGCGTCGCCGTCGAAGCCCAAGTCAATTAGGTCCGTAGCTAAAGGCAGATTCAGCACCGTGGCCAAACGCGGTGCGAGGTCTATTCCGTAGCTTGTGTGGCCCATGAGCACCAGCGTGGGCTTGTGTTCGGCGATTAGCTTCGCGAGTATTTGCTTGTAGGCTTCGCTGTTGAAATTCTCAAGCCTCGGGTCTTCGATTGCGATGACGGTTTGTGCGTATTCGGTGAGTGGTTTGGCGAGCTCTTTCGCGTTTTTGGCTAGGACTAGTGCGGTGGTTTCGCCTAGTTCGCGTGCTTTGGTGAGCATTTCGTAGGTTATGTCGCGGATTTGGCCTTGCCTGTGCTCGGCTAGGACGAAGATTTTTGCCATTTTAGATCAGCCCCTTTGCTTTGAGGATTTCAGCAACCCTAACCGCCATCTCGTCGGGCGTGCCTTTGAGGAATTCGGCCTGCTTCTCCACAGGAGGCACATAAAGCCTGTCAACAGTCAGCCACGAGCCGGCAACGCCGACATCGGCCTCAGCTAGTCCCGTGTCAGCCAGTGTCATGACCTTGATCTCCTTCTGCATAGCCTTCCGAATACCCATAATCGACACGTAACGAGGCTCGTTGATGCCTGTCTGAATCGAGAACAGCGCAGGCAGCTTAACCTCTAACTGCTCTTCCAGACCACCTTCGAGTTCGCGGTTCACCTTCGCACTGCCGGCACCCAGTTCCAGCTTCTTGACCATCGTGGCATGCGGAACACCGAGCATCTGTGCGAGAATCGGGCCTACTGCTGCGTTGCCGTCGTCGCCTGCCTGCATGCCGACTAGGACTAGGTCATAGTGCAGGGTCTTGAGGACGCTGTGCAGAATCTTGGCCACCGCAAAGCCGTCTGAACCCTCGAACTTGGGATCAGTCAGACGAATAGCCTTGTCAGCCCCACGAGCCAAGCACTTACGCAAAGTACTATCAGAATCATCGCCACCAATAGTGACAGCCGTCACGGTTCCGCCTTGCTTCTCCTTAATGCGCACTGCTTCTTCCAGTGCGTAGTCGTCCCACTCGTTGATGTCATAAACTAGCCCTGTCTTCTCTACGTTCTTGCCTGAGGAGTCTATCTTGAGTTCAGCCTCAGCTGTTTCTGGAACATGCTTAACACAAACAACAACATCCAAGTGTTATCAGTCTCCATTGCTGCTTGAACAGAGGTAAACAACCACATCATAAAACTTTTGCTGACAAACCAATGTTATAGACGTCTTTGAAGAGCTTTGTCTAATCGCGTTTCAGCCAAGATGCTACATACCTCAAGCCAGTGAGGTATTGACTTTTCAGATCTTGTGACGAGGCAAACAACGTCTTCGGTGTGGCTTATGAAGTCCTTTCTTGGAAAGTGTATCAAGCCTTGAAAAAAGCTAAGCGCGCGCTTATGGTCATAGGCCTCACGTGGGGACTTTCCGTACAATACTGGAGACGAAAAAATAAGCAGGGAACTAGTGTGTTCTCTCTCCTAGTGGAAAGAGGCTGTTCTCTATTTTCT
>CAZUFK010000011.1:0-30351 GCA_964619695.1 uncultured Candidatus Bathyarchaeia archaeon
AGCGGCGGACTCTTAATCCGCACGTCGCGGGTTCAAATCCCGTCGGGCCCGCCACAACTCCTTTTATGTGAGCGAAGAACTGGTTCATTCCTTGCATGTCCATTAGACCGTGGCGGGAAAGGAAAAGGAGAATTAGAAACGTAGGTGAGAGATGCTAGTCCTTTTGGAGAGCATTCACAAGGTGGTTGAACGTGAATCCCTTCATCAGCACGCTTCCCTCAGGCTTATGATGAACGTCTTGAAATCCTCGCAATGCTCGCCGCATTCCACCTTCACCTTCTGATGGAACCCTGCAAAATCAGCATAGTCCTTGTGTACTGAAACGATGAGTGCATCTGCTTCCATTCCTTGGCCTGTGCTGAAGAACATCACGTTTGGCTGTTGCTGTATCCACCTGTTCCTGCTCTCCCACAGCGGCTGTCCATGCTCTTTCGTGCATGCAAACGTGAAAGCCACTATGTCGAAGTCTAAGAAGGCTTCGGGATGACTTTATACTGCTGGATGGCCACAGCCTCCAGCGTCTTTCTTAAGCGGGTCACCGTAGGTTGGGAGATGCGCAGACTTTCGGCAAGATCCCTGTCGCTTCGCTTTGAGTTCTTGATCAACGCAAAAAACAGCTTGCCGAGGTTCTCCTTCTTTATAGACAATACTTCTTCATGAACCTCTTATGAAACTTTCCATTGCTTCACTCAAGCTTTCACAGCGCGCACTGCCCTCTTCAAAAGAAGCTGGGCCACTTTCTGTGAAGGCCAACCGCCCAAGCCACAATCAGGACCAGAAAAGGCTAACCTATCACCATACTTCTCTCTGGCAGCCTCAAACCGTCTCCGCATGGTCTCAATGCTTTCAACCAGCTGCTCAGCATTCCAAGTCTTCAAGTCCCTATCGTGGAGCTCGGCCATCATCGAGTCTACGTCCGTTCTAGCTATCCCAACCCTTACTTGCTTGTCGGTTCTCTCCAACATCTTCTTCGATACGCTTTCAACATTCTTAGGCGAAGCCGCAAACTCGAACGTCAACACATCAAGGTTTTCAACATCCAGCAAGTCAGCCACCTTTGCCGAAGAATGAAGATGAACCTGTTTGGCTGGGCAATCAAAGTCAAAGGCCTTCTCCAAGACCTCAAGAATCGTATCCCTGTCCGCAGACAGCTCCTGAAATCCAAAGCTTGGCTCATCCAGCGACACCACCTCAGTTTTGACGTACTTGGAATCCAACGTTGCCTTCCTCGCGAATCGGCGCACTGTTTCAGCGAACATCAGGAGGACGTCCTCGTGAACCGTCGTGCCCACCTCCTTCAGATACAACTCCATCGGGCCAGTAACACAAACACGCAAGCGCACTTTTCTGCCCATTTCTTCACACAGCCTCTTGGCCTCTTCGTTGACCACATGAATCTCAGGTATGACTGCGAGCTTATCAACCACATAAGTGCCCCCGTTCATCGCTTCGTGGATAACGTCTGTGAACTGCTTGTGCATGTCATAGTGCTGCGGATAATTAACGACGTCGAGGCCTGAGTCACATTTCATCCTAAAAGAACCGGCGACAACTTGACAGAAATTGTCCCGCACAAATTCGTCCTCTGCGAGGCTTTTCCCCTCGATAATGGCACGTCCAGCCATGTTGCGTGCCTTGCTGAACGTCCGCCTGTCAACACTGTCTGGGAGAGGGAAACTGCCTACGTCATCGACGAGCGTATCCATGCATCAGCATTATCCTAAAGCCGTTATATAACTACCCTCATCACCTTGCACATTTGGATCATATTCAACATTGGGCTTTTTCCATCGCAATGAATATAAGTTACTATTGTTGCATGAGACTAACCGGTGCATATTGATGGGAGTTTGGAAGCTTCGAATGTCAATGGCAGGAACCTTAGCCGTCATAATAGGCCTGTCAACGCTCTTCTTCACTCTGGTGCTAAGCCTCCTCGAGGTGTTCGACTTCATCACACTAGGCATTCTCGTTGTAACGTTCAACATTGTTCAATGGCTCGTCTCGCCCTATCTTGTTAATGCACTATATCATGCACGAGAACTGCCGAAGGCCGAGGAACCTGAACTCCACGCAATGGTCGAAGGCCTCAGCAAAAAGAGCGGAATAAAGACGCCAAAGCTGATGCTTGCCCAAATTCCAATCCCAAACGCATTCGCGTACAGCTCACCCATAGCAGGAAGCCGCATAGCCGTTACAAGCGGTTTGCTGAAAACGTTAGACACTGGCGAGGTTGAGGCAGTCATCGGCCATGAGCTTGGACACCTGAGGCACAAGGACGTGCAGACAATGATGTTCGTTTCAATGTTGCCTGCGCTCCTGTCCTACATCGGCTACTCGCTAATGTTCTCGATGAGCAGCCGGCGCAGAGAAGGAAGCGGAGATTTGGGAATTATCGGCATAGTCTTCATGGCGTTCTCATGGGTTCTGAATCTTTTCATACTTTATCTCAGCCGCCTGCGGGAGTACTACGCTGATCGACACAGCGCCTCAATAGTCTCCGATGGCCCCAGAAAGCTTTCAGTCGCATTGGCGAAGATAGTGCAGACTACCCGAAACATGGGAAAGGCAAGAAAGGAAGTCAAGAACCAAAATGCCTTCAAGGCGCTGTTCATCGCAGACCCGGACCACGCTGAAATAGACTCAGCGCAGATAAACAGACTTGCATCCACTTCTGGCGAGCAGAAACTGGTTGAGGAAATCATGTCACACAAGCTCACGACAGCAGAAAGACTGATCGAAGCGCTCTCAACCCATCCAAACATGACTAAACGCCTCAAGGCACTGCAAGAGCTAGACTGACTGGCATCTTTCAGAATTTTTTCAGCCCTACTCAAGCAAAAACGTTAAACATGCTGCCAGACAACTAACTTAACCCATAAAACGTGATGCCAATGCAACACCAAACCATCTTCTCCGAAATCGAGAAACAGAAAGATGAGATCACGCAAACACTGATGGAGCTCATACGAGTACCTGCCATTTCCCCGCAGAACGGCGGAGAAGGCGAAACAGAGAAGGCAGAAAGACTGCTCAAGATACTGGAAACCATAGGCTTCGATAAGATCGAACGGCACGACGCAATCGACAAGACAGCGCCTACGGGCAAGAGACCAAACATCGTGGCCTACGTCTATGGCGAAAACAAGACAGAACGCCTCTGGATAATCACACATCTGGACATAGTTCCGCCTGGCGAAGAGAAACTCTGGACCGTGACAAAACCATACGAACCAATTGTGAAAGACGGGAAGATCTATGGTCGAGGCAGCGAAGACAACATGCATTCGATGGTCGCATCTATCTTCGCCGCTAAGACACTGAAGAACCTGGGCATAAAGCCAAAAAGAACCGTGGCCCTTGCTTTCGTCGCTGACGAAGAGCAGGGCAGCAAGTATGGAATCCAACACCTGATAGCGCAAGACCTGTTCAGGAAAGACGACCTGATCGTCGTGCCTGACAGCGGAAACGAAGACGGAACCTTCATAGAAATATCCGAAAAAAGCAGCCTCTGGCTCCGAATACGCACTACTGGCGCGCAAACCCACGCAAGTAGACCGCACAAAGGCTTGAACGCGCACCGCGTAGGCATGCAATACGCATTGGCTCTGGACAAGATGCTGCACGAAAAATACCCAAAGAAAGACCCGTACTTCGACCCGCCAGAAAGCACGTTCGAGCCTACGATGAAGGAGAAGAACGTGGACGCTGTGAACATAGCCCCAGGCGAAGACGTGCTGTACTTCGACTGCAGAATCCTGCCCATGTACGACCTCAACGAAATCTTGGCCAACATCAGAAAACTGGCTAAGGAATACGAGAAAAAGACAGGCGCGCAAATAAAAATCGAAATCGTGCAGAAAAGTGCAGCGCCAAAACCCACGGATCCCAAAGCCAAGGTAGTCCTCATGCTCCAAGAGGCCATCAAGCTATCCAGAGGAACAATTGCTAAAGCTGGCGGAATAGGCGGAGGAACATGCGCCGCATTCTTCCGCAAAATCGGCGCACCAGCAGTAGTCTGGTCAACAATAGACGAGACAGCCCATCAGCCCAACGAATACACCAAGATCCAAAACCTCATCAATGACACTAGAACATACGCATTGCTCGCCACCATGTAGGACTCGAAACCCCTTGCGGCCTCGGGAAAGGAAAGTGCTTAAATAACTTCGCAATCAAACTGATTTTCCATTGCGAGGCACAATCATGAAGATGACAAACCAACTGCTCTCTCAAGCCAGCAAGGAAGGCAGAAAATCCTTGCTTGAGACTGAGGCTAAAGTCATCTGCGCAGAGTATGGCATTCCCGTTACGAAGTTTGAGTTGGCCAAAACCGAGGATGAGGCTGTCGAGCTTGCAAAGAAGATAGGGTTTCCTGCGGTTTTGAAGATCGTTTCGCCTGACATCGTACACAAGTCGGATGTGGGTGGCGTCGCTGTCGGATTGAAAGACGCTAAGAGCGTCAGGGAAGCTTTCAAGCAGATCTTGGCGAGCGTTAAGAAGCATAATCCGAGGGCGAGTATTGTTGGCATGCTGGTTCAGGAGATGGCTCCTGCCTCCACTGAGGTCATCGTGGGAGCCATCAAGGATCTCCAGTTTGGACCTGCATTGATGTTTGGCCTTGGCGGCATCTTCGTCGAGGTTCTGAAGGATGTGACCTTTCGGATTGCGCCCGTCTCTGAGGACGAGGCGCGTGAGATGATCACCGAAGTCCGTGCCTACCCGCTCTTGAGAGGCTACCGCAATGTGCCTCCTGCCGATGTTGACGCAATAGTGAAGATTATACTGAATACTTCGAAGCTTGTTGTTGAACACCCAGAGATCAAGGAGCTTGACCTCAACCCTATCATGGTCTACAAGAAAGGCGCAAAAACGGTAGACGCGCGAATAATACTTGAGTAGCCAGCGGCAATCTGGAAGAGCGAAACCCGAAGAGAGGAAGCCTGCTTGTCGAAAGAGGAGAAGACTAGAGAAATCGAAAAACTGTCTCAGAAAATATCAGAGCTCAAAACACAGAAGGAGACAGTTGACGCCGAGGCCAGAGATCGTGCGGACAAGAGAGATGAACTCGACGAACAAGCCAGACAGATGCGCGCAGAAGTAAGCAACCTCAAGACTGAAAGAGACAAGCTGAACGAAGAAGTGCAAAATCTAAAGCTGCAGCGCACGGCACTAAGAGAGAAGATCTACCAGAAAATCGAGGAAATACGAAAGCTGAGACCACGAAGCAAAGCACTCGCTGAGCTCAGACCTCCAAGGAGCCGCCATTCACTCCAAGAAGAAGTCGAGAACATCGACTGGGAGATCCAGACCTCTATCCTGACTAAGGAAGAGGAAAAGGAGCTTGTCGAACAGGTCAAACTATTGGAGACGCAACTGACCTTTCATCGCAGGTTCGAGCATCTGATCCACAAGATCCGCGCATTGCAGGATGAGGTCAGGGCGATTGACGCTCAAGGCAAGGTTTTCCACGAAAAGCTGATGGGCACTGCTCGGAAAAGCCAAACGATCCACGAGAAGATGTTGGCGAAGATCGAGGAATCAAAGAAGCTCAAGGCACAGGCCGACCATTTTCACCAGCTTTTCACCCAAGGGAGGGACAAATCTAGGTCAATGCAAGCTGAGATTGCAGAAGTGTCGAAGCGGCTGAAGCTGCTGAAAGGAGAGATCAGCGAAGAGGAAGCGCAGGAACGAAGAAAGAGCGAGGAAAGCCTCCGCGAGAAGCTTGAAAACGAGGCAAGAGAAAAGCTGAAACGCGGCGGCAAACTGACCTTGGATGAGTTCAAACTCCTTGCAGGTGACAGCGAGGAAAAAGGGCAAGATTAAAGTTAATATTCACACGGTGCATTTAGTGCTTAGAGACCAAGATACACATGGGAGAAACACAAGACAAAGGGCAAAAGCAAATCCTCATATTGTGTGTGGATAGAGACGGCGATTTAGACGTCAAAGCCCAGATCAGAACTCCCGTGATAGGTAGAAAAGAGAATCTTGACGCAGCCGTGACACTGGCCCTGCATGACGCAGAAGAAACAGATGCAAACGCAATGTTCGAGGCTGTACGCATCTATGACCGCCTGACAAGCGAAGGCAAACCTGACGAAGTCTTCGAGATAGCCACATTGTCAGGGTCTGAACACGGCGGAGTCAAAGCGGATAGAAAACTGGTTGCTGAACTCTCCCAGCTGCTGTCTTCATTTCCCGCAAGCGAAGTCATTCTGGTGACGGACGGCTACTCGGACGAAGCCGTATTGCCTCTTGTGGAGTCAAGAGTCCCAGTAACTTCAGTCAGACGATTAATTGTGAAACACAGCGAATCAATCGAAGAAACGGCTGCCGTTATCTGGCGATATCTTAAGATGCTTGTCGAAGAACCCAAGTACTCCTACTATGCGCTGGGCATGCCAGGCCTTCTCATTTTGATTCTAGCCATCCTATGGCTTCTCAATCTGATTTCCATTGCTGGGGTAGTGTTCGTTTTCGTTCTGAGTGCGATCCTCCTTGTGAAAGGCTTCGGCGTTGACAGGGCAGCCAAAAACCTCTACAAATGGGGGAAGGAATACTCTCCACCGCCGCTACGCGTTCAGATTTGGGGTTTCTCCGCTATTGCAGGAATCATCTGCATCGTGCTTGGCGTTTACCTAGGATGGACTAACGCCGCCACGTTTGTAGCTTCAGTTGAAGCGCCATCCGATGTGAGCGGGTGGGTCAGTATTTTCCCACAAATCGCTGGCCATTTCATCAAGAATTCGATAAATTTGATAGTTGTCGGCGTTTGCGTGGCTCTGCTGGGCAGAGCAATACGCTGGTACCTTGAACGCGACCCGAGGCTTCTGCGTAACGTTGCATTGATAGCATCCATAGGTTGGTCAAGATGGATTTTCGACGGAACAGCAGATGTTCTGACTACGCCCGAAATGGGCTACGGAAAGCTTGTGTTAACAATAATCGTGGGCATATTGATAGGCATAGCCTCGGTTCTGGTTATACTTGTGATTCACAGGTCTGCCTCGGGCTTTTTTGAGGAAACTGGAAAACAGGTTGAAGAAATTGGCGAAGGCTGAAATCGCAATCATTGGTGGAACAGGCTTCGAAAAGCCATTCAAAGATTCGAAACCATTACGTATCAAGACGCCCTACGGGACGGTGCCACTCCTTCTCATAAGTGAAGTGGCCGGCAAAAAAGTTGTCTTTCTTCCAAGACACGGCCCACGCCATGCTTTGCCGCCGCACAAGATACACTACAAGGCAAACGTCTACGCCTTGCACAAAATCGGTGTTGAAAGAATATTGGCTACGAACGCTGTGGGTGCGATAAACGCCGATTTCAGACCAGGAGACATCGTAGTTCCTCACGATTTTGTCGACTTCACCAAGCTTCGAGCCACAACCTTCTTCGACAAGGCACCTGTGACTCACATTGATGTTTCTCAGCCGTACTGCCCCGAATTGCGCCAGCTGGTTGTCGAGAGGTCACGTAGACTTGGGCTTCATGTTTGGGACAAGGGGGTGCTGGCCTGCACCGAGGGCCCGCGTTATGAGACCGTCGCGGAAATCGAAGCGCTCAGACGTGTTGGTTGCGACGTCGTGGGCATGACTGGTTTCCCTGAGGTTGTTCTAGCGATAGAGCTTGGAGTGTGCTACGCATCGATTTGCTATGTCTCAAACATGGCTGCAGGCATGCAGAAACGGCTGACAATCACTGAGCTTACGCAGGTTTCCAAGCAAATCCTACCGAAGCTAGAGCAAGTCTTAACTGAGACTGTTGAGGTTCTTGTCATAAAACGTAGCGGCAAATGCTCCTGTGACAGGGCCCTTGAGGATGCGAGGTTCAAATAGTGTTTAAGAGGCTCCTTTCAATACTCGGCGCCTACAAGCTCTATGAAAAATGGCTTTGGAACCAAATTAGGAACGGCGCAAAACCAGAACACATAGCCATTATTCTAGATGGAAACAGAAGGTGGGCCTCAGAGAAAGACCTGAACCCCTGGTTTGGCCACGAAAAAGGCGCTGAAAACGTCGAACGCCTCCTTGACTGGTGCATAAAGATCGGCGTCAAATCAATCACACTCTACGCGTTTTCCACCGAGAACTTCCAGCGGTCTCCAGAAGAAGTCAGGGAGATCATGCGCATTGCAGAGGGAGAATTCAGCAAGATACTGGCTGACGAGCGCATACACAAGAACAGGGTTCGCGTGAAAGTAATCGGTCGCCTCAATCTGCTTCCTGAGAGCCTACAGAAGCTCATTGCAAATGCAGAAATGTCAACTCAAGGCTACAGTGATCACTTCTTGAACTTTGCTTTTGCCTACGGCGGAAGGGCTGAAATCGTTGACGCGGCGCGAAAGATAGCCATCAAAGTCCACAAAGGCGAGCTAAACCCCGCCCAAGTCGACGAGCAACTATTCGAGCAATATCTCTACACTTCTCATTTGCCCAAGCAAGATCCCGATCTGATAATCAGGACTTCAGGTGAGGAAAGGCTGAGCGGTTTCCTGCTTTGGCAGTCAGCGTACAGTGAGCTGTGCTTCCTGGATGCCTACTGGCCTGATTTCCGTGTTATCGATCTCTTACGTGCCATCAGAACATTCCAGAGCCGCAAACGACGTTTCGGGGGCTGATCACCATCAGGTTCGCTTCTTGGCACTCACAATCGAAACGACGTCTCTATCCTTAAGTACATAGTCTTCTCCCACTCTCTTCTTTTCCCTTGCTTCTATTGCGTAGATGAAGCCTTCTCCAAGCTCAGTGTGGATTATGTAGGCAAGCTGGCGTGCCGTCGTTCCATAAGGCACAAGATATGCGTCTGGCAATATCTTGCCATTGTGATCTGCCAAATGCTCTAGATCCTCAACCGGATAAACCGTGATCATGCTGAGAAGCTTGAAGAAAGCAATGTTGATTGCTTCTTGAACACCTGTGGAACCAGACTCCAGCAGGATCTTTTCCCTAATGGTTTCTAACGCCTTGACTTGGCCTTCGCTCAGCTTCTCAGAATTCCTTGTCTTGAAGTTGCAGTCGCCAGGCTTATAGTCAATGAGTTGCTTTTCTGCCGCTCTGCGTAGCGCGAGTTCAGCCTCTGCACAGGTTGGAACCACAATGTAGTTTGACTTCTTCAGTCTTTCCAAATTCTCTTGGGCCGCTGGCACATCCATTTTGTTTGCGACGATCAACATAGGCTTGGCGATTTGCCTTACTGTGTCTACGAACGTTAGGAAATCATTGTCGCTCCATGAGGCTGGCTTGTCAGCGTTCAGTCCGATTCTTCTGGTTGCTTCCAGGATGTGCCCTCTTCTTATTGATAGGCCGCTAAGCCGTTCTTCAAATAGCGTGAAGAGATCCTTTGATTCGGCCTCGACGGTTCTGGCGACTTTCGGCCAGTCTTTCTTCAGTATGTTTGCCATCCACATGGTAATCTCGTTTTCTAGGAACTTGACATCCTCTAGAGGATCATGCTCGCCGGGTTTGCACAGTCTCCCCTCGCAGTCTGTTCCGCCTGAGGCGTCGATTATGTGAATCAGCGCGTCTGCCTTTCTGATCTCGTCAAGAAACTGATTGCCCAAGCCTCTGCCTTCCCAAGCCCCGGGGACAAGGCCCGCGCAGTCGATAAACTCTACGGGAATGAGCCTGACACCGTCCATGCATAGCGAGTTGACGGGGGTGTCTACAACACCAAACTCGTCATGGACACACGGTGTGCGCACATAGCCAATTCCTCTGTTGGGCTTGATGGTCGTAAAGGGATAGTTTGCGATTTCGGCAGGCGCCAGCGTTGCTGCGCAGAAGAAGGTTGACTTACCAGTATTGGGTTTTCCGACGATCCCTAATAGTTTTGAGTAGGATCTTTGCATTCAGACACTCTCTAGAATGCTGCTTGCACTTTTCTGAAGATTGCCTTCCTTACTTAGTATTCGTCGATAATAGAATATAAAGCTGGAGATACCCGGGGCAAACCCATTGTCCCATAGAAAGTGTGTATTGAACTTGCTTAGCGATGCAGGCATGCTGGAGCCCTCACTTGTGGGATGTGTGAGAGCTTCGTTGAAGATTGCTAGCATATGAACCTGCTGATGTCATATATGCCGGATTGAAATGTGCGCTATGTCCTTAGCCTCACCAGCCTCTTTCAGATAGTTCCTCGATGCCCAGCCGATCGAGAAAGCATGTTTCTGTTAAGCCTATGCCCACTGTCTTACATGCAGGCCGACGTTAAGGCTCAAAGCTTTGCAGCTGCATGGCATCGGTCTATGAATTCCTGTTCGGCGTCTTGTGATGATGCTTTTTCAGAATAAACAATACGACAACTACAGCTGAGACTAGGGCTGCGAGGAAAAGCGCGACCATGCATGCAGCAAGCTCTAGGGCTCTGCCCAATGCTTCATCTGCACTTGTAACGGCGCTGGTAGCGCTTGATTGTGCGGCCTGTGGGTCTGACTGAAAAGTGCAAATGACTTCCTGCAGCTGGATCTCGCTTTCAACGAGTCTTCGTTGTGTCATTTCGGCCGTGGAAGAAGCGAGCGTATTCAATCCAAAGGCTCTTGCCAACGACAGAACGAATTTTGTTTCCTTCAGCTTTGCGATGGCCTTCGTGACGTTTCCCAGAGGGAAGCTACTGAAGGCATTGGATGAGCAAACCTTGAGCAACACCGATTGTTTTTGCTCCACATCTTGCTCGTCTGGTCCTGACGTGTAGTTGAGAAAAATGTTGGAGTACGGAACTATGTTTGAGATGCTTTGAAGCGAGTTGAAGTGTCTGAAGTCCAATTGGTCGAAGAGCTTCCATGTGGCGTCGACAGGTGTCCAACCGTACTCCTCCAGATAGTACTCGGCCCACATGTGCCCGTTCTCCAAGGTTTCGCCTACGAGGGGGAAGCCGAAGCCAGTTTGTATTCTTGCAGGAATACCTGTTGCTCGGCATAGGGCGACGAAAAGGTAGGAGTATTCCGAGCAGTCGCCAGTCTTGTTCTCCAAAGCCCACAGGGCGCCTCTTTCATAGTCCTGAGCTGCATAGTGCACACGTTTAGTGACGAAATCGTAGATTCTGGCAGCCTTCTCGTGAGCACTACTTGTGTTGCCAGTTATGTTCTGCGCTGCCAAAGCTATTGCCTGGTTGTCTGATTGCACAAGTTCCTCTGGCTGAGTATATCTCTTGTACAAGTCTGAATAGTTGTTGTATGATGGTATTTTGCTTGCGTTGATCAAGAATCTGGTGGTGAATGAAAGGACATCGTAGTCTACTCCAATCGCGATTTCTGCGTTTCTGTCCATCGTAATGCCACGCCAACAAGCATAGGTGTTTTCGGAGCTGTCTCTGAAGATTGTTGGCTGACCAATTCCTGATGAGATGTTCCGTAGTGCAACGTAGTGAAGGGCTGTTTTGTTCGTGACTAGTGGGATAAAGAGCTCTCCGCCCATGATCTTGTGGGAAGTTGGATTAGTGATGAGCACTTTCTGCTGAAGGCATCCAACAAACGCCTCGCTTATCTCGTACTTCAGGATGTCTGAGTCCCTGTCTTGCCCACGAATCGATGATGTTACTCCTTTACCTGCATGAGAAGAAAAGGCGCTAGTCAAGCACAAGATGAGTGTGATGGAAACAAGCATTCTGCTGGCAGGCATTGGCATTCTGAGCAATGAAGAATCACAAATCAATATAAAAGCATCAAGGTCTATAAGAGATAGTTTGAGTATTGGGTGGTTGGGAAGCATATGACAGCAGACCTGCCAAAGGAGAGCCTTGCTGGAATGCTCCGAAAGATGCTTGAAATTCGCTTCTTTGAAGAGAAGATTTTTGAACTCTATGGGCAAAACCTGGTTCCAGGCACGATCCATCTTTATGCTGGCGAAGAGGCTGTCGCAGTGGGTGTATGCAGTGCCCTGAGGAAAGACGACTACATTACTAGCACGCACAGGGGGCATGGCCACTGCATAGCCAAGGGCGCGGACCTAAAGCAGGTGATGGCCGAGATTCTGGGCAAGAAGACAGGCTACTGCAAGGGTAAGGGTGGTTCCATGCACATTGCAGATTTCAAGATAGGCATGCTTGGCGCGACTGCGGTAGTAGGCGCAGGGTTGCCGATAGCCGTCGGTGCCGGATTGTCGGCAAAGCTCAGGAGAACAGATCAGGTTGTGGCGTGCTTCTTCGGCGAAGGCGCATCAAACCAAGGAACTTTCCATGAGAGCATAAACTTGGCTTCTGTTTGGAAACTGCCTGTTGTCTTTGTGTGTGAAAACAACTTGTATGCTATGGGAACGCATCAATTGAGAATAATGAGTACAAAGAATGTGGCTGAACGGGCCAGTGGTTACGGCATTCCCGGCGTCACGGTTGATGGAAATGACGTTTTGCTGGTTTATGAGGCTGCTTTGACTGCTACTGAAAAAGCACGGAAGGGCCAAGGAGCCACTCTGATCGAATGCAAGACCTACAGGCGCAGGGGGCACTCGAGAGTTGATCCAGCCAGATATCGACCCAAAGAGGAAGTTGAAGAGTGGTTGCGCAGGGATCCTATCACGCTTTTCCGGGAAAAACTCCTGCGAAGAGGTGTTATGCTTGGTTCTGAGATTGAGCAGATTGAAGGACAAGTTGCAGGCGAGATCGAGGAAGCAGCGAGGTTTGCTGAGGGAAGTCCCTACCCTGCCCCGAAAGAAGCCCTTGAGGACGTCTACGTTTAAGGGGGAGGCCTATTCACGAGGCGAATAACAGTTAAGGAAGCATTGCGTGAGGCACTGAGAGAGGAAATGCTCCGAGATCCATCAGTTTTCCTGCTCGGCGAGGACATTGGGAGATACTGGGGAGGCGCTTTCAAAGTTACTGAAGGACTAGCGGAGGAGTTTGGGGAAGAAAGGGTCAGAGATACGCCCATTTCGGAGAACGCGATCGTTGGCACCGCGGTGGGGGCTGCAATAACAGGCATGCGCCCCGTGGCAGAAATAATGTTTGGCGACCTCACCGCTCTGGCCATGGACCAGATCGCGAATCAAGCGGCAAAGATGTGTTACATGTTCGGAGGCCAGACGGGCGTACCGCTTGTGATTAGAACTCCTTTCGGTGCAGGTGTCAACGTTGCTTCTCACCATTCACAGAGCCTTGAAGCATGGTTCATGCATGTTCCGGGATTGCAGGTCGCCGTTCCGGCAACAGCATATGACGCTAAGGGGCTTTTGAAAGAGTCCATAAGAGGCAACAATCCCGTGTTCTTCTGCGAGCACAAACTCCTTTATCCAATCGTAGGCGAGGTTCCAGAAGAAGAATACACCGTTCCTTTCGGGGTAGGTGAAGTGAAGAGAGAAGGTTCAGACGTGACGGTGGTGGCTACTTTGTACATGATTCATAAGGCGCTGAACGCCGCCAGTGAACTTGGGAAAGAAGGAATAGACGTAGAGGTTGTCGATCCGAGGACCTTGGTTCCCCTAGACAAGGAGACAATAGTTAAGTCTGTCAAGAAAACTGGCAGGGTGGTCATCGTGAGCGAGGACTGCAAGACTGCCGGCGTAAGCGCAGAGATAAGCGCCGTCATTGCCGAGGAAGCCTTGGATTACTTGGACTCACCAATTAGGCGCGTGGCAGAGCCCGACACGCCTATACCATTCAGTCCACCGCTGGAGCAATACGTGATTCCTGACGAAAAAGCCATAATCAAAGCAATCAGGGAGGCTGTCGGATAATGGCAACCAAGATAGTGATGCCTAGGCTTAGCTTGACAATGAAGGAAGGCTCGGTCGGCAAATGGTACAAGAAAGAAGGCGAAACGGTCGAAAAAAACGAGCCAGTAGTAGAAATACTCTCAGAAAAGGCCACGTATGACCTAGAAGCCCCGGTCTCAGGTGTCCTTCGAAAAATCTACGTTGGAGAAGGCGCCACTGCCCAAGTGGATGAAGTTCTTGCACTGATAGCGGCCCAAGATGAAGCATTGGCAGAAACGAAAATTCAGTCTGAGACGCCAGAACCACTCAAGGATAAGGCGGAAAGGGTTCTAGCCTCGCCAGCCGCGAAGCGCTTAGCACGCGAGCTTGATGTAGATATCTCCCTCGTTAAGGGGAGCGGGCCTGAAGGGAGAATCGTTGAAGGGGACGTTCAGAGATTCGCTGACGAGCGCCGGGGAACCGAGGTCAAGATCAAAGAGGTCATCCCGCTAGATGGGTTCAAGAAGATATCTGCAGAGCGCGTTTCCACAAGTTTCAGAACTGTGCCGCACAGCACGCTTTTCATGGAAGTTAACGTCTTGGAGGCATCAAAACTGCATGAGCAGTCTAAGGTATCCTACACTGCCATAGTGTTGAAGGCCGTGGCAATGGCATTGAAAGAGCATCCTTCAATCAACTCTACATTGGCCAAGGACAAGGTAGAGATCTTCGAGGACGTCAATATAGGGGTGGCCACCGCGACTGCACAGGGTCTGGTTGTTCCAGTCGTACGCAATGCATGTGAGAAGAACCTGCAAGAAATCGATAGCGCTATCAACAGACTGGCGGAGAAAGCCCGAAACGCGAAACTGGCAAAAGAGGATTTGACTGGAGGCACTTTCACGATAACTAATCTAGGCATGTACGGTGTCGAGTTTTTCACTCCAATCATCAACCCACCTGAGGCAGCTATACTCGGGATTGGAGCAATAATGGAAAAACCCACAGTGACCGATGGAAGGGTTCAAGCTAGGCCGATGATGGCGTTGAGTCTTTCGTATGACCACAGAATAGTAGACGGTGCTCCAGCAGCTGATTTCCTGCGAAAGGTCAAAGAGAAGATTGAGAAGGTCTTGGTCCTGTAAGGTTCAGCTAGGGGGTTTCGTCTTGCACTTTCTCGAGCGTTTCGGCGACTTCCTTTAGGCTTCTTTTGGCCAGTTTCAGTCTCACGTCTTTAACCATCGTTACGCCGCGGCTGCTCACTATTGAGCCTGCCCAGACAGTTATGATGAAGATGAAGAAGATCAGGCAGACATTGCTGAAATCGGTGACCGCCTGTGCAAATCCGTCCTCGCTAGTTGGCGTCGGGATCAGTAGGGGAACGTGTGTCCCGTTAAGAAAGATAGAGAGCGCCAACGCTGCTGGGAGGATTATCAGGATCAACCCTATGATGAGCAATGTGTAACCAACGGTTTTCTCTATTCTCTGCGCTTTCTCTGGATTCATGGCAGAAGATGCTACGTGTCCGCTATTAAAGGATTTATGTGACTGCATTCTAGAAGACAACATGACCTCAATGTCATGTTTCGGAAAGTCTTAAGTGTCCAGTTGCAGAAAACCAGTTGAGCCAACATGAAAGCCGCCGTTTACTATAGCCAGCAAGACATAAGACTTGAGGAAATGCCTGTTCCGGAGATTGCCGAGGATGAGGTTCTAGTTGAGATGAGGGCCTGTGGCGTGTGTGGTTCGGACCTCATGGATTGGTATCTGAAAACGCGTGCTCCCCTCGTATTGGGGCATGAACCGGCAGGAATAGTTGCCGAGAAGGGGTGCAAGGTCAGGGGCTTCGAAGAAGGTGACAGGGTTTTTGTACACCATCACGTTGCTTGCCTGACGTGTCACTACTGCCTTCACGGGGATTACACAGTGTGCGAGCAATTTCACAACACAAACATCAAGCCCGGAGGGTTCGCTCAATACTTCAGAGTTCCGGCGCCAAACCTTCAGATAGACACTCTCACGATCCCAAAGACCATGTCTTTTGAAGAAGCCACGCTCATTGAGCCAATAGGCTGCTGCTTAAGAGCCATAAACAAGAGCGAGTTGCGGGCTGATGATTCGGTTGCTATAATCGGCGCAGGGACCACCGGAATAATCCACACTATGCTGTCAAGGCTCTTTGGAGCTTCGCGCATCATCGTCAGTGATCTCTTTGATCATAGGTTGGATATTGCTAGGAAGCTCGGTGCAGATGTCATAGTCAATCCACAAAGAGAGAGCTTCGACGAGGTTGTTCGCGCTGAGACTGACGGGGTAGGTGTTGACTTGGCGATTGTCACAGCGCCGAGCCTCAACGCTTACAGAGCAGCGTTGGGTGTCTGCCGCAAAGGCGGGAGGCTCCTAGTCTTCGCGCCCACCGCACCAGGGCAAAACTTGGACATGAGTCCGAGCGAGCTTTTCTTTTCTGAGGTTCGGATAATTCCATCGTATTCAGCCTCACACTTGGAGACAAGACAGGGGCTTGACCTGATTCGGTCTGAAAGGATAAGGGCCAAAGATCTGATTACTCATCGCTATAAGCTTGAACAAACGGCCGATGCATTCAGAACTGCAATGGAAAGCAACGAATGCCTGAAGGTTATTGTTTTGAATGGTGACTAGAATGAAAGCAGCAATGCTCTATGGTGTGGGAGACCTCAGAATTGAAGAGGTTGAAACTCCTAAGATCGGGTCTGGAGAGGTTCTCGTCAAAATCAAAGCAGCCACAACCTGCGGAACCGATTTGAAGATACTTCAAAGAGGATATGTTGAAAGGGTCATCAAATTGCCCACAGTCTTTGGCCACGAATGGGCGGGCGAGGTCACTGAGGTCGGAGATGGTGTAGAATGGCCCCAAAAGGGGATGCGTGTCCGTGCGGGCAACAGCGCGCCGTGCCTCCGCTGTATCATGTGCCAGAAAGGCGAATACAACCTTTGCGAGAACATGATTTGGCTTTGGGGAGCCTACGCGGAATACATCAAGGTCCCGGCACGTATGGTTCTGGTGAATATGCAGGAAATTCCGCAGCACGTATCCTACGAAGAAGCCGCGATTGCCGAGCCGTTGGCGTGCGTTTTGCATGGGGTCGAAGAGGCACACATGAGGTTGGGCGATACGGTGGTAGTAATCGGCGCTGGTCCAATAGGGTTGCTCCATCTGCTGGTCGCCAAGAAGATGGGCACGGAGAAAGTGATCATGATTGACCTCGTGGATGAAAGGCTGAGCTTTGCTAAAGATCTTGGGGCTGATCAGGTTATCAACGGCGGAAGAGAGAGTGTTGTTGATAGCGTCAAGCAGCTGACAGGTGGTCATGGCGCCGATGTCGTCGTTGAGGCGATAGGGTCACCTGTCACTTGGGAACAAGCTTTGAGACTTGCGAGAAAGGGAGGCACCGTGCTCGAGTTTGGTGGCAGCCCACCAGGAACCCATATTCAAGTCGATACAGAGATGTTGCATTATGGAGAATTGACGGTTATGGGCACGTTTCATGCTACCCCATTGCATTTCAGAAAAGCCTTGAACCTGATAGCATCACGTACGATTGATGTGAGGCCGCTTGTGACGAGGAAGATGAGACTGGAGCAGATCAAAGAAGCCTTTGGAATTCTTTCAACTTCCAAAAGTGAAATAAAGATCGGCATACTACCTTAGTTATCTGGGAAGGCTTCATGGCGGGGGCTGGAGGCTACTTTCTAAGAATCGTCACGGAAGAGTGGGTTGAGCAAGTCTTCAGCATCGCTGCCTACTATACTAGTCTTCCAAAGAAATGGGAGAGGGGACAAACAATACTGTTTTTGCACAAGACAGATGTCGGAGACTCGGTCGTGGGCTATGGCGTGATTGGAGACGTTCACGAGAAAGAAGAGCTTTCAGAGAAGGAAAAACATCAATGCAACAGGTATGGCTGGAAGAAAGCCATAGAGTTCAGCTATGTTATAAGATTCGGAAGACCTCTGCCCATACGCGAAACATCCTTCAAGGACTCGAGGCTTCGGGGAAGATGCTTCCACGGTTTCAAACTCAGCAACGAGCAAGTGAAAGCTATCATAACACAGGCGGAGCAGCTGCAAAAGTGACGAGTGAAAGCAGATAAGAGATTGTGGATACCCAAAGGAGCACGGACACGTTGGAGTCATTCCAGCAAAGGCGGCAATATTGCCTTCGATCTCATAACGTGATGGAGGGCTTATGCGCTATTTAGCCGCGATAAGTAATCTAGTACGAGGACCAAATGTGAAGTTGTACGTCTCGCGTCTATGAAAGAATTTAAAAGCTGACTGGAGCTTTATGGTCTTGTCATTGCGGAGGGGGCGTAAATGGCCAAATACATTTTCATAACGGGCGGTGTGCTGAGTTCAGTCGGCAAGGGTATTTTGACTTCTTCTATCGGCAAGATGCTTCAGGCTCGGGGCAGGAAGGTCACGGTCATAAAGATTGATCCCTACGTGAACGTCGACGCTGGCACGATGAATCCGTACATGCATGGCGAAGTTTACGTGACTGATGACGGTGGCGAAACTGATCTTGATCTGGGTTGGTACGAACGCTTTCTTGACCTTAACCTCAAGAAGGAGAACAACCTTACCACGGGTCTCGTTTTCAAGACGGTCATAGAGAAGGAAAGACGAGGAGACTTCTTGGGCAGGTGCGTACAGATTGTGCCACACATAACTAACGAGATTAAGAGCAGGATTCGCGGGGCTGGGAAAGATGCTGGTGCAGACGTGGTTTTGACTGAGGTCGGTGGCACGGTTGGAGACATCGAAGGCTTGCCGTTTCTCGAGGCGATTCGCCAAATGCGCCTTGAGGAAGGATATGAGAACACCTTGTACGTGCACGTTGCCCTTGTGCCGGTTTTGGATGTTACAAAAGAGATGAAGACAAAGCCGCTTCAGCACAGTGTCAACGAGCTGCGGCGTATCGGCGTTCAGCCTGATATGATTGTTGCAAGAAGCCCCGAGATGATAGACAAAGAAGCTCTCGAAAAGATCGCGTTGTTCGGGACAATACCAGAGAATGCTGTTTTCTGCTCCTACACGGTTGAGTCAACCTATCAAGTCCCACTCATTCTGGATGAACAGGGCATGGGTGAATTCGTCGCCAAGAGACTGTGCCTTCCGAGGCGCAAGCCGAATTTCAGAGAGTGGAGAAAATTCGTAAGTGCCGTAGTCAATCCCAAGCACGAAGTCCGAATTGCCCTAGTCGGCAAGTATGCTGGTCTGACAGATAGCTATGTGAGCATGAACGAAGCACTGCGCCATGGAGGCGCAGCATGCAAGGCCAAAGTGTGCATCCAATACATCGAGGCTGAAACTTTCGAGAGGAACCCTGAGAAAGTTGAGGTTCTGAAAGATTTTGACGGAATATTCGTTCCTTACGGTTTTGGGCCAAGGGGTACTGAAGGAAAGATAGTGGCCATCGAATTCGCCAGAGAAAACAACGTTCCCTTCTTAGGAATATGCTACGGTTTCCAGCTTGCAGTGATAGAATTCTCCCGTCACGTTTGCGGCCTGAGGGACGCAAACAGTACCGAGATCAATCCTGAATCACCGAACCCAGTTATTGATCTGATGCCTGAGCAACGTGGAGTAGAAATGAAAGGAGCCACAATGCGCTTGGGCGCGCATAAGGTCATTATCAAGCCGAACACGGTGGCGTATGACCTCTACAAAGAGCGGGAGATCTACGAACGGCATCGTCATAGGTTTGAGGTGAACTTGGACTACTTGGATAAGCTTGAAGAGAAGGGCCTGGTTTTCTCCGGAAGAAGCGCGGACAGCAGGCGCATGGAGATACTTGAATTGCCTGGTCGCTTCTTCTTTTTCGCGTCGCAGTTCCACGGGGAATTCAAAAGTCGTCCTGCAAGGCCAGACCCAGAGTACTATGGCTTCATCAAGGCTTGCTTGGACAGGAAGCTAGGAAAATCTGGGCTTGTCCTGAGTCGGTGATCGGATCAAGCTCGTGCCAAGAAAAAGAGGAAACACAGCCTCGTTGTTGTGATCCTCTGAGATAGCTGCGTTGCCACTAATCTGGTTCTTTCCACTGAGCATGCGGGCCAACCAGCACCGGAACCGTTAGCACGTCAGCAATGCCAGCGCTCAAGAACACGCCGAGGAGCAGGTGCTGTGTAGTTTTTTCCTTTTTGGCTGTGGTTTGGTCATGAGAAAGCTAGGCGTTTATTGGGCTAGGCGCCAAAAAGCGAGCATGACTACAGAATTATCACGGGCTGAGGCTAGCGTGTTCGCAGCTTGCGCTGGATCACTTCACTTTTTCAAAATGGACCACGTAGACGAGTTGGTCTTCATCCCAATCTCCATGTTCCTCTTTCCAGATTCTTTTAAACTGCTCTAGTGTGTAACCACCTTCTCTTTTCGCGTCTTCTTCGTCGAAATACTTCAATCGTTTCCTTTCAACAGACGTTATACGCAGATCTGCGATTCGAGGCTCCCAAATGGCAGCATGAACTATTGCGCCAGCCTTGACCTTTGGGTCGGGAATGGTTGTTATGGAGGTTTGCGTCTTCTTGCCTCCGATCAATGGTTGCTTATCACCAGCGTTGAATTGCATAACGTATGGAGCATCCTCGACTTCCTCAATGACCTCCTCGACGGGCTTCTCAGGTTCAAGGGCCACTTTCCTGATCACTTCCGCCCTTTCTTTGACGGGCATATGTTTCTCAGCCAGTTGCCTAATCACCTCTACCCTCCTCTCTGGCTCCTGAACCGAACGTCCCACCCTCACAGCGGTGAGATAGTCAATCTTCCCTTCTGGCACTTCCCCGGAAACCGCGGAAGGCGCAACGTATTTTTGAGCCTCTAGCGGAACCACCTCAACCGTTCTCAGCCAAAGAGAGACAGCGTCGCTGCTTACTCCAATCTTCTTGGCTACTGCGGCTTGTGAAGGGTATTTCTCCGTACAATTCTCTAGCAGGTACTTGCACACTCTTCCCTTTTCTACCGCGCTAAGCTCTTCTCGTTGAATGTTCTCGATGAGGTTGAGCTGAACTACTTCATCGTCGCCAAACTGTCTCACGATAGCGGGAATTGTTTCAAGTCCAGCCTGTTGCGAAGCCCGATACCGCCTTTCTCCCACGACAACCTCAAACTCGCCACCAGAAGGCCTAACAATGATCGGCTCGAGCAGCCCGACTTCACGAATGCTGGCAGCAAGCTCATTCAGACGGGCAACGTTGACCTCCAACCTTGGGTTAAGCTTGCTCGGACGAATATTCTTGATCTCAATCTCCTTTATAGTATCAGACATGAGCCTTCACCAGACCTGCTATTCGTTAATCGAACGTGTCTCTATTTAAGAATTGCAATCCTGAACCTCACTTGGTCTGAAGGAATGCCTTGAATCAGATTTCGGCTACAGTCCTATCTGTGACGCGGATTCCTTCAAACCGTTCAAAGCAATCTCGAAGAGCTTCTCCTTCGGAATCCCAATTTCCTCGCAAACAACTATCCTTTCTCTTTCAGCGCCCCTTGCGAAGTCTTTGTCCTTGAATTTCTTGGCCACTGTCTCGACTTTCACGTCGGCCAGTTTCTTCGAGGGCATCACCAACGCGCAAGCCACCAGCAGCCCTGAAATGGCGTCGCTTGCAATCAAAGCTTTCTCCATACGGCTTTCTGGCGAAATTCCTGTGTATTTGGAGTTGTGGGTCTTTATCGCTCTTATGAGCGCGTCAGGCACGAACTCTTTGAGAGCCTCTTCAGCAAGCAACCCGTGCTTCTCGGGATCAGCCTCGGTCTTCTCATAGTCAATGTCGTGCAGCAACCCTGTCAACCCCCATTCTTCCTCGTTTTCATCGAAATACCTCGCCACGCCTCGCATTATGGCCTCTACCGCAAGCATATGATAGACAACATTCTTTCTGCTGACATTCTTTTTGACCAAGTCAAACGCTCTATCTCTCGTCAACAAGACCCTCGCCCAGAACCTCCACTATACGACCGTTCCTTCTTAAGCTGTTCGTCGCATCCACATGTACTAGTGGGCTGGAAACTTGTGTTTGGAGAATCGGTTCTCTTCTTGCGCTCTACTCAGATTCTCCATACATCTGATTTGGGCAGAGTATTTCTGGATACTTGCGGCGAAGCGAGAGGCGAGCGGTGTAGCAAAGGTGACAGGCGTCAGCGTAGGTCTGTTCGTGGCTCAGGTTGTGTCTCTCGACCAGCGCCACTGGTCCTCCTCGAATCAAGGGTTCGAGGATCGGGTTCTCGTAGGGATTGTATTCTTCGATTATTCTTGAGAATGGTTTCCGCCAGGCGTTGCCAATCGAAATGCCTTGACACACGTGCACATGCCCGAATGGATCAACGTGCACTCGCTCCTGTTTGTCGAAATTCTCGTAAGGGCACTTCGTGAACTCACGCCAGTGCTTCCTGCTGGCTTTCTCTGTGAGATTACTTGCCGCCCTTCCTCTGTACATTGTCTCCCACAGACCCAACTTCACGCCTTCAATCTCACTAGGACAGGGAACTTGGGCATTCGGATACTTGACTGCAATTATTCCCACTTTCATGTTCAGCGAGTTTGCGGCTCTTAGGGCGTTCACTACTGGCTCAGTATCCCAGCTATTGCCATGGTAGATGTCGCTGCTCACAGTCAGTTCAATGCTCTTGTCTCTGGCCAGCGGAAGAAGCCATTCCACAGCATCCTCTCGGCAAGTAGCCCAGTAGCAGTTCGTAAGTATCTCCACGCGGAAGCCCAGATTCCTTGCAGTCTCAGCAGCCCTGACCATGATCGGATAATACAGAAACGGTTCGCCGCCCTCAAACGAGACGGAATCTACAGTTTCCAGCCTCTTAGCCTCCGCCAACAAAGTGTCCACCTGCCTAAGCGTGAACGTACCCTTGGCTTGGGAATTTCCCCAAACAAAACAGTGATCGCACTCCAAATCACACTTGTACGTAAGCAGAAAGTGAACACCCTTCAATCTCAACTGAGTTCACCATCTACAACTAGCCCGAAAGCATAGTTAAATCTTGACGTCGAAGGCAACGAATGCTGGAGCATAAGCTGCCCATCGTTGGAGTTGGGCAAACTATATAATGCCGCTCCGAGTCCTTTTGGAGTCATTGCCGGTGCCTGCATCCTTGACTTCGCCAAAGTACAGGGTAACCAAGAAGACGTTTCTCTTGCCACTCATCGGGCTCGCGGCTTTCTTCATATACATATACATTTTCAACGTCGACATTCTCCAGATCATCGCAAAGGTTCAGCAGATAGACCTCGGCTCCTATGTGCTTGCCGCGGCGGCAGTCGTGCTTGACACCCTCTTTTTCACCCTCACCTGGGATTCCTTGCTCAGGTTTCTCTCAGTCAAGGTCTCGGTGGCTAAGCTGTATCTTTTCGTTTGGGTTGGAGTTTTCATTGATACCATGATTCCTGCGGAGTCAGTCAGTGGCGAAATCACGAAGATCTACCTTGTGAACCGAGAGCAAATTGGCACAGCAGGAAAAGCCACAGCCTCTATCGTGGCTCAAAGACTGATCGGGATGGGCATAAACCTTGCCACCTTGCTGATGGGAGCGACCTTTCTGGTGTATGAGAGGCAATTCTACGGGACACTTTTCACGTTGATCCTATTTCTCGTAGGCCTCACTGTGTTCTTCCTAGCGTTTCTCTTGCTTCTGTGTTTCAGGGAGAATTGGACGCTGCGGTTCGTGGACGCTCTTCTGAGGCTCGTGGAACGCGTAAGCCGAGGTCGGTGGAAGGCATCTCATTTCAGAGGGGAACTCATGGAGGCCGCTAAGTCGTTTCATGTAGCAATGAAGGAATACGTTCATGCACCGAAAACGTTGGCTGCTGCATTCTTGCTGTCAGCCGTTTCATGGGTGCTTGCTTTGCTGGCTTTCTACTTCACATTCGTTTCGATTGGCTACCCTCAGATTAGCTGGGGCGCAATACTTGTGATTTCTTCGATATTCGCAGCTGTGAAGTCTGTGCCCGTAGGCATTCCGTTCGAAGTCGGCCTGCCCGAAATAACCCTTACTACGCTGCTCATACTCTTTGGAGTCCCTGCAGAAGTAAGCGCAACAGCTACTATCCTCATGCGATTGCTGACTCTGTGGATGAGGTTCTTCATAGGTTTTGCAGCTCAGCAATGGGTAGGAATGAGGACAATCGCGACAAACGGAAATGGCAAAGTGCTGAAAGATGATGTTTCAAATGACGGTGAGCATAAGAACCGCGTCAATTCGTGACTTGGACAGCCTTTGCGCGATCGAAAAGGTCTGCTTCGAGACTGAGGCTTTCACACGCCAACAGATCGCTACTCTCCTAGCCGATTATGATTCAATAGCACTTGTCGCAGAGAAGATCAAGCGAGTCGCAGGCTTCATCATAGGCCGCCTGTACATCGAAAGAAACGCACTGGCAGGCCATATACTTACCATAGACGTCCTGCCTGACTTCCGCCGAAGCAAGATAGGCACAGGGCTCCTTCAGGAAATGGAAAAGCTATTCAGGGAGAAAGGCGCCAAGACGTGCCGCCTCGAAGTTCGAGAGGACAACCACGCCGCCCTAGGCCTTTATCAGAAAACCGGATACAAACCGATCGCGAAGCTGAAGAACTACTATGGTTCGACGCATGGGATTTGCCTTAAGAAGGCTCTAGCCTAGCTTCAGCAGATTAAGCTTCGTTTTTTCATCCAGGCCTCTGATCAAGTTCACGCCCAGTCCTTCAACTATGATGAGTTCTGCTGTGGCGCCGACTGGAGAATCAGACATGAGGTGCCCGCCGAAAGCCTCACCTTTCTCGTTGGAGACGACCAGATGAGTGTGAATCATCACTTCGCCTTTCTGGCTCAATGCAATATTCCCCATGCCTGAAGCAATCTCCAACGGGCCAGCCAGGTTGAGATTCTCATATTTGCCACCCTTATAGTAGCCCAGAACGACCTTCTTCAGGCTCCCAATCACCACAAAGAACCCTGCCTTGATCCCGCCTTGTTCAACCCTTTTCCTGATCGCCTCAGCTAGGTCCTCATCCTCGACGATTCGGTCGAAGAATATCCGTCCAACCTGTCCAGTCAGCATTTACGCTCTTCCCCACGTCATCCCCTTATTGTGCTATTTTTATTTGAACCTTGTGGCCCATCAATGGAGCGAACGAAAACGCTAAAAACGTGTGACGACTACTATTCTAAGTGTGAAGACATGTTGAGAGAGAAGAAAGAAGGGGAAACGCAAAGACTAGTCAAAGCTATCGTCGTACTACTGCGCAACACTACGTGGCGGTGCGGAAAACTTGAGCGGCTAATAGTGCGGCACCTAGGCAGGAGCCACATAAACCTTGGAAGACCTGAGATGCCTGTGAAAGAGATGCTTCAGAGCTTCAAGGTGACGGGCAAGAAAAAGAACGAGTTTCTGGATGCCATAAGAAGATTGGAAAGAAGGAACATAGTAAGAATCCTGAATCTTGTGAACTAGACGCCTCTCTGAAGCTCTTTCTAAGATTTCTCCAAGATTTCCTTCGCGTTCGCTATCCATCTTGCAGTTGTCTTCGGTGAAATATCCAGTTTCGTAGCCAATTCCTTTGCAGACGCTTTTGACAGGTCAGTAACATTTCCAATGCCTAAGGCCTTCAGCAGCGTCGATCGCTTGTCGCCGATTCCCTTTATCTTTGTAAGCCGCAACTTCAAGGGCACAGCTTCCGAGGAGGCTGTCGTCTTTTCTTCCACCTCTTCTACAGCGGTCGGTCTCGGCTCTGGTTCAGGTATTGAAGGCGGCGCGACTGCTACGTTTGCAGGTGTTGGCGTCGGAGCTATCACGGCAGTGGTTGAAGGTTTTGCCTTCGGGCGAAGAATATAACCGAGGCCTGCGAAGAAAATTCCGAAGCCTACAGTGGCGACCACAGAAACGATTCTTTCAGACTCGACGGTGAGAACACCGAAGATTACGGTTACTACGAAAAGGATTATTGCCGCCCCGTAGAGCATATAGTCAGATCGCATTTCGTTTTCTCCCTAGCCCCTCTATTTGCTATGGAAGAGTTTAAATAATTTTCTAAAGACATGAGGAAAAAAAGCGAAAAAATAGGATTGTTTATGTGTATCTTACTTCAGCAGTTCTGCTTCCGAAGGTGCCTTCTTAATCAAGCCATTGCTCATAAGCAGCTTGGTCGACTCTCTGGCGTTTTGAATTATGGCCTTGGCCCTCTCGTACAGCTCTTGCCTGCTGGGTTTGATCCTTGCAACGCCCTGATCGATCGACTTCAGTGCACAAGCCACAGCCTCGCGTGGGTAAACCTCCCATTCCTCCATCCTTGGCAGGATGTCTTCATCATGTATTCCGCGCTCTTCTGCAAACTTCGCCAGTTCTTGAGCAGCTGCAATACACATGTCGTCAGTGACAGTCTTCGCTCTAACGTCCAAAACGCCTCTGAATATCGCTGGAAAACCTAGACTGTTGTTTACTTGGTTCGGAAAGTCGCTTCTGCCTGTAGCCACTACGCGTGCTCCAGCCTCTTTAGCTTCCCATGGCCAGATCTCAGGAATTGGGTTTGCACACGCGAAGATTATGGAGTCTCTCGCCATTAACGACACCCATTCCTTCTTTATCGTTCCAGGCCCTGGTTTTGATGCAGCGACGACTGCATCCACGCCCTTGAAGGCCTCGGTTATGTCGCCCTCTCTTCCTTCTGCGTTTGTCTTCTGAGACAGTTCGTATTTCCACGGGTCATCCTCTTTCTTTATGTCTTTCCTGCCGGGGTAAATCACGCCTTTCGTGTCTGCCATGATTATGTTGCCGGGTTTCATTCCCCATCTTATCAGCACGTATGCAGTTCGCAGGTTTGCGGCTCCTGCTCCGACCAAGGTGACTAGACTGTCGTTCGGCTTCTTGCCAACGATTTTGAAGGCGTTCATCAAGCCCGCGAGAATTACTGTCGCGGTTCCTTGCTGGTCGTCGTGCCACACTGGAATCTTCAGTCGTTCTCTTGCCTTCTCCAGAACGTAGAAGCATTTCGGCTTTTCAATGTCCTCGAGGTTTATGCCTCCAAAAGACGGTTCGATGAGTTCACATGTCCTGATTATCTCTTCAGGATCCTTTGTTCTCAGGCAGATTGGAAAACCGTCCACGCCTCCTAGGTACTTGAACAGCAGGCCCTTTCCTTCCATCACCGGCATGGCTGCCTCTGGGCCAATGTCGCCCAAGCCCAATACGCGCGTGCCATCCGATACTACGGCTACATAGTTCCAACGATTGGTATATTCAAACGACTTGTCCGGGTTTGCCTGGATCTCTTTGCAGGGTGCTGCGACGCCTGGTGTGTACCAGATCCCGAAGTCGGCAGGGCTTGTTATGGAGCATTTTGGCATCACTTGGAGCTTTCCTTCATAGAACTTGTGCATCGGTGGAGCAAGTTGGGCTGGTTTCTTGGCTTTAGCCAGCAATTCCTCTACTGTTGGTTTTCTTTCTTCCTTCTTTTGCTGAACCATTGTAATCTTCTCCTTTTCCAGTGAAGCTGATGTCTTTGATATCAGATTTTAAACATTGCGGTAAGACTCCGTACATAGCCACAAGAGAGTTGGATCATTTGGCATAAGCTCTGGAGAAAGCAACAGTATTCAATGGACTAGTAGTCTTGCATAAAAGAAAATGAGCGGTGGCTCTCTTGGAGCACACGCACACGAATCTAGTATCTTCGGTCTCTGTAGCCGCCTCTTCTGTCTCTTCCGCCGTAGCCGCGACCGCCGCCGTATCCTCCGCCGAAACCTCTGTCTCCGCCGCCTCCTCTGAATGGTCGTCTAGGTTGATCATAGACCTGGTTTGAAACGTTGTTTTCCGTGTTAACTTCGCCAGCAATTGCCTGATCTGAGACTTCCAGTGTGCCATATCTGCCAATGTTCAGGCGGATGTTTCCTCTGAATAGATTCACGTAACCGTTCTTGACGCTTACTACGTCGCCCTCGTTTACCTTGGTGATATTGTCGTCCCAAAGGGTCAAGTAAACACATCCAGTCTCGTCACCGACCAAAGCGTCACTAACCTTGTGCGCTGCGCCATCTCTGCCTGCCGCGATGTCTCGTATCTCGCTCTTCGAAACTATTTTCGCCAAAACGTTTACGGCTCTGGAGTCCGGCGTTAGTTGGCCAACTTTAACGTCTACAGGTTGCCTGTTTCCTGAGAAACCTTCTACTGCCAATTTCTTTCAACACCTTATGTATTTAACAACACAAACTACTTTCTTAAGGCACTTAAGGCTTTTGGTGACATGGATGATCCTTAAGTCTCGGTCCTTTCTCATCTGCTTCGTACGGTAGCCTGCTGGTTCTGGAGGCCACAAGTATCTCAACAGACTCGGCTAGGTAAGCCAAAACCAGCCTTTTCCCCTTTTCCGTCAAGGCATAAACAGGAATCATCACACCAAGCTGAAACATGGCCTTCTTGCCTATTTCTGCTCGAAGGAGCTTCGAAGCGCTTGCACACGCAACATCTGCCATGGCTATGTGCTTCAAATCCTCCTTGCTCACGCGCGTGTTGCAGACGGAGAATATCAAGACATCCAGCTTCGTGCTGCCCTCAAGTTTTCTTATCTCACTAATAGTCTTCGACTGAAAACCAGCGACGCTAACCGCAATGTGGTGAGACCCCAAGGCATGAGCCCTTCTGGCGCCCTCAGCTTGATCAATTCGTGCAGTGGCTTCTTCCAAGACAGTGCCCTTCGCTGCCTTGATTCGCTCAATCGTTTCGTGGATGGGTGAAGTCCTAATGATTCCCGTCAACCGGGCCCAATGGCTTGCACGAGCTGGCTGTTGGGTGTTATCACGGTGCCAGCTCCCTCGCAAACCACTATAGCGCAGTCAATAAGCTTTCTATCGAGTCAGACCTGCATCATTTCCGAGGCTCCATAGGCCACCACTGGCTGAGCCTCGAAGGCACGGTTTCTGCAATAGAAACCCATGCCTGAGATCTTCATTTCCATGCTTTTGCGCAGCGTTCTTTCATCGATCTTTCTCGTTCCATACATGGCTTCGTGCAATGGGCAATACTTGACAAGCGGTTCAGTCTCGACCATCACGCCCTGCTCGGTTATGCAGATGCGTGAAGCACAACAGTAGATCTCGTGCCTTCCCGAAAGAGAGAAATTCGGTGGGCGATTAGCTGGGCTCATCGCATTCAACCAATTCTGCTAGATGCTGTCTGTACGGAATGATATATGCTGATCGTTCCTTTGCTAAGAGAAAAAGTGGGTTGTCCGATCCTGCTAAGCGCCTTCTGACAGTTCGTGTCTGCTAGCTCTTTCAGGATCTATCTGACCATTCTTCTGTTCTTCTCAGAGCCTCCAGAACGCTTGAAGGCTCTTTCCGCGCGCGCAGCTCTACCTCGTTTGATTCAGAGTATCGAAAAAGAAATATCGGAAGACTTTGTCACTTTTGCTGATCTTTGTTCGTCATTTCATTAATTTGTTGTTCCATCATGTGGCCTCGGCAAAAGATGGCAGCTTTCCTAACGCCAAGCACCTTCAGGGCGGCGTTTTTGATGTCCATGGATAGCTTGAAGGCGATTGGGCAAAACGGGCTGGATGGGACGAATTCAACCTTGACGGAGCCCTGTTCCTCTTCTTTGACGTTCGTGATCATCTGCATCTCGCTGAAGGTCATTCCCGTCTCAGGATCGACGATCCGGCCTACTGCTTCTCGCACTTTATCCTCTAGTTCCGTCATGCTATCACGTCTACCTAATCTTTTTGCTGAATAGCGCGGAGGCGCCATATAAATCGTTGCCTACGTTTGCGGTACTTGGCCGCTCTTCTTGAGGTGCATGCGCCAGCTTAGCGCCATGGTCCTGGGATGTGATGCCTTGACCTCATCAAGTTTCGATATAGCAGTGTTGTGCGGTGCTTTCAGCACGGTTTCGGGTGTCGTGTAAGCGTTTTGACACGTCTCCTGTATAGCCTTAACGAAACGGTCGAGTTCTTCCTTCTCAAAGGTCTCTGTTGGCTCAATCATCAAAGCCTCCTCAACTATGAGTGGAAAGTATACCGTTGGAGAATGCAAACCATAGTCAAGCAAACGCTTTGATACGTTCAATGCCGACACGCCTGTCTCGTTCTTTAGTGGTCTTGCGCTGAATACACACTCGTGCTTCCGAGGCTTCTCGCTGTCATAGGGAAGGGACAAACCCTTGACGTTCTTCAGTTTGGCTAGGATGTAGTTGGCGTTTAGGGTTGAGACCTCTGCAACTTCCTTCAATCCTTCTCGCCCAAGGCTGAGAATGTAGGCGTATGCCCTTAGAAGGACTGCAGCGTTTCCATAGAAACCTCGGATTCTACTCATACTATGGGGTCTGTTATAGTTCAGACGGTAGCGCTTATTTTCATAAGTTATGCGTGGAACTGGCAGGAATTCAACGAGCTTCTTGCAAACTCCTACTGGGCCTGCTCCAGGCCCTCCCCCGCCATGGGGAGTGCCGAAAGTCTTATGGACGTTTATGTGGACTATGTCGAAACCCATGTCGCCGGGCCTAGCCTTGCACAGAAGCGGGTTCAAGTTTGCCCCGTCGTAGTAAAGCAGACCACCCGCGCCATGGATTGTACCTGCTATTTCCTCAATGTTCTTCTCGAAGATACCCAGTGTATTGGGGTTCGTGAGCATCAGGCCTGCTGTTCGCTTGGACACTGAGGTTTCCAACGCCTTCAAGTCCACGAGCCCATTCTCATCAGAAGGAACAACCAC
>CAZUFK010000012.1:0-3268 GCA_964619695.1 uncultured Candidatus Bathyarchaeia archaeon
GATGCTAACTGAAGACTTTACACTACGTGAAATGCCGATGGAAAACGCAACAGGAAAACTCGGCAAGATCGTTTATGGGCACGGAACCGAAAAAACCTACCAAAACCTCACCATTCCAACATACAACCCGGGAATTCTGATACTCGCATATCAAAGTAACAATGAATATGGATTTGTGTTGATGCCGTGGGGGATAAGTTCCATGGCGTTCCCTGTGACTTTTGGGGAAACGCCACAGGGCAAGGAATGGGTTGCAACGGACTTGCGTCAAGTCTTAGTCAATGGCATAGCGTATCAGGCTAAACTCTCGTTGTGGAGCCTACAGGGGCATTCGGTGGTGGGCTAGCATGATGCGAACAATTGAGATATTCCTAGTAATCATCATCATTACCGCAGCTTTCATAATAGCGTCGTTGTTTGCTGTCTTGCCTTCGCCACGGCAGGTTTCACCCCTGAACCTGCGAAGGCTAGCTTTGACGACACTTCAAACGTTGGATGGTGACTATGATCTGAGCGAAGCTATGTTCAAGCCGCCTGATGACCCTGCATGGGGTGAACTTCAGGTTGCGCTTTCTGCATGTTTGCCGCCAAATATAGTCTATAACTTGACAGTCTACGAAGTTCTAAACGAGGAAACCCTGCTTTACAGTCCCAAAATGTCTATTTCAAACGCTGCAAGCTTGGGTGTAGGCTCTGACGCCTCCTCTTATCTTGTTGCTTCTTCCAACGTGACTTTCAGTGTGACTCCTGAGAAGGTTGGGGAACACGGTAACGGAGGAACCTTGTACATATTGAACTGCAGTGATGCAAATGGATGGTGGATTACGGGATACACGTCTCAAAGTCTAGCAGAAGACCTGTATAACTTGCTTTCACCTTACTTCCAAGCTACGGTAATGGTGCAGGACACCACTCAGCTTGGACAGATACTAAACGGCACTTCACTGCAAGGTGAAACACTTCAGAATGCTGTTGTGATAAACACTTTCGGAGAAGCCGTTCCAATACCTGCAGGATACTACAATAGCTCAACTGTTGGCTACGATACATCACATAGTTCGTATGCTCGATACTGTCACACATTGGGAAAAAGGGTTCTTCAGTATAATTGGACGTGGGCAAGCATAGTCGGCTGGCCTTTTTACTATGTATGCAATACTGCCTCATTCAGCAGTAATCAGAACGGTTGGGGAATATATGGAATGGTTATGGTTAGTAGCCCTGGTCTTCAGGCTTTTCTACAAGGGTTAGATAATCAAACATATTCTTATGGTGACAGTCAAACAGGAAGCCCTGGAGTGGTCTATTTATCGTCCGTCGTGCAGTATTACAGCAACTATTATGGTATCTATCCTTCTCCGTATCAAACATCGACGCGTGCTCTAAGCTCTTCGATAACAAGCACGTATCACTTGAACGTCACAACCTACATTTTTGATCAGGTAGGAGGCTGGATTCCAGGTGCAGTCTATAGGCATCTAGTAACCGAAAGCGGCACAACCAAATTCAAAGGGTCGCTTCTTGCATTAGGTCTAACGCGGTCACCTGACATTAGATTGACAGCACTTGGCATCTTGAGCGATTACAAGCCTAGACTATACCGTTCTGAGTACACAGCCACAGGGACTTCCAGGCTTGTTGTTTTGCAGCTTGGACAAGCGGGAGGCGCATAGAAGTGAATAACAAAGGTCAGTTTTCAATCATTGCTGCTTTGTTTGTGGCAATAATCCTGATAGCCACTGTTGTAATCACTTACTCCACAATACGCAACAGTCTAATCCGAGATCAACCACAGGTTCTAAGTGCCATAGATGAAACAAACTTCGCCATAAAACAGATTCTAGGTTTCACTGTTGGCTATTACGGTTCCGTTCTGCAGGTCACTGGCAACTCTTCCTACGCGAGAATGCTTGCCTTGAACTA
Organism: uncultured Candidatus Bathyarchaeia archaeon; assembly: GCA_964619695.1. Classification (GTDB taxonomy): domain Archaea; phylum Thermoproteota; class Bathyarchaeia; order Bathyarchaeales; family Bathycorpusculaceae; genus DATKKK01. The sequence goes on from CAZUFK010000012.1 coordinate 1,924, forward strand.
TCTCCGAAGTGGCTTGGTCAACATAGCGAACATGCACCCTCAATGGGGGACTTCCTTCAACGTAAGCCAGTCAGATATGCGAACATACTGGTTTACGAACACAAGCTATAGTAGAGGTAATTTGGCTGTGAACTACAATTTGACTGGTCTTGGCATTTATGGGCTAACATATGAGAGTTCATGCAGGTTAGACGCACAAATCATAGATACTGGGACTGGCAACCAAGCACGACTAAACATAGCAAAAGACGAGCAAGAACCGCTTATAGATCTTGGAAGGCAGAATTTCAAGTTCTATCGTTATAAAAACGCGGATTCAACGTGGGAACTGGTCAATCCAAGTACTGAGCCGACAGCGTTTGCTAATGGTACGTACCTCATTGACATGCCATCTGGCGTTGATCCCTACTCTTACCTCATACAGGTGGAGGATCAAAGGGGTATCATAGTTGTAGCTTCATCATTCAGTCGTTACACATGCACTCCGGCATGGAACAGCACATTAGCAGGGGGAGAAGACTACGTGGACAACAACATATCAGACGTAGATTCTTCTCCAGACAAAGGAACACACAGCGGCTTTGCCGCTCAACAAAACGCCGACGGTGTCTATGACACTCTGACCGAGACAAAGACAGACCTACTAGTCAAAAAAGGAACATTCGCAAAAGCCACAGGCCCTGGATCGCAGATAGTCTCAGGCGTTGGTTTCCAGCCCAAAGCAGTCGTTTTTTGGTGGACAAGACAAACGTCATATGGCGAATTAGCCGGACCTCGTCTTGGCTATGGGTTCGCCACCAATGATGGTGGAACATATCAGAATTTCGGAGTTGCCTTTGCCTCAGATGATGGAGCCGGTACTTCCAACACAGGAAGACGAAGGTCTGAGACATACTGCATTACAGTACTATCTAATGGAGACCCAACAATGGTAGCCCGAGCCCGAATAACTGGTTTTAACAGCGACGGATTTACTCTAGACTGGCAGACGAATGAAAACAGAGCAGATGTCATGCATTATATCGCTCTGGGTGGAACAGATTTGACTGGCGCAAAAGCAGGCGCGTTTACTTTGACAACAGCATCAGGAACACAGGACATAACAACTGTTGGTTTTCAGCCAGATTTCGCAATGTTCCTTTGGACTTTCACCCCCGAAAACGCAGACACAAACACTGCCAATGCAGAAATAGGCTTGGGGTTTGCAGCTTCTTCAACGAAGAGAGGAGCAATAGTAACTTGTTCTGAAGACAATAGAGGCACAATGGACACGTGGCAACAACAAAGAACTGATTCATGCATTCTACTTCTAGACCCAACAGATGGTGCCCAAGACGCAATTGTT
>CAZUFK010000012.1:3368-28507 GCA_964619695.1 uncultured Candidatus Bathyarchaeia archaeon
GTGGAAGCATCTGGAAGACAAATCATCTACGTTGCGTTTGGAGGACATGATTATGAATTGGACTTGGAAGTTCAGTGGACAAACGCATACTATAATGGAACTCTTGAACAGTTAGAGATTTACGCCAATTCAACATCTACCGAAAACCTTCGAGTTGATGTGTGGCACGGCGGATCGTGGCAGAATCTTTTCACAAATCTTGTAAATGGATGGAACAACATGTCGGTTCTTCCTTACTTGGACTCGCCCACATTCACAATCAGGTTCAAGGGTAGTAACGAAACCTTGGATATGGTTCAGGACAGCTGGAGAATAGACGCAGCACGTCTGCAAGTCTGGCCTTCCCAAGACCTGTATTCACTGTTGCAGAACGCAACTGTTGTTACAGAGCTGCTTCAAAATGGCACGATGCGATGGTTAGGACTAAATCTGCAATTAACAACACAGGCAAAACCAATTCCTCCCGTACCGGTGAGGGGCATCCACGTAAATCAAACCAGAAATGGCGTGGACAGTGAGGTTCCTTTCCAAATCGAAGATTGGGCTTCTGAATACAGAATTCCACTGGGTTTGACTAAAAATGCTAGCGTATTTAACAGCAGAACAATGCTGGTCTTCCTGATGAACAGTAGAGTTTCAAAGATCACAATATGGTGGGATGGAAGCGACAGAACAAATCAAACATCATACGCATATCAGAATCGATATTTCGGTGGTGATAACCCTTCGACCGGAATATTGACAAATGGGATTTTGACGCTTCAGTTCGGCAGTGGCTTCACTGTAACGTCAACGATGGGAAGCTCCACATGTGCTGCCAACTTCATGCGGATCAATAGTGAAGCAAGCGTATATGGATCAAGTCTTGCATATGTGATTCACCACGGAGTCGTGAGGGACGTAATCCATCAAGAAGCAGAATGGAGCAACGGCGCCGACAATTGCCCCGACCTTTACGCCCACATTGTGCTCACTTTGCCAGCCAACGCAACATACTACACATATCAATTGCGCTTAATGTTCGTAGAGACGCAGCAAAGCAGAAACATTGCAGATCTATGCCCAATTAAGTTGACTGCTTCAACGGGCCAGCCGCAAACCGAAAACGGAACGTCAGGCGGCTTTCCAACTGTTTCAAACGCAACAAGTGTATTCTACAATCAGTCAGCCACAAACTGGGCACATCACTGGAGCCAGATGATTTCTGGAACAAGAGGAGCAGGAATAATGTTCACAAACAACGCTAACCAACAACTGTACGCTTTCGACAATGCAACGATTAAAACCGGAGCCCTTAATGTAGTTGGGACTTCGAGAACGATTGAACTGCTTCCTGTAATAAGGTCTCCAGTGCAGTTTACATCAGCGCTGGACATGGCTTGGTTTGGCGCAGTAGTAACATTTGACGGCGGAAACCCAATCTACAAGGTACAAGGCGGTTCAAAAACTGGCTTATGGGTAATAGTCGAATACGCGCCAACGATAGCGGTGAGTACTGGAGGCTAAACAGGAATTGCAGAGACGAATCGCAGAGTTCAAGCTCATTCGGAATGTGTATTCACAGTTCATACAAGTTAAATAAGCAATCGCAAGAGTTCCTACACAACAGAAAGGTGAAATCATGCACCTGATAAAGATGTTGAAATCAAGAAAAGCAATATCTCCAATATTGGCCACACTGCTACTGATAGTCATAGCGGTCGCCGCAATAGTCGTTACATACGCCTGGATAATGACTTACATGGGCGGAGTCACGCCGCAAGCAGGAGTAAGACTGTATCCGGAGAACGTCAGATTCTACGGTTCACTCGCAGTTTCTGCCAGAAACAGGACAGATTTCACGGTCCAGAACACAGGAAAGACAGACACGCAAATCGTGAGAATGTATATGGGTAACTCGTCTGGAAGCTTGATTGACATAACTACCTCCACTAACATTGGCTCAGGCATATCCCTTCTGGGTGAGGGCAGAACTACGATAACGATTAGCTGGCCGAACGCCGTGGCTCACAATTGGGAAGCACAGAAGACCTACTACTTCACCATCGTACCAGCGCAGGGGCAACCTCTGGAAAAAATTCCAGAACAGGCACCGCCCTAGCAACGCAATCAGTTTCACCCCATTCTTTCACACAAGAAACGCTCATCCTCATTCTAAAGTGTTTTAACCAGCCAGCAAAGACACTACCTGTCAAAGGTTGCCTCAGATGCAATACCTACTCGAAGCGGCCAGAACGGTCCTGTCCTTGTCATTTCTATTTTATGCGTCTTGGAGCGACTACAAAACACGAGAAGTAAGCAACAAAGTCTGGATCGTGTTCGCACCGCTTGCGTTCGTGTTGACGTTTGTTCAGATCTACGTCTATGAACCGCCTTGGCTGGTCTTTTACGGAGTCAGTTTTGGTCTGACCGCAGTATTTTCTATCGTGCTTTTCTATGCGGGAGGCTTTGGAGGAGCAGACGCGAAGGCGTTGATGTGCTTGGCGCTGGCCTTGCCGTTCTACCCCTCAAGCCTGCTCACGTCTGGCTTGTTCGCGCCCATAGTGGGAGAGAATTCGCCGATCACCCGACTACTATTTCCAGTGACAGTGTTCAGCAATGCTGTCTTGTTCGCGGCGGCGACAGCCGTGTACATATTCTTCCGCAATGTTCTCTGGCATTTGAGAACCGGCCAGAGACTCTTCGAAGGAGGCCAAGAAAAAGAGGCTTTCGGAAAGAAGGTTCTTGTTTTGCTGACTGGCTACAAGATGTCTATTGACAAAGTGAAGGAGAAATGGCACCTGTACCCGTTGGAGGACGTAGAGGAAACTTCCGGAGAATTCAGAAGGAAGCTCGTTGTCGTGCCCAAAGACGAGACCAGAGAGGCAATGCTTCAGAGATTGGACGAGGCAGTCAAGAAGGGAGCCATTCAAGACAAGATCATGGCGACCCCGGGTTTGCCTATGCTCATTTTCGTGACTGGAGGCCTGATCACAGCCTTGGTCTTTGGCGACATCGTTTGGATATGCGTCCGTCTATTCCTTGGGTAAAGACCGCAAATGCCTACGTCCGAACTAGACACGCTAAAATAGTCAGCGATGCAAACTCATCTATGTTCAGTGCAAATAGCTGTTCAGGTGGACTAGGCGTGGTTGCGGATCCCCTCGAAGAAATGCAGAGATTCCTGAGGGAAGAGCCTGAGGAGTTCAGTGTTGTTGTTATGCCTGACTTCTTCTTGGATCGGCTGGTCAGTTTAGGGTCTGATGTGAAGGCGTTCTGTGATGATTTCGGGTCTGTGGCGAAGAGGAAGGGAGGCAGCATTGATGGAATAGGCCAAGCGGACATGATGGGAGGAAACGCTGTGAACACGGCCTCTGCGCTTGCGGCATTAGGCGCGCGCGTCACGCCGATAGTGTGCACGAGCAAGCTTGGCCTTCGGTTGCTCAAGTTCCACCTTGGGCCCTTGGGGCTCGACTTGTCCCACGTCAAGGTCTTCAACAGGGCTTCGATTACGACGGCAGTCGAGTTCGCGGCTGGAGACGGAATGGTGAATGTTATGCTCAGAGACGTAGGTTCGCTGGCAGACTTTGGACTAGAGAATCTGAACGGCGAGGACTGGAAGGCCGTTGGAAGTGCAGACTACGTGTGTGTCTTTAACTGGGCTGGAACTCGACGGTTCGGAACTGAGCTGGCCAGAACTGTTTTTCGTCGTGTGAAAACGAGGGGAAGGGGCAAGACCTATTATGATACGGCAGACGCAACAACCAACAAGGCCAAGATTCCAGAATTGGTTAGGAATGTCCTGCAAAGTGGGCATGTGGATGTTCTAAGCGTGAACGAGAACGAGGCAGTATGCTACGCGTCGCAGTTGAATGATGAACTGAGCGAATTGCGTAAGGGTTTGCGGTTGGAGGAGCTTGCGGAGAAGGCTGCAAGCATTCTGGCCTCGTATTTGTCTGCGAGAGTTGACTTGCACGCAACAGGTTTCTCAGCCACGTTTACGAAGGGAGGAGAGTCGGTTGTTCCCGCGTTCGAGGTTCCAGTTTTGAGGGCGACTGGAGCGGGGGATGCCTGGAATGCCGGGAACATTCTGGGAGACGCTGGCGGGCTTTCGGGCGAGAGCAGGTTAACGTTGGCCAATGCGGTTGCAGCCTACTACATTTCGAGCCCTGCAGGAACGCATCCCACACGGAAGCAGCTGGCCGAGTTCTGTGAAAAGGCAAAGCTCAAGAAGCGAGTATGGTTCTGAGTTCTTGCCTTCGCTAACCTGAGGCGGCATCCAGCTCAAATAATTTAAGTGCATCTACCGCTCTAACCATGAACAGCCAGTGTGAGGAAGCTTGAACGAGTTGAGGTCAAAACTCTTTGGCAGTTCGGGTGTTCGTGGCTTGGTTAATGATGAGTTGACGCCTGTTTTGGCGGCTCAAGTGGGCCTTGCTGTGGCGAATTTTTCTGAGGCGGAGAAGGTGTTGGTGGCGCGGGACACCAGAGCTTCAGGTTTGATGCTTGAGGATGCCGTGGTTTCGGGTCTTTTGGCTAGTGGCGCCGACGCTGGCTGTTTGGGGGTTGTGCCGACTCCTGTGCTGGCTTGGTTGACGAGGGAGCTACGCGCGGACGCGGGGATAATGATTACGGCTTCGCATAATCCGCCCCAGTACAATGGCTTGAAGGTTTTCAAGAGCGACAGCGTGGCCTATGACGAGAAGGACCAGAACGAGGTTGAGAAGATCATCGCGTGTGGAGGCTTTCGACTGGCGGATTGGCAGAACGTAGGCAAGGCGGGACTCGTTGACGAAAGCAGCCGCTACGTTGAGATGATAGAGAAAAGCGTCAGGCTACGGAAGAAGTGGCACGTGGTCGTAGATCCCGGATGCGGCGCCACATGTGATCTTGCGCCGATGACCTTCAAGAGGCTAGGGTGTAAGGTAACTGCTGTCAATTCTCAGCCAGACGGGTTCTTTCCTGCCCGAAACTCAGAGCCGAACGCCGAGTCGTTGAAGCCTCTGGCCAGCATCGTCAGGGGGCTTGGTGCGGATTTGGGTGTGGGTTATGATGGTGATGGTGACCGCGTGGCCTTCGTTGATGAGGAGGGCAATTTCGTGGATTTTGACCGCAGTCTGGCGGCGTATGCTGCCCATGCTGTCAGGAGGGTCGGCGGCGGAGTGGTGGTGACTAATGTTGAGGCGTCGATGTGTGTCGAGAGAATGGTGGAGGCGCAAGGCGGGGAAGTCGTCAGAACGAGGGTGGGTGACGTTTACGTTTCTGAGGTTATGAAGGAGCGCAAGGCCATATTTGGCGGCGAGCCCTGTGGAGCGTGGATTCATCCACGTTTCCATTACTGCCCAGACGGGATACTTTCGTCAGTGTTGCTTCTGAAGGCCTTGGAGGACGAGAACAAGAAGCTGTCGAAGTTTGTGTCTGATGTGCCCGAGTTTCCGACGCTCCGGGAGAACGTTGCCTGCAGGAACGAGTTCAAGTATGGGGTTGTGGAGAAGGTGGGCGAGGGCTTGACGGCCGCATTTCCAGCGTACAAGGATTTTTCGAAGGCTGACGGTGTGCGCTTGGTCATAGATGATGGTTGGGTCTTGGTTAGGGCGTCTGGGACTGAGCCGGTTTTGCGGTTGACGGTTGAGGGTGAATCGTTAAATGCGGCGAAGGCAATTATGGAGACTGGGTTGAGATTGGTTAGGAAGGCTGTTGGAGGAGTGCGGCGATGAAGGGTGTGGTTTTAGCTGCAGGCGAAGGCGTGAGACTTCGGCCCGTCACGTCGACCCGGCCGAAACACTTGATCAAGGTCGGTGGCAAGCCGATTCTTGAGCACTGTCTGAGCACGCTGAAGGCCTGCGGGATCGAGGAAACCGTAATAGTTGTTCATTACATGGCGGATGCGATTCGCCAGTATTTCGGCGATGGCCAGAGGTTTGGGTTGAAGATTGAGTATGTGGAGCAGAAGGAGATGCTTGGGACAGGCAACGCCGTGGCCGTGGCTGAGCCGTTCGTGAAGGACGAGTTTCTGCTTGTCTACGGTGACCTGCTGTTCAGCGCCGAAGCCGTGAAAAGCGTCATCAACCTGCATCAGAAGGAGAAACCAGCAGCCACGATGGCCGTCGTACCCGTTGACCGACCCGAAAGCTACGGCATCGTAGAGCTTGAAAACGAGAAGCAGGTCAAACGCATTGTTGAGAAGCCCAAGCGTGAGGAGGCGCCCTCGAACTTGGCGAACGCCGGGATCTATGTTTTTTCGCCTGAGATCTTCGAGAAGATTAGGGCGACTTCGGCTTCGGCTCGGGGTGAGTGGGAGATTACGGATGCGATTGGGCTTTTGTTGGGTGAGAAGAGGTTTTTCCTGGCGGCGAAGGTTTCGCGTAATGATTGGATTGACGTGGGCAGGCCTTGGGACTTGCTTGAGGCTAACCGCTGGACTTTGGCGCGCATGACCCACAGGGTGCTGGGCAAGATTGAGAATGGCGCCACCCTGGTCGGACCTGTGACGGTGGCGGAGTCTGCACGCGTGCGATCAGGCGTGTACATTGAAGGGCCTGCCTTCATCGGCGAAGAAAGCGACGTAGGCCCAAACTGCTTCATCCGTCCCTACACAAGCCTAGGCAACAAGGTGCGCATAGGCAACGCTTGCGAGATCAAGGAAAGCATCATCATGGACGGCGTGCATATAGGGCACCTGTCTTACGTAGGTGACAGCGTGTTGGGTGAGAAGTGCAATCTGGGCGCAGGCACGATCACGGGCAACTATAGGCTTGATGCCGGATCGATTAAGATGATGGTAAAAGACGAGGTTGTGGACAGCGGAAGAAGAAAACTCGGAGCCGTGCTTGGCGACAACGTGAAGACGGGGATCGGCGCGCTTTTGATGCCTGGCGTTAAGGTGGGCTGCAACAGCTGGATAGGGCCAGGCGTGGTGGTTTACCGCGACGTGCCAGCGGACACGGCGGTGGTGTTGAAGCAGAATCTTGAGAAGAGACCGAGTTCCTAGCGATAGTCTCAGAAATCCTCCGAGGCTTTTGATAATCTATTGCGCTGAAAAGCGGTCAATAGACGACCCCTCCTCTGCTATTTTTCCCATGCTATTGACGCGGTTTTCAGTCAATACGGGATACCCCCTAGGTTCTTTGCAGTCGGGTCTTGCGACCCTAGGTAGGCACCCTAACCTTTGGCACCCTCCTCCCCCTCCACTTTCTGTGGCTTTTGACGGCGTTCGTTGGGTTAGTGCTAAATAGTTGTTTTGCGTGTAGTGTGGTGTATTAAAGGAGGATATGTTCAGTGTCGGTTGCGCAGAGGAAGTTTTTCACTGAGGTTTCGGCGCTGGCTGACAGGACGGTCACGGTGACGACCACGATGGGTAAGGCATTCACGGGTTTGCTTTTGGGCGTTAATCCTGACAGCATGAGCTTGATTTTGAGCGGGGCGAAGGATGAGGAGGGCAAGGTGCTGCACCGCGTGGCCATCAACGGCAACGTCGTAGCCAGCGTGGTCAGCGTGGAGAAGCCGTTCGACTTGAAGGCTTTGTCGGATCGTTTGGAGAAGGTGTTTCCGACGATGGTGAAGCTGTACGAGGACAAGGGTTTCATCTGGGTCATGGACAAGGTCAAGGTTACCGAGCGCGGCGTGGTTGAAGGATCTGGGCCAGCGGCTGAGCGCGTGGAGAAAGTGTACGCGTTGTTCATGAACGAGGCGAAAGGCAAAACCTGAGGCTAGATGGACCAGCGGAACTGCTGTTCCTCTTTCTTCTTTTCTTCTTGACCGGGCTTGATCAAGCCGAATGATTCCAATATCTTCTTGGTCTCTTCGCCAGCATCCTCCAGCCTCGACAGGTCAACGTTCAAATCCAAATACTTCATAAGCGCCGTCAACGCGTGGCGTGTCCCGTTAACGTCGGGGTTTGTGCCCAGCGTTTCGACTAGCAGGGAGAAGCCTTTTATGCCTCGGACTTTGCCGAGGCCCACCAAGAGGCCTGCGATGCCGAAAATCTGGCCTACCATCACCTTCACTCCGAGTTTCAGTACTCCGTCGAGTGTTTCGCGGTCGGTGGCGGCGCAGAAGAGCTGCGGAGGCGTCTTAACCTCCTCCTGCCTGAAGCCTCCCAGCGTGATCAGCAGACGGCAACCCAAGTCCTGCGCAATGTCCAACACGCGGCCGCACAGCTCGTACTGGCCAAACGTCGTCAACGCCTGCGTGTTCCCATACCAAATAATCAAATCACGTCCGCCGTCAGGGTTTTTGCAGTAGTACAACTCGTTTATCGGGGCGCGTGTGCCGCCGTTTTCGGTGGTCACGGCCAAGTCCTGAAAAGCGGCGCAGTGGATCTCCGCGAACCGCGTGGCCTTCAGCTCGCGGATCAAATGCAGCGTCGCAATGTTAGCCACGAAGCCTATTCCCGGCAAACCCTCGATAAGAACAGGGTTCTTGAGCTTCGGCTTCTCAAAGACTTGGATCGCAACCACCATGACTCAGGCATCCTTTCAGGCTGGTTGTAGATAGAAAGAAAATGACGATATAAGCATATTCAGCGTCCAGCTACGTTACGTGAAGGCCACGAGTTTTGTTTTTTCGAGGTCTCTTAGGAATTTGAGCACGTGCTCGGTGTTTGTGGGTGTGTATTCGGCTGAAACGGCTTTGGTGATGGCGTGGGCATTTCGTTGGCCGTCTGCGAAGTTGAGGATTTCGGGCATTTTCTTGCTGAAGGCGGGGTCTTGCTTGTTGATTTCCGTGTACCACTTGTATTCCTCTTCGCCGAGTAGCCGTTTGAAGTGGTCGCTGTTGAGTGTGCCTTTGAACAGTCTGTGGGGTACGAGCGTCTTGGCCTCTTTGTCGGCTTGCGTTTCTTCGATCTGTGGGAGGACTACGCCCGAGGCTTTGGCTATGTGGTTCAGCGTTTCTTCAAGCAGGCCCGCTTGCTGTTTGCGTGTGGTTTGGATGCCCTCGCACAGCCTGCCTATGAGCGCGTCGAGTTCGGGGGTTTCGCCGAGGCTAATGACGGATTTGATGGCCTGTTGTTCACGCCAAACGATGTGTTCAAGCCTGTCTCGATTGTACTGTGCGGTTTTGGCGAGTTCGTCAGGCTTGTCTTTTCTGGCGTAGAGTTCATCTGTAGCCTTGCGGGTGGCTTCTGCGATTCTTGCGTGTGCGCGTGTGGCCGTCTCCAGCGCGAGCTTGTATGCAGTTTCCGCGTCGGCGTTTGCTAGCGTGAGTGCTGCTGTGGTGGTGACGTAGCCGACGCGTTTGAGGCTGTCTTCACTAACCTTGTCTATCGTGTCCCCGCTTGTGTGGTAGAACAGATCAGGCCACTGCAGCAACATGACGCAGGGCACGCCTATCGTGGCCTCAGTGAACTCGGCATGATCGCTTCCACCGCTAAACGCAGTAGTCGCATAACGAAACGTGCTTGAGGGGCCGAAAACAGTCTCTTTGCCGAACTCTCTGACCATTTGCTCAATGAGTTGGTAGACGAGGTCGTTGAGGTAGCTGGGCAGCGAGTCAGGCGTGCGGTCCATGTTGAGTGTGGATTTGCAGAGTTCCTGGTTTTGGCCTACCATATCGAGGTTGACGCCTGCCACCATGCGGCTGCGCGCTTCGTCCTCGTGCTTCTGCAGATAGGCCACGGTGCCCAGCGTTTCAGGCACCCACAGAAAGCGAATCGTCCGCGCAGGCGGCTCAATCCTACCCTTAGCTATGAGCGCTTTGATGGTTCTCGCGACTTCGAGCAGCAGCCCCGCGCCTGAAGCATTGTCGTTTGCACTTGGCTTCGGATGGCAAAGGTGCGCGACGAGGAACACCTCCTCGTTGGGCTTGGTTTTGCCTCGAATCGTGGCAGTCACCACGTCCTCGTAGAACGGGAACAGCTCTGCATCCACATTGGCTTTGAGTCTGACGGTTTTGCCGTTTGCGAGCAGTGCACGCAGCGTGTTACCTTGGCGTTTGCTGAGGCTGAAGCCGAACGTGACCTTGGTAAGCTCCTCCGCCGTAGGCCAGATGGCCTGATATGCGTGTGCGTCTGGAATGTCGAGGCTCTCACGCACGCCAGGCATTTCATACGTAATCGTGTCCGTGAGCACTCCGAGAGCGCCGTGCTTGTAGACTGCCAGCTCATGAACAGGCTTAGCGCGGCCCGTGGCCAACACGAACTTGCCCTTGACACCCTTGCCCTCATAGTCCGAGGGCCTCGTGCCCGTGCCTACGTCGACCAGCTCGGCGGCTACGCCTTCGGCTGGTGTGGCGTTGCTGAAAGTGTGCAGACACTGAGGCAAATCCTCATACGAACAGATCAGCTCTTCACGAGGCTCGACGAGGCGAAGCTCAGCGCTCCTGACCGTCCAGCCCACAGGCGAAACATAAGTCCAATACTTGCTCGTGCCATCAGCCGGAAACTGCTCGATAACCGCGTCGCCGAGGCCTAGCTTGAGCAGTTCAGCCTTAACGTACTCGGCAACCTCATGAAACATCGTAGAACCCTGAATACGATGAAAATGACAAACATCAGCTACAAAAGACTTCGCGACACTACCAGACAGCTCGTCTATGACAGACTTGTAGGTCATGATCAGACCCATCTCCGTATCGTAGTCCTATGCGGTAAACATGGTCTAATAAGCCTATTCTCCTCCAGGCGGATGGGAAGCCCGCATTTATCACCGAAATCGGAGAATATGTTAATATGTGTTGCAGGAGTATCCTTGATTGAATATCCGAAGGCGCAGACGCGCGCGCTAGCCTATGGTTCTAGTTTTCTTCGGAGCAAGTTGAGACGTCCATGTTGAGCGAAACGCGAACTCGAAGTCGTAGACTGTCAGGCAAAGTGCAGATAGCTGCCTGCCCTCAGAATCGCGAATTCTCCGATAGGCAGAAGAGGTTCTACGCGAAATATGCTTCGGTCACGTTCAAGACTCTGGAGAGCCCTCTTTTTCAGCGGTTTCTTGACTGGATTATGCGAAGGGAGAACATTGAGGAGCGCCTAGTTGCGAGTGTCCAGGTCGAGCTGTTTCCGTTTCGGGGAGAGAACGGGAAGGGCCTTGCAGGGAAGTATAACAGTAGAGGCGAGATCGTTATTTATCCGAAGAGGCTGGAGTTCTGTCGCAGGCTGGTCAAAGATTTCGAGAAGGAGATGGTTTACTTCTACATCAAGGCCAGAGCCAAGGCCACAATGATACACGAACTCCTCCACGCAAAATATTCAAATGACGAGGCCAAAGTCAGGCGACTGACGAGAAAATACTTCACGATCTTCGCAAGACACGAGGGTGCGAGAAACGTGAACGCAGACCGCATCGTGGACATGATTTTCATGCAGTAAGAAGAATATCCCCGAAGAAAAGCGGGGTAATTCGAAGTTTAGGCTGGTTTGTCGGTTTTTCTCTCTGGGCAAGGCAAGGGCCAGAAGGGTTGCTGTCATGAGCAGGGCAAGCATTACCGGTGGCGGAGGCTCTGGAACCACAATGTATTGGCATTCGTAACCCAGTTCCTCGCTCGTTGTCGTGTTGCCTGCCCTGTCCTCGCCCGTGATAGCGTAGGTCACGAGAAGCCCCAAGGGAACGCAGGTATCGTGGCGCGCGTTGCCAAGAGGCATCTCAACCATATTCCCGTGTGCTGAACGTTTTTTAAGCCAGTTCGTCTGTCTTTGTTTAAGGTTCAACGATGTCTTTTGAGACAAAAGAGAAGGATGTGCTAGGCAGAATCGGAAAGCTCAAGACGAAGAGCGGAACGATAGAAACACCGTTGCTGTTTCCAGTCGTGAACCCAGCCACGCAGTTGATCCAGCCTCGGCGTATTCGTGAGGAGTTCGGCTTCGAGGCGTTGATTACTAACGCGTATATTTTGAAGAACCGCTTCCAGAACCAGCCCATCGAGCACGGCCTGCACAGGTTTCTAGACTTCAATGGTACAGTAATGACCGACTCAGGCGCCTACCAAATCTTGGTTTACGGCGACATACGGGCCACGCAGAAGGAAATCGTGCAGTACCAGGAGCGGATCGGCTCGGACATTGCCACGATTTTGGACATCCCCACAGGCTGGAAAGTCACGGAAGAGCATGCGCAGAAGACCGTTGACGAAACCCTCAAACGCGCAAAAGAGTTCTGCAGCTACAAGACGAGAAGCGACGCGCTGTGGGTTGGCCCCGTGCAGGGCGGACGGTATCTGAATCTCGTGGCACGTTCAGCCAAGGAGATGGGCAAGTTGCCCTTCCAAATTCACGCCCTCGGAAGCCCCACCGAAGTCATGGAACGCTATCGCTTCGACGTGCTCGTAGACATGATTATGGCGGCGAAGATGAACCTGCCGGCTGATAGGCCGTTGCACCTGTTCGGCGCAGGCCACCCGTTCATGTTCGCGCTCGCAGTCGCGCTGGGCTGCGACCTGTTCGACTCAGCGGCGTATGCGCTGTACGCGAAGGAAGGCCGCTACATGACCGAAACAGGCACCCACAGGCTCGAAGAACTCGAATACTTCCCTTGCGCGTGCCCACGATGCGCGAAGGCCACGCCCAAGCAGGTTCGGGAACTGCCTGACAGGGAAAGGGAGGTCTTTCTTGCCGAGCACAATCTCTACGTTTGCGCCTCCGAGATCAGGCGCGTAAAGCAGGCCGTCAAGGACGGCAGGCTCTGGGAACTGCTGGAGGCACGAGCGCACACGCATCCCTCGCTGATGACGGCTGTCAAGAGGATTGACATATACAGCGGGTTCATTGAAAGGCACGCGCCCTCCGTAAAGGACAGCGGCCTCTTCTACTTCACCAGCCTCGGACTCGCACGCCCAGAAATCATACACTACACCAAACACCTAACCGAAAGATACACTAGGCCAAAACAGGCCACCACGCTCCTGCTGTTCCCGCAAACGCAAACCAAACCCTTCCACAATGCACACGAATACAGGCGGTTCGCAAAAACCCTCAAACAGAAAAACGTGCACATCTGCTTCTACGCAGCGCCATTTGGAGTCATACCCATCGAACTCGACGAGGTCTACCCGCTAAGTCAACACGAAACCGCCATGCCACTTGACAACGAAACCAGAGAACACGTTGCCTGCCAAACAGCCGAATACATCAAACACGCAGGCTACAAGGCAGTCATACTCCTAAACGACCCAGAAAACTGGGGCAAAACAATAGCAGACGCCACCAAAAAGACGTGCAAACAGAACACCGTGAGACTTGAGATCAGGGATTACAGAAAGGGCGCTCTCCGCCCAACGCCTAGAGGGAGAGCCTGCAATGGTTGAAAACTAGCGTAACAGATTACCAAAGACTACAGAGCAGAGGCCTAGGTCGCGTTGGCTTTTTCCTTGCCATTCAGCTTCTTGACCATAGCTAGGTATTTCTCTGTTCCGGCCTTTCTGCGGTAGGCCAGTAGGCCTGCCCGATAAAGGGCGTTTTTCTGTCCGGCTGATGGGTCATAATGGTTCACGAAGGACTCGCATGGGAAATCGCTGCATTCTCCGCAGTGTTCGACCTTGTGCTCGGAGGCGCAAGTGTACAGTTTGCAGTTTCCCCAGAACACGTGGCCTTTGATGCTGCCGCATCCCGCACAATAAGGCGTCTTCTCCTTCGTATAGAATTCGCACTCGCCGCAGAGAACCCCGCAGGGCGCAATCAGCTTCTCATCCATCTTTGACCACGAAAGCATAATTGCCCATCATCAGCTATAACGCTTTCCACACGGAAATGTGGCAAACGCTTTAAGAGAAACAGAACCACACTTTACAGGCAGGCATCTGCTGAAAAAAGAGGTTCACACATGGTTAAGGTTCTTGTTTCTGATTCTTTGCAGGAGACTCTTTGGTGTTTGGAGGAGGTGCGGCAGGGCTTTCGCAGCGGCTCGTCTGCCGGGGTGCAGGAGGCGCTTGACTGGATTCTGTCACGTCAAGGCTTGGAAGGCTCTTACTGCGGCCTGTTCATGCCCACGCCCAAAGACCTGAAGCAGGGAGCGCACCTGCCCACAGGCGAACACATACAGACCAACGCAGGCACCAGACACGTTATGGGCGAAGAAGCCCTCCGAACCGCCCTCGTCTGGAAACTTCACCACTCACCACACGTCGTGCGGGCACTGGAAGGCTTCAACCAGATACTGGAAAGAGGAGGCAAAACCGGCAAGTACTGCTGCGGCACGTGCACCACAGCCTTCCTGCGAACGCTCCAGACAACCAAAATCAGCGAAAAGAACAGGATCATCGAAATGGGTATAGCGAGAATGAAGAAGGCACGGAAGCCCAACGGCAGATGGCGAGCCTTCCCCTTCTATTACACGCTCCTCACCCTCTCAGAGATAGATTCACCCTCCGCACGGGAAGAGCTGAGACACGCCTCAAAAGCAGCCGAAAACCTCCTCAAAAGACACAAAGGCACAGACCGAACATCACTCTTCAGAAACCTAGCACTGAAAGCGGCAGTCAACGCGGCTCAGCCATAAGCAGCAGGGTATCAGATCAAGCTAGCCAGCAGCATTCGAAGCCTTCCGCAAGGCCTCACTGGGAGTTGAAGGTATATATAGGGGGGTTGAATTTTCTCAGCCGCGTGTGAGGCAAAACGTCTTTAACCTGCCCTCGTATCTTGTTGCTCTGCAAAAGCATGAGCGCATGAATCTTGATTCGAGCTGATTTGCATTTTCACACGCGTTATTCGCTTGACGCTACGCAGCAGCCTAGAACCGTAGTCGAACGCCTTAACAGGCACCCGACACTCAACGCCATCGCCATAACCGATCACAACACCACGAAAGGCTACCTAGAAACCCGCGAATACGCAAGAGCATACCCCGATATACTCATCATTCCAGGCGCCGAAATCAGCGCCGAAGAAGGCGAAATCATCGTGCTCGGCCCAACCGAACTGCCACCCAAACCATGGAAAGCACAAAACATAATCGACCGCGCAAAAGCCAACGGCTACGTGACCATCGCACCGCACCCGTACCGTGGACTGGGCCTCAAAGACCTCGTAAAAGAGCTGAACATGGACGCTATCGAAACGCTCAATGGCATAACTGAACCGGAACTCAACAGGCAAGCCCAGCAAGTGGCTAACGCAAGGAAACTGCCTTGCACCGCTGGCAGCGACGCGCATTTCGACACGGATGCGTGGAACGTGCAAACCGAAATCCAAGCCACACTGGACGTTGACGCCGTCCTCAAAGCCATCAAGAAAGGCCACACGAGAGCATTTCCACTCCAAAATTCAACACATTTTTAAAATACAACTAACCATGAATACTCACTAACCCGGATGCAAAACAAATGAGCGAAACACAAATCGGATTTCTCGGCGGAACCCGCGAAGTCGGCCGCATCGCCATAACCGTCAAAACCCAGAAAACACAGGTCCTGCTCGATTATGGCGCGATGCTTGACCGCGAACCAGGCTTCCCACGACATATTCCGCCGAAAGAAGTTGACGCCATACTCCTCTCTCACAGTCACCTTGATCACTCAGGCGCTTTGCCAATATTTTACATGAAGGGCAAGATCCCGCTTTACACGAACAGAATGACCACCGAGCTCAACCAGTTGCTAATCGCAGACTTCATCCACCTATCCAGCTATTACCTGCCCTTTGAGTATCTCGAACTGAAAACAATGACCAACAGCAGCAAATTCACAGACTTCGACAAGCCACAGCAAGTCGGCGACATAAGCTTCCAGTTCAAGAACGCAGGCCACATCCCCGGAAGCGTACAACCACTCATCGAAACCCAAGGCAAACGCATACTCTTCACAGGCGACTACAACACAACCGACACGCGCCTGCTCGAAGGCGCAAAGATGAACTACGGCGACTTGGATGTCGTCATAACCGAAAGCACCTACGCCACCGAAGAACACACCAAAAGACCAGAACTCGAAAAAAGCTTCGCCGACGCATGCACCGACATTGTCGAACACGGAGGAACCGCCCTCGTCCCAGCCTTCGGCGTAGGCCGCTCACAAGAACTCATAAGCGTACTCGCCGCACACCACTTCGAATACCCCGTCTACATCGACGGCATGGCCCGAGAAGTAAGCCGAATAATGATGAGCTACCCAGAATTCCTCAAAGATCCAAGAGCCTTCGCCGACGCCGTACATGGCACAAACTGGGTCGAAGGCTGGCGCGACCGCAGAAAAGCCCTCAAAACCCCTGCAGTCATAATCACCCCAGCAGGCATGCTCAAAGGCGGACCCGCAGTGTTCTACATTTCAAAAGTCGGCAAAAGAGCAGGCAACGCCGTCTTCCTCGTCAGCTACCAAATTCCAGGCACACCAGGAAAAGAGTTGCTTGAAAAAGGCGTTTGCACCATAGACGGAAAGATGCGCAAAATCAAAGCCAAAGTGCGGCATTTCGACTTCTCGTCTCACTGCGGAGCCAGCGAACTCAAAGAAGCCATCAAACGACTCGGCGGAAACCCCAAAGTCTACGTCGTCCACGGCGCAGAAGGCAACTGCGAATACTTTGCAAAATGGGTGCGCGAAGAACTAGGCCTCGAAGCCGTAGCACCCAGAACTGGAGACACGTTCAAAGTCTAGCAGGTAACAAGATGAAAATCGGACTACTAAACGTGGGCCAAGTCGACCCCGACACCGTGACCAGAATACAAGAAAACCTCACCATGACACTAGCCGAAAACACGTTCACGCAGATCGCAAAACGAACGCCCTTACCCAACGAAGCCTACGATGAAGACCGACAACAACACCGCTCAAACATCATCCTCACCAAAATCCGCGCCCAAGCAGAAAAGACAAAAGACTTGGACAGAATCCTAGGCATCACGGATGTCGACATCTATCTGCCACCGTTAAACTTCGTCTTCGGCGAAGCCGAAAGCCCCGGAAAAGCGGCATTGATATCTTTGTGGAGGCTTAGGCCAGAGTTCTACAAGAAGAAGCCTGACAATGAGCTGTTAATCGAGCGAGGCACAAAGGAAGCCGTACATGAACTCGGCCACACCATGGGCCTGAATCATTGCTCCAACCCGTTCTGCGTTATGTACTTCTCCAATTCCATTTTCGAAACCGACAGAAAACAAAGCTTATTCTGCAGCAAGTGCCACCTAAAGCTTGAGAAAGCAAGCGGAAAACAGGATGAAGAGCCTTGAGCGGCACGGCCAAAACCAGACTAGTGCACCTGACACCCGTCCTAGCAAGCCTGCTGTTCGGCGTCATATGCGCACTCATTCTCTTAGCTGCACCCATCGAGTTTTACCCCGTCACGCCGTTTCAGGAAGGCGTTGGATCGCTTGGAAACGCCGCCTACTTCGTGGTTCTCGTAGGCATCGGAGCAACCATCCTGTACATCCTGCTGAAACGCAAAAACCAAAAGATAATCACCCTCATCACAGGATTCGCCCTAACAACCGCAACGCTGATGCTTTCAATCGTATACCTGAGCGCCATATTCCTAACGCTCAACGTGCCGTACCCGGATGTTCTCAGCCTTATTCTCTCACTTCTCATAACAGCCTCAGCAGTACTGGCAATCTTCCGAACCCACGGCAAAATAAGCAACCTAACGATCCTATCATTAGGCGGAGCATTAGGCACCTTCCTAGGAAGCGCAATCCCCACCCTGAGCACCATTCTGATCCTGGGGTTTCTAGCAGTGTACGACACATTTGCCGTGTACCGTGGCCCAGTTGGGAAGATAGCCAGTGGCGGACTTGAACACCTCAAGGGCCTGAGCTACTCGTTCAAGGACATCCAAATGGGTCTAGGCGACCTGACGTTCTATTCCATGCTTTCCGGACACATGCTACTCAACTTCGGGTACACGGCTTGTCTAGCTGCCGTCGCAGGCATACTGGTAGGCTGCGTCCTCTCTTTCAAGATGCTGGAAAAGAAAGGCATGTTCCCAGGACTCCCCTTCCCTGTACTCTTCGGCCTAGCAGCCAGCCTACTCACCACACTGATACGCTGAAGAAGCATTACAGCAATTCTTATATCACCGCTTCCCGCTGATACGACACTCACCAAGGAGCCAACTCACACTTGATTACAGCACGCCTCAAAAACATTGAAGAGATCATGAAGACCGTTGGGAATTTCCAGAGAATCCTCATAGTGGGATGCAACGGCTGCGTAGCAACAATACAAGTTGGAGGCAAGAAACAAGCCGACGAATTGAAGACAGCGCTCGAAACCCGCAGAAAGATCAGTGGCGCGAACAGCAAGATCGTGGCCACGACTGTCCCTCGCCAATGCGACAAGCGCATGACAGAAAACGCGACCATGCGACTAGTAGGCGACTATGATGCGCTGGTCAGCCTTGCCTGTGGCGTCGGGGTTCAAACGCTTTCGGAATTGTATCCTGACAGACCGGTAATCCCGGCCAGCGACACCATGTTTCTCGGCGAACACGACCCGATAGAGGGCAAGTTCTATGAAACGTGTCGAGCCTGCGGTGACTGCATATTATTCGAAACTGCAGGAATATGCCCGACAACCAGATGTGCCAAGAGTCTTCTTAACGGTCCGTGTGGCGGGCAAGTGGGAGGAAAATGCGAGGCTGGCGGATGGAAAAAGGATTGCGCCTGGGTGCTGATCTACAATCGTCTGAAAAGCAGGGACAGACTCGACCTGTTCACCAAATTCAGGATTCCGCGCGACTACAGAATCTCGGAGCCTCCACGCGAGCTAGACAGCAAGACACCCACGGAAATGAAAGCCGAAAGAACAATGAAGCTCGGTGAAATCGATGAGGCCGTGAAGAAGAGAGTAGCCTACAGCGAGCTTATGAAGGGAATGTTGGAAGGCAAATTCGTCTTCACAGGTGAGCTTGAGCCGCTGAAAACCACAAGCCTGAACGAGGTCATTGAAGGAGCAAAAATACTGAAAGATCACGTGACGGCGATCAACATAACCGACAATCCCACGGCCTTCGGTTTCATGAATGCTCTCATCCCATCCTACCTTATCCAGAGGGAAGCAGGCGTCGAGGCAGTCTATCAGATGACTGCCAGAGACAGGAACCGTCTGGCATTGTTTTCCGACGTTTTGGCTGCAGCCACGTTGGGGATCAAGAACATTCTTGTTCTGACCGGCGACTACACGACGGTGGGCGATACGCCTCAGGCAAAGCCTGTTTTCGACTTGGACTCCGCAACCTTCGTCTACATGCTCAGAAAGATCATGGACGAGGGCATAGACCTGAACGGCAACAAAATCGAAAACCCGCCCAAGTTCAACATAGGAGTCGCCGCCTCGCCCAACGCAGAGCCATTCGAGCCTGAAGTCCTGAAGATTGAAAGAAAGGTCAGGCTCGGAATTGATTTCATACAGACACAATGCGTCTACAGCTTGGAACAGGCCACGCGGTTTTTGGACGCCACTGTCTACCTGAAAACGCCTGTGCTGCTCGGCGTGGCGCCATTCAAGTCGTTGGCCATGATGGACTGGATGATCAAGTACGTCCCGGGAATAAAGGTCCCGGTGGAACTGGAACAACGGTTGCGCAGGGCAAGAGAAAGAAGCAAAGAGGCCTTCCAAGAAGAAAACGTCGAGGTCTTCGCCGAAATGATCCACGACATTCGAAAACAGACAAAGACTGCTGGCCTCCACTTGATGGCTGTAGGCTTCGAATGGATAATACCGAAGATCATCGAAAGAAGCGGAACAAGCTGAAAAAATCCCATGCCCGAAAACCTCACCGACCCAGTCACTACGGTTCACATGGCTCCCATGAGAGCAGGACAGCATCAGCCGCTCAAAAGATGAAATCAATGCACAGCAAGCACAAGACAGAATCGCTTGACAGCGCATCCAAATGTCTAACGAGTCCTGAGAGAAAGCTGAGAGAAGAAGCCCTCGCAAACCTCAGCGCACAAGAGTTCTTCGCCGAAGGGAGAATAACGATTAACAAAAGAACGTGCCGAGGCGTTGAATGCAGGCTATGCATAAATGCGTGCCCAACTAGCGCCTTGTTCTGGAAAACAGGAGAAGTCGGGATAAGCAAGGAGCTTTGCGTATATTGCGGCGCATGCGTGTTGAGCTGTATAGTGGATAACTGTATTGAAATCACAAGGAAAAGACCAACAGGCCGTATTGAAAGCTTCAATAACCATCGAGACTTCGCCGCCCTTCAGCGGAGCATAAGCGATGGCAAGCGACTTGATAGAATCGGGGAGGCTCTGTCGGAACTGGCAAAGCCTCAGAGAATGAACCATTTCACCCGCCAGAAACGTTGATTATGTGCCAGTTTCGGCGGCGATTATGCAAAGTTTCATAAAAGACTTCAGCATAAATCTTACTTATGAAACAAGAAAATCTGACAAAGCTGCTCTTCGCGTTGATCAAGAATTCGAAACGGAGTGACCGTGAGCTTGCGAAAAGTTTGGGGATCTCTCAGCCGACCACCACTAGGCTTAGGAAAATCTTGGAAAAGGAAGCCATACAGCAGTACACGGTAATCCCGAATTTGTCCTACTTGGACTTCGAAATAATCGCTTTCACATTCGCGCGCTCGAAACAACTTGTCAACCCGCTCTGGGATAAAGGGAAGGAATGGGCCGCAAAACAACCAAACGTGATGTTCATAAGCACAGGACAGGGAATTGACGCGGATGCCATCATGGTCTCAGTACACAGGGACTACGCCGACTTCGTCAAGTTCTACCATGTTTTCAGAAGAGACTGGGGCGATATGCTTCAGGATTTCAAGACTTTTCTCATAAGCGTAAAGGGTAGCATCCAACTGAAGAAGTTCTCGTTCAACTGCTTCGTTGACTTGTACAAGGAAGGAACCTGACAAAACACTCTTGCAGTCATGGTTAGAGGACGACCTCATGCCTGCGCATCTGACTTCACGATGCCACGTACTCACGGAAAAGTACTCGCGCATGCCATCGGTATGAAGATGGGCACCAGCCTGAAAAGCCAAAAAAAACAGAGTTTATGCTGGCGATTGCCACTTCTCATGCAGAAAGCTCGGAATCGCAGATGAATCTTTTGGACCGACGAGCACCTGCCATCCGCTCAGCTTCTCGATTTCGCTGCTGAGTCTTGAGGCCTTGCCTGGGATTATTAGTTTTCGATGCTTGACTTTGTCTTCTATTCCGGAAGCCCTGAGGGCGTTCGCGACTCCTTCTGCCGTCAGTTTCCTGCCTGCGACGGCGCTGTCCACTGCAATTCCCTCTGTGTCGACGACCAGCAGGTAGGCGTCCGTCTTTGCCTTCTCGATGTCTGATGCAACAGTGTAGTATGTCAGTGCGAAGTTGGTTGTGAACATGACGGGTGACTCTTCGTTTGGTTTGCCGAACTCTCTTATGCCGGCTTTGACTGAGGCGGGCCTTCGCGGGTCGGCGTAGATGTTGTGCCTCAGGACCGTGAGCGGCAGGAGCGCCCAACCGTCAACGTTGTGCAGTATTAGGATGTCGGCGAAGCGCACTGTAAGCATGGCTGCCAGATAGGCTTCACGCCACTTGACAAGGTCTTCTGATCTGCCTTCACTGGTCGTCCAGGCGACCATCGGCACGCCAATCAAAGGGAAACCTGAAAGCTCATCACCCAGCCTGCAGGCAGCTCTACGCAGCATCGTAAGATTGTTCAACGTGTCGCCTAGGCCATCTGCTAAGAAAGTGCCTGGGTCCAATACAAGCTCCTTGACGCCGCAGGCGAGCAGGGTCTTCGCCAATGATCTCAGCAGGTTCAAATCGTTCGGCGCGAAAACTGTCAGCGGGCACTCGTATGTCAGGGCAAGCTCGGCCATGCTCTCCCAGTTCTCTTTTGTGGCCGCGTACAGCAGAGGTTTGAACTTTGAGGCAGCCAGCAATCCAGCCTTCAGCACCTCCGGGTTCAAGGAACACAGAATCATGGGCAAATCCGTGTTTGCAGCAACTTTCTCGACGGTGGTTGCATATTTGGTGGGGTCGTTTGTCGTGGAGCGAATGGCTATCATGTCAAGCTTGAGGGCTTGTCCGATGTAGTCGAAGCTGAAGCGCTGTGCCTTGTCAACTCTCGACTGCAGTTCTGCTTCGGGTATTTCGTCGGTTACTTCGATGGCGATGGCTGTTGGGTTGGCGTAAGCGAACTCGTGGCGGTACATGACGAGTTTTCCGCCGACCTTGATGGCTTTCTGGCCGATGCCTATGGTGATCTCTTTCACTGGAGGCTCGAGTAGCAGTTTCAGCTGTTCGTACGCTTTGCGATTTTCGGCCTTCAACAATGAGGTGCATTTATCAAGTGGCACATCGCGGTTCACTAGCTTCGTGGCAAAAGCGAGACAGTTTCTTTCGCCGCATTCCTGGCAGTTCGTTTTTGGAAGAAGCTTGTAGACGTCGATTGGGCTCAACTGCTTTTTGGTCATGTAATGTTGCACCTCAATGCTGGATCTTCGCGGAACCCCAGTCGGCGAGTTTGTCGGCGTTGCCGTGGCTGTTGCTGGCGAGTTGTTTGGTTATGTCTTTGAGGGCTTTGACGGCGGCTGGGTGCATCATCATGAAGAGGTCTACGCCCGCGAGCAGAAGCGTGACGGCGGTGGTCAGCTCCCACAGGGCACCTCGAAGCTCGCGAGGCTCCCACTCCGGGCCCAATTCCATCCATGCCTCACGCGCAGCCCAAGCGTTCGCGGCTCCTGAGGACATTGGGTGCGCGAGCTCAGGGTCGCCAGCCAAGGCTGCAAGCCTCGCCCTCTCCATGTTTGAAAAAGCATATTCAAGACCATAACCAAGTGCGGCTGTCGTCAAATCCATCACGATGGATTCTTTGGGCAGGTACTCGTAGAGTCTGCGGTTAAGCTCTCTGGCCAAGTTGAGGTCCATCGGCGTGAACGACAATGCAACGTGCCCGTGTTTCTTGATGAATTGGGCGTAGCGTGGGACGTCCATGTCTCGGGTTACTGAGCTTATGAGGAGCCTTTCGCCAGCGAGAGCTTCTGCTACGGCTTCGAAAACGTTCATGTCTTTGACTGGGTCTCCACACCCGCCGACGATGAGAGGCACATCCACTGCTTGAGCGACCTCCTCGACAGTTTTCACGGCTTGCTTTGGCGAAGTGTCCTTGACCAGAGGATCAGCGCTTACCAAGTGCACGGTTACAAGGTCGGCTTCGAATCTGTTGACGGCAAGTTTGGCCCATTCGGCTGGGTCTTCGAGCACTTCTTTGACGTGCATCTTCACAGCCCGAGGCAATGGGACTTTCATGTCGAAAACGTCTACGGCCACGACTGGTGGGTGCGGCGTGGGTTTTTCGAAGGTGTAGAATGCGGGGGCGGTTTCGCCTCCGATGATAAGGTGTTTTCCTCGGCTTCCTCCTTCGCTTTTGGTGGCCCCGAGCTTCACCTCGACAACCCTGCCCTTGTAAGCTTGAACAGGCGGATTGAACTGAGCTTTGATCAGCCTTGCAGGTTTAGTCTTCACTCTGTCTTCCTCATTAATGGCTTAGTCCTGCAGCTGCAATTTACGGTTTCCGTGAAAAAGCGAGAACTAGATTAGGAGCGGGGTACCTCAGGAAAATGTGGGCTACACTTCGCGGATTTCGCATTGAAGCTTCTTGATGACCCCCTCAGCATTCGGAGGCTCAACTTTCAGAGTATAAAGCGCCTTGGCCGTGCGAAGCTTAAGTTTCACAACATCCTTCAATCTCTTCACTAAACAGTAGTGCGCGCTTCCGCTTAGCGTGATGAATTTTTCGACGTCGGTTATTTCTGCTGGCATAGGTTTGTCCTCGTGTTTGATGCTTTCTTCGTTCATAAACAGACTCTTATTTGTTTTGGTGGATCTGACCGGACTCGACCCCGTGACCTGCTGCACGCCAAACGCGTACAATGCGCCTGCCAAATATTAAAGCTGCGATGGGCAAGGAAATACGGGGCATCAATGAAAAGTCGATACGTAGCGGGTGTACTGGTTGTCTTAGGGGCACTCCTGCTCAGCGCCACGATGCTTGTTCTGATGAATGATATGCCATCAGTCTCCACGGCGCGACGCTACACCTATAACGTCGTCAACATATACCCTCACGACAAGTATGCTTCCACAGAAGGACTCGTGTTTGAGAATGGCGTTCTTTATGAAAGCACAGGGCTCTACGGCCAGTCTACGCTACGCCGAGTAGAATTAGAGACTGGCAAGATCCTCCAGTCTTATGCTCTTCCAAACCAGTTCTTCGGCGAAGGCATCACGATCTTCGGCGACAAGATCATCCAATTGACTTGGCAATCGAACAAAGGCTTCGTCTACGACAAGGACTCCTTTGATCTGCTTCAAGAGTTTAGCTATCCTACAGAGGGATGGGGAATCACGTACGACGGCAGTCGGCTGATAATGAGTGATGGAACAGCAACCCTGTATTTCCTGAACCCGGAAACTTTCGAGAGAGTTGGCCAAGTTGACGTATATGATACTGGTCCCGTGACCAGGCTCAATGAGCTTGAATACATTCAAGGCGAAATCTATGCCAACATCTGGATGGAACAAAAGATTGCAGTTATCAACCCTCAAACTGGCCAAGTCAGAGCGTGGATAGACTTGAGCGGCATCCAAGACTTGGAAAATCAAGATACAAGCAACGTGCTCAATGGGATTGCATACGATGCAGAAGAAGACAGACTCTTTGTAACCGGAAAAAGGTGGCCCCAGCTCTTTGAGATAAAACTGACCCCTTAGAATAGCGCGCGCTTGACTATGCGAACTAGTGGAGAACATTTTAAATCCAATGCACATATAACAAAAAGGGGGCACAATCATGAGTGGAAAAGACACCCTAGTTATGATAACTGCAAGTAGAAAGAAGGACGAAATCGTTTACAAGGTGGAATGCTCAAACACCTTGACGAATGAGGAATTCGAGTATTATCTGGGAGAGCTAATCAAAGGTATATGTGAATGGAAGCACAATATTTGTGAGGAAAACATCCGCAGTTACAAGGGAACCATTAAAGAAATGAAAAAGCGCACCAAATCCTAGAAATTCTATTTCTTCTCCCCGTTTAGAATTTGGAAACCTAAACGTTACCTTGAAACACAAACACAAGCAAATGAATGATGATAGACAAACAGCAGTCATAATGTTAGTCAACAGAGAGGTTGCAAAGAGGCTAGCAGTAGTGCGCTCGAAGAGCGCGCAATCAAGACATCGTTGCCGTCACTCACAGAAAGCATGGCAATGTGGATTCGAGCACACGCCTCAATTCTTAAGTATTCATTGTATCATATGATGGCTGAGGAGAACCTATGACC
>CAZUFK010000013.1:0-26889 GCA_964619695.1 uncultured Candidatus Bathyarchaeia archaeon
AACTCTCGTCAATGGCTCCAAAGGCCACTATGCTTGTCCACTACACCACCGGGCTGCACCTATGAGTCGTGGTTCAAGCCAGTTTTCTTGTTGGCCAATTTCGATTAAAGCTTTCCTATTCTTGCGTGTCTTAAGTATCTTTTCTTAATCCGTAGTCAGTAGTATGCCTATGTATTCTGGATTCGTGGGGAGGATCTTCTGGAAGGAGCCGTAAAATTTATATATTAAGACATTGCATCGGTACGGTTACGCGCGGAATCAGGGTTACTGTTTTCTGAGTAACTGATGAAGAATATGGTACCTGTTCCACGCCATCGATGAAAACAGGACGAATAGAGAGAATGAGTAAGAAGGAAACCGCGACGCGTCAACGTTTGATTGACAAGTGTCCGGAATGCGGCAGCGGGAATCTTGTTCACGATTATGACACGGGTGAGACCATTTGCGGTGACTGTGGTCTCGTTTTGTACGAGCAGATGATGGATAAGGGGCCTGAGTGGCGGGCTTTCACGCAGGAGGAGAAGGCATCAAGAAGCCGCGTGGGGGTGCCTACTTCGTATTCTGTTCACGACAAAGGCCTGTCAACAGCCATAAGCCAAGTTGACCGAGACGCCTTCGGAAGAAAGCTTCCGTTGTCCACGCGCCTGCAGATGTGGCGACTGAGAAAGTGGCAGATTCGCTCAAGAGTGCATTCTTCAATAGATCGAAATCTCGCACAGGCAATGGCCGAGCTTGACCGACTCTCAGATAAAGTGTACATTCCTCCGCCTATCAAGGAGAAAGCAGCAGTCATATACCGCAAGGCCTTGGACAAGGGCTTGGTGCGAGGCAGATCAATCGCAGCCATCGCGGCAGCTGCACTTTATGCCGCTTGCCGTGGAAGCGGGACGCCTAGAACTCTGCGCGAGATTGCCGAGGCCAGTTTGGTCGACAAGAAAGATGTTGCCCGCTGTTATAGGCTGTTGCTGCGCGAGCTTGACGTGCACATGCCTATTGCAGATCCTCTCACGTATGTTTCGAAGATCGCTGAAAGAACCGGGATTTCAGGCAAGACGCAGGGAATCGCCATTCAGATTCTGAGAGAAGCCCGAAAGAAGCGCGCCGCCGCAGGCAAAGACCCAATGGGTTTGGCTGCTGCCTCGCTGTACATCGCGTGCCTTCAGAGCAACGAGAAGAAAACGCAGAAAGACATCGCAGAAGCAGCAGGAGTCACCGAGGTCACCGTGAGAAACCGCTACAAGACGCTAAAGAAGCAGTTGAACTTGATGCTTCCGGACTGACATGACAGTCAGTCTTGATCTTCGTCTTTTTCCAGTTCCATAACCACTGTGCCTTTGTATCCGCATTCGTCACAGAGGTAGTTTCTCGGCGTAAGCCACTTGTCAAAACTGCTGGTCGAATGTATCTTTGGACTTCCGCATCTTGGGCAGTAGATTCGTGAAGGTGCTCGATGCTTGAGCGTCCTTATTGCGTCACCTAAGTTTTGAAATATCTTCACTTTGAGCTTGCACCTCGTACCGGAGGCTATTGGAGTGCGATGTTCTCCTGTGGATATCCCAGTTTTATCAGGTATTGGCGAACCCTGTCACGGTGGTCGCCTTGGAGTATAATTTGGTGATTTTTCGCCGTTCCTCCGCACGCACAGAAGCCTTTCAGCCCCTTTGCCATGCCTGCGAGGTCGGTGGTCTTGTCGTCTATACCGTCCACTATTGTCGTTGGTTTGCCAAATTTCCGTGTTTCAAGCCTCACTCGAATCCTTTGCTGCTCCTTTTCGATCTCGCCGCAAGCGCACAAGTCTTTTGGAAGTCCGCAAGTAGGACAGATTTCAGCCATGATGCTCAATCTTGTAATGGCTACGGCCATATATAAGATTTTCAAATGAGCATGCCGTGACCCGACTCCACGTAGACTCCGCCCAGATAAGCGGTGGGAAACGAGAGGGCGACTTCAATCTGGCTTCAGCAAGATTTTAATGAAGACAGCCTCGTATTACGATTCATGAAAATCCTAATTGTAGGCTGCGGAAACATAGGGTCGGTGGCGGCTGACGACCTTGCAAGAAGCATGAATTCGGCTGACGTGGTCGTTGCCGACAACGACGAGAAGAGAGCCAGAACCGTTGCGGAAAGAATAGGCTGGAGCAACGTTTCATGGGTCAAGATGAATGCTGCTAGCCACGACGAGTCAGTTCGTGTTCTGAAGGGTTTCGACTTGGTCTTGGGGTTCCTGCCTGGGAAGCTTGGCTACGGCCTAGCTGAGGCCTGCATTGACGCCGGGAAGAGCTTAGTAGACGTCTCGTTTATGGCTGAAAACCCTCTCACACTGAACGATAAGGCGGAAAAGGCAGGAATAACCATCGTGCCGGACTGCGGATTGGCGCCAGGCATAAGCAACGTTCTCGTAGGACATGCTGCGGCAGAGCTTGACAAGGTTCAATCTGCACACATAATGGTCGGGGGCCTTCCCGAAAAGCCAATTCCCCCTCTCGGCTACGTCATCACATGGTCTCCCGAAAGCCTGATCGACGAGTACACTAGGAAAGCACGGATCGTAAGAGACGGGAAAGAAGCAAACGCTGATGTTCTGAGCGGACTGGAGGAAGTTGACTTTCCAGACTTCGGCAAGCTTGAGGCCTTCCTCACTGACGGGCTTAGAACACTGATTCACACGATACCACAGGCAGAGGACATGTGGGAGAAGACCCTGAGATATCCGGGGCATGCCGAAAAGATAAAGGCGCTCAAGGACCTCGGGTTCTTTGAGGAAGTAAAGATCAATGCTGGAGGCGTGAGCGTGTCGCCCAGAAGGCTTACGGTCAAGCTTTTGGCGGAGAAGCTTTGGAAACCCGAAGTCAGGGACATCGTAGCCTTGAAAGTGGAAGTCTCAGGCACCAAGAACGGCAAGCACCAGCATTACGTCTATCACATGTTGGACCGTTATGACAAAGAACGCGACGTAACTTCTATGGCGAGGACAACGGCCTGTCCGGCGTCGATAGTTGCGCAGTTGATGCTCAAAGGACTTGTGAGAGAGAAGGGCGTCGTGCCTCCGGAGAAGATAGGCATGAATCCTGAGCTTTTCAAGTTGTTCATGGATGGCCTGAAACAGCATGGAATAAAGGTCAGTGAAGAGAGAATGTCGGGCTAGGTTGTTACGCCCATTCGCTGAAGCTCCTCTCGCAGGCTGTCCTTGATCTGCTTCAGGCTTTGCCTCCTTTGCACGTATTCGTCGCCACCGATCTTTCCAGCCTTGAAGCTCGTATCCAGCTGCTGCAGTTGAGTGTCTATCTCCGCCAGCCTCGCCCTCATCTGGTCAACGTACGAAACAGCCTTCTCTTCTGCTATGACTTCAGAGGGGACCAACGCGATCTTTATCACGCCGTCCTCAATGCGCAGGATGCGATCAGTTGCCCTAGCCACGCTGGGATCGTGCGTAACCATGATTATAGTCTTTTCAAGCTCCTTGTTGATCTTGACCAAATAGTCGACGACGATCTTTGCGTTGACGGTGTCCAACTCGCCAGTCGGCTCATCTGCCAACAAAACAGGCGCATCGTTTGCCAAGGCAGAAGCTAGGGCCACACGCTGCTGTTCGCCACCGCTTAGCTCTTCAGGCTTATGCTCCGCACGATCTGTCAAGCCGACGATGTCGAGAAGCTCCTTCACGCGACTGCTCCTCTTTCCTCGGGGCGCACCAGCAGCAATCATCGGTAATTCAATGTTCTCTGAGGCCGTCAGTGTCGGGATCAGGTTTAGCGTTTGGAAAATGTGGCCGACCACTTCTCTACGGTATCCAACGAGCTGCGTGGTTGACAGGGCAGTGACCTGCGTGTCTCCGACTTGAACAGTTCCGGCAGTCGCTTGATCAAGCCCGCCGACGATGTTGAGTAGCGTGGTTTTTCCGCTTCCGCTGGGGCCTATGATGGCGACGAGTTCGCCTGCTTTGACATCCATGTTTAAGCCTCTCAGCGCCTGAACTTCGATCTTGCCCAAGCGGTAGGCCCTTATCAAATCCTTGACTTTCACGTCTAGACCTTTCATCTTAACCGAACCATCCTCTCAAGTTTCGTTACGTATTTCTTTGACATGACCAGAATGGGCACAATTGTCATGAGGAAGATGAACGATATGCAAGAGAACAGCAATAGTGCACTGTCTAACGGGAAGACTAGGCGGTGTTGAACAAGTGACGTTGCGTAGGAGTTGGTTGATGCTATGTTCCCGTTCGTGACCACGAAGCCAACCAAGAGGCCCAGAATGGTGGCAAAAGTCACGAGAGCCACGTTCTCCGTTAGGAACATGGTGATCAACTGCTTGTAAGACAAGCCTCTGACACTCATGATGGTGGCTTCTCGATCTCGCTCCTTCATGCTAATAATGCTCACTAAAGCCGTGCCCACCGAGGCCGCCAAGAAAGCGAATACGATGCCTAATCGCTGGACATCAATAGAGCTTACTGCAACGACATCCTTCTGAGATGATTCCCAGTTCTCAGCGAACGACTGCACATAACTAACACGTGGGTCTCCAAGATTTCTGATCTGTTCGGCAATGCTTTTTCCGTCAGCTCCGCTTTTCAGTTTCAACAGTATCTTAGCGGTGGCGCTCACTCGATCGCTAATCTCCTTGTAAAGCCTCTCAGGGACGAAAGACCAATAGTATGCGGCGTATTGTGGCATTATCATGACTTGTTGCTGCTGGCCTGAGGGTTCAGGCCCAAAGAATCCGGCCACCTTCAGCGTTTTCGTAACGCCTCCGAATGCGAGGGTGATGCTGTCGCCGATCCCTAGCTTGAGAGGCTTGCTGACACCTTGTTCCAGAATAATCGTATCGTTGTCGTTTGCCAGCATGTTGAAGGCCGTGGCGGCGTCTCTGCCGCTGAACCACCCGTCCTCGTAGTATGCCGCCTTCAGCCACGATCTCGGTTCAACAGCCCTCACTTGCACGGTGTAGAACCCGGAACGAAAAGCCGAAAAGGAATACTCGATGGTCCCGTTCTGAACATGCTCTGAAACATTGCCCATTATTTGGTTCAGCACATCCGGTGCTTCACGGGCGTTGGATGCTAGAACGGCCACGTCTGCTCCTGCGTTGTAGTAGGCGTTTCTGATGGCGTAGTCTTGTTCGCTGGCCAGCTGTCCTGTGACCTGTACGCTGTAGCCGATGATCAGCGCAATGAGGAAAGCTATTTTTGCGGAGCGCGCTGAATTCCTTCTGACATTCTTTGTCGCGAGCGTGCCCAGATCGCCGAGGAACTTGGCCACGCGCGTCGTTAGCTCTTGGAACTTCAGCGAGACTTGTATGAAGAGCTTCGTAAATCCCCAGAAGAACAGCAGAGGACCTACGAGGCTCAGAAAGCCGTCGATGAGCAGGAAAAGCACTGTCAGGAGTATTAGTATGAAGTTTCCGCTTCTGAACACGATGGTGGACAACTGTGCGGGCAGGTTTATGCCCAAGGCGAAGACTGTGATCTTGTAGGTTCCGAGGATGAAGGCGATCCAAGGCCACCTTTTCTTGTAGGCTTTCTCCTCTTCCACAAACAAATACTCCCTAAGCGCCTCGATCGTGGGAAGCTTCGATGCCTTTCTTGCCGAACTGTACATTGAGAAGAAAGCCATGATAACACCGAACGCAATCGTCAGAACCAAAGTGTATGGGCTTATCAAGTTCAGATTGAACACTGAGGACACGTTGAACTGAGTAAACATTGGATTCAACAGAAAGCCGAACACCACGCCAAGAACGCCGCCTACGATGCCCAGAATGAGAGTCTGCGTCAGAAACATCCACAATATCTGGCTTCTTGAGAAACCTTTAGTCAGAAGCAGCCCGATCTCGCGTCTCCTCAAGTTGAACGAGACGTCGGAAACAGTGGTTCCCACGTACCAAGCCACGAAAAAGATCGGCAACGAGATGATGGTGAATGCAAATCTGATGCTCATTGACGTGAATTGGAAATTGATGAGCGTGGACCGCAAGTCTTCTTGTATGTTGACGCTGAGTGTGTAAGAGGGGGCAAGCGCATTCTCTATGCGCGACTTCACGTCCTCTATGTTGCTGATTGAAGCGGTGATGTCCCAGGGCATTATGAGGGCTTCTCGATCCGCGTAGATCAACGCCACGCTACTCACGGGTGTAGATGACGAAGGATGGCTTTGAACGGCCACCAGAACCTTTCGCATGGTGTTTTCCCAGTCGACAAGCAGCACGTTTGAACCCCTTATGTCAGTCTGTCCCCAAGTTGAGGAGTGTATTCCGGAGGCTATTGCGTGTGCCTTAGTGTCCAACTGAGCCAGCCCTTTCATCGTCAGGTTCAAAGCCACCGGAACAGTCTCCGATTGATACCGCAGGTACACGTCAAAGATTACGCTGATAACGTCGCCTGGCTTGACCCTATCTGCGAAGGAAGCGTCAGATGAAACGTAAGTCTCGTTTTCGCCCATTCCCTCAGACGGCTTGTTCAGCCATCCATCATATACGTGGGAATTAACCGAGATGCCTGCAATTCTAGTGCCGTAGCCGGGAAAGGAGGCATTCTGGTCAAACGACGGCAAGTCTACCCAAGCACTTGAGACTATCTCTACGTCTGCAACGCCTTCAACGTTCAAAATCATGTTCTTTGCGCTCAGCATCTGCGTAGGCGACAAGCTGGAAATGTCTGAAGTCACGTCCACGTAGATGAGGTCGAGTTTCTGGTCGAGGGCCTGTTTTGCCGTGGTATTTGCCTTTATGTCTATGCCTGCAAAGAAAGTGGATGCCAACGTGATGCCTATCAGCAACGCCAAAAAGAGCCTCCAAGAACGAAACATGTGCCTGATGGCATAAATTGCAGGCATCGCGTATCAACGCCTTTTCTGCAAGGGTTAAACTTTTAAGTCTATCGTTTAGAACACGTAGGCAGACCACAGAATCATGTAGGCGACAGAGAGCAAACGTGGCCACTGTCGGATTCACTTTGACAGAAAGATCAGAACGTTTATGAAGGCAACCTCCATGATCGCTGCTATGAGGAAGATGCCGTAAATGTAGAGTAGATCCCTCGCGGATATGGTTTGGCTTAGGGTCTTCTTGATCGTGAGGTATATTCCGTATCCTTCAACTATTCCGATTGGGGCGCTTATCAGCAGGATGAGCGGCAAGGCTTCAACTGTTACCCCGCCGTACAGTAGGTTGCTTCCGCGAAGGATGCTGAGAAAGACGATCATGGCGGTGAAGACTATGGCGAAGGTTCGCGGATGCTCAAGCACAACCTGATCGTGTTTACCTTTTTTGAAGAAGTTCAGAACCAGACTCACGTAGAAGGTCATGCCCAGCAAAATGAGCGAAATCACAAGAACGTTATGTGTGAAGAGCATGACAACCGCTAGGTACTGATTCTGAAGGACGGCGCTCAGGATTTGGAAGAAAACGGCGTTTTCCACTGAAGAAAGGCCTAGCAAGAACAGAAAAGCCGCTCCCAGCAGTGCGGTTTGCTTTCTTCCGTCCGTCAACTCTCAGACCTCAGACAAGGAGCACAAAGGAGAAGAACCGTTCAAGGATTTCCACCAGAATGCCAAAGACGAGGGCGAGGAATACGACGATAACAAGGAAAACCATCAAGGTCATTATGGCTACGGCAAGCGCGCCAAACCATCTTATCCTGTAGAGGCGCTTGATCAGAAGCAGCCAAACCAAGCCGCTGAGGAACAAGGCAACGAGGCTGTGGGGGCTGAGCAAGAAGAATGCTGACGACGCAGCTGTTCCCAAGAGCGATATTATGAAGGCATAGACACGACGAACCTTCCTGCCTCTGACGACACTCAGCTCGGCAAAATAGAGGACAATCGACAGCACGAGAAGGCCTGTAAGAAAGAGAACCGACGCAAAGACGAGGCGAACCCCTTCAGGGATCACATTCCACCATGGTTCACTCGCAGCAAGGCTAAGCATCGGCACGACTTGCCACTGCGCCCACATTCAGCTATCCACCAAGCCACACCATATCAGGCAGTTGCATAATAAAGACTTTGGACAGCCCGCGACGGCACACAATTGGCCTCACACCGTCAACCGCATGGAGAACAGACACTGAGCCATCCCGTCTTTTGATGCCTCTCATGATCATGGCGGAACGTTGACATACCAAACACTTAAATGGCTTCATGGAAAGGGATAATTGCCAATTAGCGACATAGGTGTTTACGGATGCAGATTCGTCCGGTTATTGTTTCTGTGGGCAGAACAAGATTCGGGGAGCATTATGAGAAGGAGCCTCAGAAGCTGATTGAAGAGGCTTGGCTGAAGGCTTCGATGGAAGCCAACGTCGAACGCAAAGATCTAGAGGCCTGTTACCTCTCAGACTACTTCTTGCCCATCACGAATAAGCTCGGATTGGAAGAAGGCTTCCTTTCCGAACTCACAGAACTTCACGTTCCGATGGAGGTCACACGCTCTTTCAGCTCAGCATTGTCAAACGCCTGCAACGCCATCCGCGCAGGAATATACAACATGGTCTTGGTCGGCGGAATAGAAAAAATGACAGACCGATGGGACAAGATTCGCGACGATCTGATGCTTCTAGAGGACCCATGGAGCTACTATGCAGGATGCACGCCGGAAGCAAACCATGAACTGATGCTGAGAGCATACATCAAGAAATACGGAATAGTTGGCGAAGATCTAGAGAGATTAAACACGGCACTAGCGCAGATCTCGGTCAAGAACCACCTGCACGCCACCAAAAACGAATATGCCCAGTATCAAAGAAAGATAACAGTAGAGCAAGTTGTGAACGCTAGGAAAGAAGCCCGAAAGCCACTCGGCCTCTACGATTACGCACCGATCTCTGACGGCGCTGCCATCCTCATACTGGCCAGCGAGGAAGCCGCCAGGAAGTGCACAAGCAATCCTGTCTACGTTCTAGGTTCCTCTTCAGCAACAGACTACCTCACATTCCCTGCGAGAGAGGATTTGACACATTTCGTGGTAAGCGGCATAGCCATGAAGAACGCCTTGAGGATGGCCAAATTGGGCTTGAAAGACATGCAGGTCGTTGAGCTTTATGACCAGTCTACGGTTATGGAAATGATCTCACTGGAGGACTTGGGTTTCTGCAAACCGGGGACGGCGTGGAGAAGCATATATGGAAGCTGCCAGGACTACAAGGGTTACTACGAGATTGACGATAGAAAGCTGTTTGTAAGCCTGAACGGCGGCCTGAAGGCAGACGGAAACCCTTTGGGTGCCACGGGCGGCGCTCAGATTTTCGAAATCGTTAAGCAACTGAGGGGAGAGGCCGGCGAACGCCAAGCGAAAAGCGACGAAAAGCTGAAGTACGGATGCGCACTTGAGCTTGAAGGCTTCGGAACCAAAGGTTACGTAAACATTTTGGGGATAGATTGAAGATGAGCAGCGAACCGATAGAGAGAAGAGTGTCCTACCTTGGCGACAGACTGAGAGGAAGCCGCTGCCAAATCTGCGGAAAAGAATACTTCGAAACTAGGGATTACTGCGGAACCTGCGGAAGGAAAAGCCTCGGAAAAATGTTTGGGACGGACCTGTTCTATGATGTGGGTGAGCTGGAAGTCTGCACGCTCGTCAATGAGCCTACCAACAAGTTCACGAGGCTGGGCACCTATATTTACGGCACCATCTCATTTCACAATGAAAAAATACGTGTCCCGGGAAGGTTGACCGATAGAATAGTGAAGGGCGAGGAGAGCATCGATTTTTCGGCTCTTGAAGGAAGGAAGGTTGTTCCGAGATTTCGGAGGCGCTACTCGGTGGACAGGAGCGATGTGATTCCGACGATTTCCTTGGCCTTCACCTTCGCGGACGAGTACTATCCGCATCAAGAGTACTCCGTGGTCAAACCGAAGAAAGAGTCTGATACGCCTGGAATAGTGGGTTATGGCGTTTACACTTCGCGGTTCAGGATAAAGGAGGGCTATGTGGAGCGCTCAATCCCGTTCCTTGACGAGGACGCCATCACCGCCGCAGTTGAGGCTGGAAAGCTTGCTCTGATCTTCAGCGGCGTGGACAACTCGCATGTCGGCAAGATTTACGTTGGTTCAGAGTCCAATCCCTACGCCGTCAAGCCTATAGCTTCGAAGGTCGCGCAGGTCCTGAAACTCGGCGAGGAAGATGATGACGACGTGCAGGGGGTTGACGCTGTTGACACCGAATTCGCTTGCAAGGCAGCCTCGAGCATGTTCAAAGACGCCGCAGCATTAGTCAACTACCCAAAGGCCAACGTCCAGCATGCAATGGTCATCGGAACCGACAACTCGCAAGCTGCCCCAAGAGACTCGCCTGGAGGCGAGCTGGACTTTTTCGTCGGATACGGGGCAGCAGCGTATGTCTTTGGAAAGCATGACGTGATAGCGGAAATTGAAGGATGGTACTCGTGCACTTCCGACACTCCTGATTTCTGGCGGCGTGATGGGGAGCCTTTTCCGATGCACGGAGGCAGGTTCACAGGCGATCCCGCGTACTTCAAGCACGTTAGGAAGGCAGCCAAAAAACTGATGGACAAACTCCACCTGCAGGTGGGAGACATCAACTATTTTGTGGCGCACCAGCCAAACGCGCAATTCCCGACCAGAATCGCCAAAGAAATAGGGTTCAAAGATGAACAGTACTTGCCTTCACTGCAGGTCCTCAAGTTCGGCAACACCTACTCAGGCGCCTCGCCCATAGGCTTAGCCGCTGTCTTGGACATAGCCAAACCGAACGACCGTATCCTAATGGTCAGCTACGGCTCTGGCGCGGGCAGCGACGGCTACTCGTTCATCACCACAAACGAGATACTGGAAAAGCGACAACGCCAAAAGATGTCAGTTAGATATCAGTCGAACAACCCCTTCCTAGAATATGTGGACTATACGACTTATAGGCGATTGAAGCTTGGAATGTGACAAACGATTAATAGCGCGCCAGCAAACAATAGCGGAGGAGGCATAAGTCATTGTTTGCATACGGAATATTCAAAATCATATACTCACCTCTTAAGGCCTTCAGAGAAATCGTTCAAAACCCAAAGTACCGCGGGGCGTTTCTGATACTAGTCCTGTTCATAGCAGCCTACGCTGGCTCTACTTACGTCGTCTTATCCAAGACGTACGATGAGCAAACCCTGCCCAAACTTGCGCAGGGAGACAGGTGGACGGAAAACCGCACAGGATGGACCTCGAACGCCAGCATAAGTGAAAGCAACGACGGCGTAGGTGGAAGCTACTTCGGCAACAAAACCATCCAGTTCTCAGCCTCCAATAGCACGCAGATCTGGATGCACTTGGACTTCGGCGAACGTGTAGACTGTTCAACCCCTGATGGCTTCAAGAACATGTCAGTCAGGATAAAGATGCTCAGCCCCGCAGTTGCGGAGGCCAAGAATGTGAGCCTCTATCTCGTCTCAAGTTCAGCTGGCTACTTCGGCTACAATCTGACGGGACACATCATCTCAGTCGGCAATGACTTGTGGAACAACATCACCTTTCCGGTAGGTCCTGAAGAGGGATGGAAGGTCGGCGGCGCCGCTGATTGGGGGAATGTTACTGGCTTGCGTGTCGAGTTTTCAGGATCTGGAAACGTAAACTGGACGGTGAGGCTTGATGGCCTGTTCTTTCGGGGGATTTTCAAGCCAGCAATGGACAATGCTGCGACGTACATTTTCGCCTTTTCGGTTAATGCGGCAACGTTGTTTGTCATTAGGTGGATGTTTCTCGGCGGGTTTCTTTACGTGGTGACCAAGGTCTTGAAGGGTAAGGCAACGTGGCAGGCCCTGCTGGCTCTGGCTGGATTTGCGCTGGTGACTCTGCTTGTGCAGTCCGTTGTTAATATTGCTGTGTATTCGGCTTTGCCCAGACTTTATTATCCGCTTGAGGCAAGCGGCGGAGTCAAGGCAGAAGCCGATGCCGCGCTGAGCAAGGTAGTGGCGGAAACGGCGTTGGTTTCAGAGATCAGCCTGTACGTTCAGATAGTCATGCACATCTGGGCCATTGCACTTTGCGCGATCATCCTCCGGTTATCATCCGAGCTCGCTTGGATAAAAAGCGTTGTTGCGGCTGCGATCGCCTACTTGGTGAGCGTGCTGTTGGCGAACCTCTTGATGGGGTATTAGAGTGGCCAAGGCCTAAACAAAGCTTATAAGAAAAGGGATTCACTGAGGTCTGTTTTCACAGGCAGGAGTGGCCTATGGCAGCGATTCTTGAGGTCCATGATGTCCAGAAAAGCTATCAGATGGGCAAGGTTCTCGTGCCCGCCTTGCATGGTGTGAGTCTTTACGTTGAAAAGGGAGAGTTTCTGACGATTTTTGGGCCTTCGGGAAGTGGAAAGTCGACCCTGCTGCACTTGCTGGGAGGTCTTGATCGACCGGATGCAGGAAAGATAGTAATAGACGGCTCTGATATCCTCCAGCTGAGCGACGGCAAACTGGCTGAGCTTCGGCTGACCAAGATTGGTTTTGTTTTTCAGTTCTTCAACTTGCTGCCGAGGTTGACTGCGCTCAGGAATGTGGAGTTGCCGTTGGCGATTGCAGGCATTTCCGAGAAGGAGACAACGGAGAGGGCGAAGGAGATGCTGAAGTTTGTGGGTCTTGAAGCCCGCGGTGACCACAGACCCTACGAACTGAGCGGTGGGGAGCAGCAGCGTGTGGCCATCGCTAGAGCCTTGATCAACGAGCCAAAGATAGTGTTGGCTGACGAGCCCACGGGAAACCTTGACACGAAAACAGGCTGGGAGATAATTCAGCTGATGAAGAAGCTGAATAACGAGAAAGGCCAGACATTCATCGTAGTCACTCACGACCCGCGCATTGCGGAAGAAGCCGACCGCACGATTCACTTG
Source organism: uncultured Candidatus Bathyarchaeia archaeon (assembly GCA_964619695.1). Classification (GTDB taxonomy): domain Archaea; phylum Thermoproteota; class Bathyarchaeia; order Bathyarchaeales; family Bathycorpusculaceae; genus DATKKK01. Next base: position 12,825 of record CAZUFK010000013.1, read on the forward strand.
AGAGACGGCCTGATTGAGGAGATAAAGGAAAAAGGTTCCGCAGGGAGGGTCGATTGATGAGAATCGGCAAGATCTTGAGCATGGCCCTGGAAAACCTCAGGCAGAGAAAACTGAGAACTACGCTGACGACGCTTGGCGTGGTCATTGGCATAGCAGCAATAATCTCGTTGGCCGCGTTGGGCGAAGGCTTCAGGTTTGAAGTCAAACAGCGAATGGAAGCAGGATTCGAGCTTCACGTTCTGATAGTCTTCCCAGGAAGCATCACTGCAGGCTTGGGTACGCCCTTTACCCCATCAGACGTAGGCAAGATTGAGGAAGTCGGAAACGTCAGTGTGGTGGCCCCGATGACGACGCTGCCCAAGGCGAAAGTTTTCAGGAACAGTAGCGGAATCGAAGAGAAGATGGGCGCTTTCAGCGTCGGAGCAGTGAATTTCACGAAAATGCAGGAGGTATTGCCTAAGAGATTCCGCCTTGCGGACGGAGATTTTCCGACACAAGATGACAACAGCTCAATCGTCATCGGCTACAAGGCAGCCACCCATAACGGGACAGCCCTCGTAAACATAGGACAAAACGTCACCTTAGCCATGAACATGACGGTAAACGTCGGCGGCCACGATGTTGTCTATCTTGTCAGGAAGAATTTGAAGGTCGCGGCAATACTGCAGGAGGGCGGCACGGCGGGCATAACCAACTTTGACTATTGGGCGTTCATATCGCCGAAGCTTGCTGCTGATATTCTGGGAGGGGACTATTATCAGATCATCCTCGTGCAGGTTGCTGATCCGAAAGACTCTGATCAAATCGCTTCAGACATAGAAGCGAAGTTCGAGAAGTACTCTATCAGCATTCTCGTGCCTTCGGCGTTTATGCAGCAGGTTGACAGCATCTTGAATCTGCTTCAGATTTTCCTTATGGCTATCGCTTCGATCTCGCTGCTCGTGGCAGGCATAGGCATAATGAACATAATGACCGTTTCGGTCATGGAAAGAACACGCGAAGTGGGAATTCTCAAGGCCATCGGCGCAAAAAGCCGAACCGTTCTCTCAATGTTCCTCGCAGAGGCTACTCTGATAGGGATCGCAGGCGGCTTCATCGGGATCTTCGGTGGCTATGGGCTCTCCTATGCCGTGGCCAGCATCCTTTCCGGCTTCATCCAGCCAGCGCAGCATTCAGACACAATATTCTCGACACCCGGAAGAGAACCGTTGACGATAAGCCCAATATTCACGCCTGAGTGGACCATTGCAGCTTTCGCGTTCGCCATAGTCGTCTGCATAGTTTTCGGCCTTTACCCGGCGAAGAAGGCGGCCAAGCTGGATCCTGTCAAGGCTTTGCACTATGAGTAGCGGTGGCTAGCAAGGCTTATATGGCTGAAGAACTTTTTTGCATGTAACTGGCCTTGCCGAAGCTCAGGTGTCAAGGAATCGGCGCGTGAGTTCCTATGGTGAAAGGCTGGCTCCGCGATAAGGACGAAAACACATCATGCCACGAAGGCTGCCTGAGAAAACAAGAAACGCCCCCAAAAAGCCGAGACGATTTGGAAGCCAACGAAGATATCGTTCGGGGAAACCGCTTTTCGGCATGTCACCAGTAAAAGAGAACCAGGAAATAGAAGTAGTGATAGACGACATCGGCAGCAAAGGCGACGGAATAGCCAAAATCCAAGGCTTCCTCATATTCGTTCCACGAAGCAAGATAGGCGAACGCGTGAGAGTCAAAATCCTGTCCGTAGGCGAAAAATTCGCCGTCGCGGAAAAAGTAGCATGAAGAGAGGAGAAGAGTTGAAAATAAACGAACTTCGAGACGGAATGAAAAAGGTCAACGTGCAAGGAAAAGTCACGGAGAAATCCGATACACGTGAAGTCGTGTCAAGATTCAAGGACGAAACGTACAAGGTTGCCACGGCCACGATCGCCGACGAAACAGGCACGGTGAAGTTGACACTGTGGAACGACCAAATCGACAAGGTGAACGTCAACAACGTCGTCAAGATAGAGAATGGCTATATCACGAGTTTTAGAGGAGAGATTCAGCTCAACACTGGGAAGTACGGGTCGTTGACAGTTGAGTAACCAACAAGTTGGAACCTTGGACGTGCGAGTTGTTGTTAACTGTGGATGAGAGGTGATGGGGATGGAAGAAAGAGGTGGCTTCGGCCAGAGAAGAGGAGGATTCAGGGGAAGAGGCCCAAAGTTCATACCGAAACCAGTTGAGACGGGCAAAGAATACGAGGTGGACATCACGGAAAAGAGCCGCAGGGGAGAGGGCATCGCCAGAATACAGGGTCTAGTGCTCTTCGTGCCCAACACGAACCCAGGCGACCACGTAACCGTAAGAATCATACGGATAAGCAGCAGATTCGCAGAAGCCGAAGTCGTTGGAAAAGCAGAAAACAAGGGAGAATCAACGGAAGAAAAGGCAACCGACGACGAGTAAGACCGAAAGCTATTGTCACAGGCCCAGAATCGGTCTTTCTGAGAGACTGTCAGTCAGACGGAACAAACAATAGAATGCTCGCTCAACGTGTCAAAAAAAGAGAAGAGATGGGAACAGACAGCGTGCGATTGATCTGTCTATACTTGCTCAAGCAATGTCGTGAATGTGTCGTGGTGGTCTTCTTCGTCTTTTAGGATGCCCATGAATAGGAACGCTGTGGTCTCGTCTTTCTCATTTCGTGCCAGTGTTATTATTTCCTTGTACATGTCCATTGCTTTTTGCTCGTCTTTAACGTCTTGCGTGATCATTTCCTTCAGAGCCTTTCCGACGTTGATCGGGTCTGGCTTCGTGGTGGGTATTCCGCCCAGATAGAAGAGCCTCTCGGCGATGGCTTCGGCGTGTTTCATTTCAGCGATAGCTATCTCTTGGAAAGCGTCCCTCGTGGCATATCCTTTTACTCCTATCCATTGAACGTGCTGCCACATGTACTGCACCGCAACCTGCATCTCTCTAGCAATTGCACCGTTCAACATATCCAACAGCTTCTTTGATGTCATGCAATTTTCACCTCACAATTCAGATGACTAGAAGGCAATCTGTTCATCTTCTTATATTAAACTTATCATAAGCCGCGAAAAAGAAGCCTAGCCTTGAAGCTGAGCGGCGCGTCTGGCGAGTTCTAGATGAAGAGGTCTTCCTCTCTTGGCCTTATTAACTCGGTTGCCTTAGCGGTGCGCGATCTTGGAAACTTGTACCCACGGATGATTGCCACAGGGATTCCCTCGTCCGCCTGACCTATCACAAGCTCCGCAGCGGACGCAAGCTCGTCAGCCACAGCAGTCCGCTTGATTCTCAGAACGTAGCCGAACAGGTCTTTTTCGCCTCTTCTGTCTCGTATCGGCTTCAAGCCTGCAACTCCTATCGCCACGTTTATCTCGCCCTCTCTCAACGGCCTGCCGTGCGTGTCAGATACTATCACCGCAACGTTGTGGCCAGTCAACCTCCTTATTTCCGCCCTGACGCTATGGGCTGACCTGTCCGGATCTGCAGGCAGCGGCGTCACGTTTCTTTCGCCCAGCACGTTGGATCGATCTACGCCCGAGTTTGCGCAGACGAATCCGTGTTTGGATTCGGTTATGAGTTTGCCGTCGCCCATGCGGATGATGCTCTTTGATTCTCGGAGGACAACTTCAACGAGCGCGGGGTCTTTGCCAGATTGCTGGGCGATGGTCTTTGCGAATTCCGAGGGCACCACTGTGTCAAGGTTGACGACGTTTCCTTCAGCTCGGGAGACGAAAACGTGCGTGAACACGAGCACGTCGCCGTTTTTGATTGGGGTGCCTTGCTTTTCGGCGGCACAGCAGACGAGTTTGGCAATGTTGTCACCGGCTTTTATGATTGGCAAGCCTTCAACTGCTATTATCTGGATCGGATTCATTAGAAACACGTCTCGGCCTTGCAGATCGAATGGCTACTTAGTCTCATGCATGACAAACTTAAACTTATGGGAAGGCACCATTTCTAAGAGCGAGTCAAGATGAAGGCTGAAGATGGCTTTGGGGTCTATTGCCGCCTCGCCGTGGCAAGAGCAACAGATCCAGAAGCACAGGCAAAAGGCCAAGACGGCGGAGTAGTTACAGCCCTTCTACTGTCCGCCTTGGAGGCCAAGACTATTGATGGTGCAGTCGTCTCTGGAATGGATCAGGAAAGACCGTTCTATCCTGTTCCGAGGTTGACGGAGACTCGCGAAGAGATTCTCAAGTGCTCAGGAACGAGGTATTCCTTTTCGCCTAACGTACGGGCACTGGCTGAAGTTGCGAAGCAGAGGAAGACAGAAATAGCGTTTGTCGCAACAGCTTGCCAAGTTCAGTCGGTTAGAAGGATGCAGTTGGCCAGCCTGAGGCTTGCGGCGCCTGTGAAATACATCATTGGACTTATGTGTTCAGAATGCTTCACGTACGAGGGGCTTATGGAGGAATACATCCGAAATAGGCTGGGCATGAGCTTGCTCGACATAGAGAAGATCAATATCAAGGGAAAAATGCAGGTAACGACAAGGTCTCAAGTCAGAACCATTCCGCTTGCAGAAGTGAAGCAGTATAGCAGAAATAGTTGCAGTTTGTGCCGCGATTTCAGCGCGGAGCTGGCTGATATTTCGGCTGGTGGGTTGGGGCTGGATGGGTGGACGTTTGTGGTGGTCCGGACGGCGAGGGGTGAGGAGTTGTTCTCGAAGGCTGAGAAGACCGGGGCGATTACGGTCAGGAACGCCAGTGAGGAACCGAAGGCTTTGGATCTACTGCGCAGGCTTTCGCAGAAGAAGCTGGCCTCACGTTGCAGTTGAGAACGGAAGGCTTTATGAACAGTGCGCCGCAGATTCACTGTGGATCTGAATGAGGTTTGATGCGAAGATACTTGCAGGCACCGCTGTTCTGGCTTCTCTGGTTATCGTCTTTGACTACACGATGAAATATTCACACTTGAAGCTGCCGTTTCCTTGGTATCCTGTTCTGAAATTTGATTTCACAGGGTTCCAATCGCTTTGGCGCTGTACCTTTTCGGGTTTGTTCCAAGCGTTTTCACTTCAGTGATTGCCCTTTTCGCGATTGTTGCGCGGAGTGGTGATTGGGTGGGTGGTTCGATGAAGGCTCTTGCGGAGCTTTCCACTGTTGCAGGCATGGCCTTGGGTTTGAGAGTCGTTCCAAGGTTCAGAAAGGGAGTGTCATTCGCTCTGGGAATTCTGATGCGATGTTTGGTCATGCTTTTTGCGAATTTGCCTGTCTCTACGATGGTCTATCAGATGCCTTTCGAAGCTGCCCTAGGACTCAGCTCCTTCATAGTTGCCTTCAATGCCGTTCAGGGCAGTTTAGGGATGTTGCTGGGCTATTTCGTTTACGAAGGAGTCAGGAGAAGGGTGCCTTCACTGATGAAAGAGAAAAGCTAGATGAGTTGACACGCGAAGCTTGAGACACGTCAGCCTCGGTTTGGCTTGTATGCGGCCTTAAGTGTCAGACCTTTGCGTGGGCGGAGACAGCGGCAAAGAGGCCCATAGCACGACAACTGGATTCGCGGCAGGTCTGCTCAGGCTGTCTTCACGGGGTTTCTGAGAACCCCGATGTTTTCGATCCATGCTTCAACTATGTCGCCAGGCTTCAGCAGTCGGGGTTTGGGTTTGGCGAATATTCCTACTCCTGCAGGCGTGCCTGTGGCTATCACGTCTCCGGGTTCGAGGGTCATGACCTGCGACGTGAAGGAGACTAGGTAGGGCACCTTGAAGAACATATTCGCCGTGGTGCCGTTCTGTCTTGTTTCCCCGTTGACTCTGGTGCCCAGTTTGAGGTTGTTTGGGTCGGGTATCTGCTCTTTCAGCGCGAGGCACGGGCCCATTGGCGCGAAGGTGTCGAAGCTCTTGCCTCTGAACCACTGGCCATCACCAAACTGAATGTCACGAGCGGAGACATCGTTGAACACGGTATAGCCAGCCACGTAGTCGAAGGCCTTCTGTACGGGTATATCTTTCCCTTTCTTTCCGATGACCAGAGCAAGCTCAGCCTCATAGTCGAGCTGCTTGGAGACCCTTGGGTAGATGATAGGCTGCTCGGGGTCGATTATGGCGGTTGCAGGCTTTGAGAAGAGGATGGGTTCCTTGGGCTGGGGCTTGCCTGCCTCTTTCGCGTGGTCCGAGTAGTTCAGGCCCAAGCACACTATCTTTCGGGGATTGGAAACGGGCGCATGAAGCCTCACGCTACGTAGATCATACACCAGCCTATCCGTTTCAGCCTCCTCTTTCAGCTTGTCGGAAGACATGCCTTCGACCAAGCTCACCGCCCGCCTGGCCATCTCGACGCCTGCTTCGCCCAGTTCGAGGAACTGGATCATGTCAGGCGATTTCACGATTTCAGCGTCGGAGCCTAGCTTGCCGCGGTAGATTCTGCAGGCGGAAACAATATCAATTATTCTGTCGTCGAGAAGGACGCCTATGCTTTTTCGCCCGTTCGCTGTGAATGAGACGATCCTCATGCGGGTTGCCTTCAAGACCGAAACACTGTGGCCTGCCATATTTAAGCTCCGTGACCACGTTGAGGCTCCCTTTTGATCGCCAGAAAAGCATACATATCTCTATCGCGTAGGCGAGGCTTGGTGATCAGGATTGCTTGAGGGCAAGAACGTCCGCTTGAGGCTAAGAGACAAGGAAGACTTGGAGTTTTTCTGCGAGTTCTGGAACAATGTGGACTGGTACGGCAGGTACGAGACGATTCAGCCACAGATGTCCAAGACCGAACTGGCGAAGCGCATTGAAAACCCGCATGAGGGCGCATTCAACGAGGTTGTCCGGTGGACATGGTTCATAATTGAAAAGAACGATGGCACAAGGATAGGGTCAATCATTCACTTTCTGGTTCAGCCTGCTGGCCGCATTGAGGTAGGCTATGCGTTGATTCCTAGCGAGCGGGGCAAGGGCTACGGGACTGAGGCTCTTCAGATCATGGTGGACTACCTGTTCCTGACGAGGGACACCGCGCGGATCGAGGCGAAGACTGATGTGAGGAACAAGGCTTCCCAGAGAGTGCTGGAAAAGGTCGGCTTCAAACGAGAAGGCACAATAAGGAAATCAAGCTTCTGCCGCAACGAATGGACAGACGACCACCTCTACGGCCTTCTGCGCGAAGAATGGAAAGAACCGAAAGTGCTGACGAAGACAGCCCAGAAGACCTGACCGCAGGACGCCGTCCGCAATGCTTTTTATTCTTTCACGCAAGATATGTGAGTAAGAGGATGGTTTGCATATGGAGTTTAAAGGAAGCAAGACTGAGAAGGGCTTGATGGCGGCGTTTGCTGGCGAGTCGCAGGCCCGAACGCGGTACACCTTCTTCGCAAGCGTAGCCAAGAAAGAAGGCTATGAGCAGATTTCTGCCGTTTTCTCGGAGACGGCTGACAACGAGAAGGAGCACGCTCAGCTTTTCTTCAAGCTGCTGCAGGGCGGGTCGGCGGAGATCACTGCGGCCTTTCCTGCAGGCGTGATAACGTCAACCGCAGAGAACCTGAAGGCGGCAGCGGAGGGCGAAAAGTTCGAGTGGGGCACGCTTTACCCAGGCTTCGCCGAGGTCGCGGACAAGGAAGGCTTCAAGGAGGCGGCTGAAACCTTCCGCAACGTGGCCAAAGTGGAAGCCTACCACGAGCGCAGATATGTGAAGCTGCTGGAAAACGTGAAGAATGGCTCGGTGTTCAAGAAGCCTGCGGTTATCAAGTGGAAGTGCCGCAACTGCGGTCACGTTTTCGAGGGCGCTGAGGCGCCTGAGAAGTGCCCAGTGTGCGACCACCCGAGGGCATTCTTCGAGGTCTGGTGCGAAAACTACTAGGCGTTCGCTGGCCTAGCCTTGGCGGAGCACTTTCTCGATGTAGCATTTCGAGATCGAGGCCGGCGTTAGGCCTGTCTCTTCCCTTATTTTCGGGAGCACATCGCTCCAAATTTTTCTGGCTGCTTTGAGTCTTCGTTGGAGGTCGCGTTTCGTGAGGCTCTTGACGGTCGTGGCCTCTTCGAGAAGCTTCTCATAGCCCTGCGGTAGCCACTTGAGGCTGTAGGAGTAGTGGATTCTCCATTTCTGCGGAGGCACGTATTCTTTGTTCAGGGCGAATATGATCTTGATGATGAGGTCGATGGAGTAGCTTAGGCAGTAGTGGGCAGAGAGCATGTCGCCTCTGTCAACCCACGCTTCAATCATCGTGCCTACGTCTTCTTTGGGCGGGCAACAATACCATTTCAGATATTCGCCGAAGACGACGATGCGTTTCAGCCAAAAGGCCTCGCGCACCTCAAGCTTATCTTTGAAGAGCAGTTTGACTTTGCCTTCTGGGTCATAGGCGATTTTGGCTTGTGAGAAGTCCCACTTGTTCAGTTCTGTCCATTTCCAGTTTCTGAAGTCGTCGAAGAAGTGGATTTCGAGGTCTATGTCGATGCCTGTGCGTTTCTGTTCGTCTGAGCCGATTTGTCTGAGCTTCTTTCTGAGGCTTTCGTCTTTGTCTGCTAGCAGTGCGATTATGTCGATGTCCGAGTGTTTGTCGGCGAAACTTCTGGTCAGGCCTCCGATGTAGAGAATGCCGGTGACGCCTTTGTGCTGGGCTATTCGGGACGCCAGCGCCTCAGCGATCTGCCTGTGCTTTCTGATGCGATTTTTGCCCTTCAGCCCGTGCATGGACGCCACGTTGAAGAAAAAGGTGGTTACTTGACGATTCTTTCGAGTTCGTTGAGGAAGTGTTCGAACTGTTTCATGCCAAGTTTCCAGAAGTCTGGGTCGATTACGTCGAGGCCGACGATTTTGCCTGCTTCTATTGGTGAGATGCTGCTACCTGCGGCTAGGAGCTTCTTGAATTTAGGCACGAATTTCTTTCCTTCCTTCTGGTATTTGCGGTAAAGCGCGTACACGAACATCTGGGCGTAGACGTAGGGGTAGTTGTAGAAGCGGAAGTTGGCCAAGTAGTAATGTGATTTCATGGTCCATTCTGCCTCCATTTCGGGGAACCATTCGACGGCGTCGCCGTAGATCTTGTTTCTTGCGGTGGTCCAGTGTTTGCAGATGGTTTTGTAGTCGAGGAAGCGGCCTTGTTTGATGTCGTTGTAGAGGTTTTGCTCGAACCATGCGCGGGCTGATACTTGGAAGGCGGCCATGCCTGCCTCGTCAAGGATCAAGGTGAGGATGGCCTTCTTTTCGGCGTCCGACTTGGCCTCGCCCAGCAACAAGTCAGCCAGCAGCAGCTCGCCGAAAGTCGAGGCGGTTTCAGCCATCACCATCGGTATATTCATGTTCATCAACGTCTGTTCCCGCTCCGAGTAATAGTCGTGCGTGGCGTGGCCCAGCTCATGTGCCAGCGTGAATACGTCACCGAGGTTTCCGTTAAAGCTGCTGAGTATGAAGGCTGATTTGCCGCCGTACCAGCCTGAGCAGAAGGCACCGTTCCGCTTGCCAAACCGAGGCGACGAGTCCAAATGGTTCTTTGCGAACATGTCTTTTACGCCGGAGGCGTAGTCCTTGTCGAACTTGCTGTAGGCTCTTACGCACAGGTCTTTGGCCTTCTCGTAGTCATACTTCATTTTCGGCGCGTCAGGCAACGGCGCCACGATGTCGTGGTTGCCCAGCTTCGGCAGGCCCATCATCTTGGCCTTCAGTTTGAGGTATCGACTGTAAAGCTTGGCATGATCTTCAATGGCCTTGAGCAGGTTGTCTACGACTTGCTGGTCGGAGTCGTTGGCTATGAGGCTGGCGTGCATTGGTGCCTCAAATTTCCTTCGTTCGCACACGTTCATCCAGTCGTTGCAGATGTTTCTGAGAGCGGCGCTGAATATCTCGCCGTACTGGCCTAGCTGGCCGTAGATGGACTTGTTCGCCGACGCGCGCGTGGCCCGGTCAGGATGCTGCAACAGACCGTTTGCCTCGCCGTACGGGAGTGTCTTCTTCTTGCCCTCAACTTCAACCTCGAACATGCGGGTGTTGAGCCACTTGCTTTGCAGTTCCTCCCACGCCTTCACGCCATACTGATCCTTTTCAATGATGATTTGTTCTTCGATTTCGCTGAGCTGGTGGGCTACTTGTCTTCTGAGCCTTTCCAGCGCGTGCCTGTAGGTCTTCAGCGCAGAGCTTTTGATCATTTTGGGCTTCTTGTAGACGAGGGCGCCTGCTTCAAGCTCGAAGAAGGCCAGCATCTTGCCCAGCTTGGCCTCAAGCTTGCTGACCTTATCGTAGAGCGACTGCGTCTCAGGCAACGTCATGTTGGCGGCGAACGACAAGCCTGCGAAAAGTGAGATGTCCCACAGCTTCGCCTGAAAAGCCTCAAAATCCCTGATGCACTTGCAGAGCTGTTGGGCAGAAAGCTTCTTGATTTTTCCCTGATATTTCTTGGTTAGGCCCTCAGCCGTCTTGGTCGCATCGTCGATGGCCTTCTGGACTGAGGGGTCTGTAGTACTCGGGAATATCGCGGACAGGTCCCAAGCGATCTCGGTTTTGGGCATAGGAATCATCTGGTTCTAAGACTGTTGCAGCTTGAATTAAATGTTTTGATAGCGCCTGCCCGCGTGCGCAGGTTTTTTAAGCGTAAACGAACAGAGTGGTATTTCTGACCTTTTATGGAGCTTGTTTCTAGAAAGGTTAACTTGCTGAAGCCTTTCGACGTGGACAGCATCAACATACGGAAGGACGAGTATTTCGCCGATGCGTTCATTGTGGATTTGCCTTTGGACTATGTGCCTGACCACGTGTGGCAGGACATTTTCGACGCGAAGTGGAAGTCAAGCAGGCACCTTTGGGACAGGAAACTGTACGTGCTCGGCAACAAGCTCAGACTCATAACGTCGCCTGACGACTTCGGAGCCAAACTCAACTGGATAGAAACCATGATCCTCGAAACCAACAAGGCCGTCGACGAACAGCTTCTCGCCTTCCAGCAGGAAGAAGAAAGAAGAACAAAAACCGAAGTACGCAAACAAACCCTGTGGGAAGAAAGAGCCAAAATCGAAATGATCAAAGACGCCATCAGAAAAAAATCAGCATAGCCAGAAAGCGAAACGCTTCTGCATTCTCGTGGCGCACTGGCCACCTCAATCATAGTTGCAGCTTGAACCTGCAGCTGTTTGCGCCTTGTTTTACCGTCCTCTCTATCTTTACTTCCACTGGTTTTTGTAGTGCGGTTTCGAGTATTTGTTTGATCCAGCCTCGGCTGCAGTTGCAGAAGCTCTTCGACAGCTCGCCCTTGTACGCTCTCACCAGAGGACAATAGCACTTCTCATACTCCACGTACACGCCGCCATCTTCGATCTTGAGGTGTTTCCACACTTTGCCCAGTTTTCTGAGGAATTCGTCTGTTGTTTTTGATTGGTTCCTTATTGCTTGTGCTTTTTTGATGAGGCTTTGAGGAGCGCATTTGCGTCCGCAGTTTTCCAGTATCTTTATGCGTGTTTCTTCCTCTACCTCGGCGTCTAGGCCTTCGAGAATGTTCTTTATCCACCTGTGCTGAAACGCCATAACTGACACCGTCTCAGGACGAAAATAGTGCTTAGGGCTTCTTAACTCTTGACTCTGTTCGGCAAGCAAGCAAAGCCTTAAGATTCTCTAGCCAGTTATCCTGTAGTGGTAATGGAAAGGCCATGTCCGCGCACAACGAAGAGGACCTGAGGCCTCTGACGCTATGGTTTGTAACGCCCGTGCTCTTCTACTTCTTGATTAGGCGATATTTTGTGCCGCCTTTTTCTAGCTCTGCATCAGTTGTGTTGCTTTTCGGCCTCGTGTTCGTATCACTGGGCGCGCGCGGCACACTATCTAGGCTGGCAAAACACGACAGCTCACGATCAAAGCCTCCTGAAAGGCCTCACGGAAGGTTCAAGGTATATATAGAGGGGTCAAAAAATTCTCCGATTTTCCCAGTACCTTCTTCCTTCTTTCGTATAGGTAACTTAGGCTGTGGTTCTTTGCCTGACGTATCGTGAAGTCGGAAACCTAACGGTGTTTCTTAAGCGACTCTTCATACTCATCGAGAGTTTTACTTATGTTCCACTCAAGCGGCTTCACTAAAAGCTTCAAGTAGTTCCGCTCGCGCCTAGCGGCAACACAATACCACACCACAACATGCGGACTAGGCATCAGCGCGAAAATCAACCATGTAAAGATGCCGACCCCAGCAACCAGAGCAACGTACAACATCAGAGGCGGGTAAAATGCAATTAAGAAGATGATGGAAAAAAAGGGAATAAGGAAGGTGTCCATGCAAATCACCTTAGAAGCACGTCTCAGAAACCAGAACTCTAGAAGACACAATAGCCATATTCAAGAAGGGATTCGAACAAAGCAAGGTTAGACCCAGAGCCGTATTTGTTGACGGTAGTCACGTCTACCAGCCAGCCTTCAACAAAGTCTTCTATACCATGCGAAAGGACACAAGACCCGAACTAGTACAGAGAGTCGGAATAAGAGCTAGAGAAACAAACAACATAGTCGAAAGACTTCATGGTACAGTGAAAGATCGCACTAAGCCAATGAGGGGACTAAAAGCCTTCGAATCTACAAAGTCGATTCTGGAAGGTTTCACAATCCACTACAACTATGTTAGACCACACCAAAGCCTAAACGGAAAAACCCAGCACAAGCCGCTAGAATGGACGCACCCAACAACTGGAAAAGTCTAATAGACCAAGCCACAAGACACGAAGCGGAGATGTTAGCGAAAGTGACTAATGCACAGACATCAGATAAAACATTGAAGGTGTTGGCGAAATGAGAAAGGTCTTGGTTGCCCTTCCTGATGAAACAATCGCACTCCTAGACAAAGCATTAGTAGGCAAGCTTGGCGAAGGGCACTCTGACACGCTCCGCACGATCATTTTGAATTGGTTGACTGAACAAGGGTATATGTCGAAAGATGGCAAAGCGAAAAAGAGCAAGGCCGTAACTAGAGACTTGGCTGAGGAAATAGATTTGCACGATACGATGATAACAAGCCTTGTAGAGCTACTAGAACAAAGAAACATAGTCACGCAACAAGAATGGGCGAAACGGATAAAAGAACGAGTGAAAATAGAATAGGTGAAAATGGGTTATGAGGGGTAGCGGTAACCGCACGCCTTTATCATAAGCTTGCTTGCACCAAGCTTGTGTCGCAATATTGTCCGTGGGTTGCTCGTCCGCTACCTCTCAATACACATTCTACACATCACATATAAAACCCTTTTGTAGAAATGTGTAGAAACCGAAAGCCTTAAATTTACAACTCATGTGTACTGTGTGTTGAGTGTGTAAACATGAAGGTAGGAACGAAGTTTGATTACCCTGATTGGAGACTTCATCCGACATTAGTTGGAACCTTGGAAAAAATGTATGGTAGATTCGGTCTCAACAAGATAGATGACAGGAACATGCTTGCCGTATTTCTAGGACATACAGGAGTGACTGGCGGGTATCTAAGCAAGATGGCAGCTATGAGGGCATACGGTTTGATTACTGGAAGAGGATTTGTTCAAGTATCAGACTTAGGAAAGAGAATTGTTCATCCAGAGAAGCCTAACGATCCCTACGAAGCTGTAAAAGAGTCAATAATCAGCATTCCGCTTTGGAGAGCATTCTACGACAAATATACTGGCAAGGGTGTAGAACTACCTGACGTGGATTTTTGGGTAGATTTGCAGGAAATCGCTGAGTTGGTTCCAGATGAGGCGAAAAAAGCCGCAAAAAATGTCAGAAAAGATTATTTAGATGATGTGCAATACCTTAAATCGTTAGAAGGAACTCAAAAACGAGGTATTGACATGGATAAACAAGACCAAGTTGATAAAAACGAAGCAAAATCAGCACCAGTCATAAGCGATGAACCTGCCGAACTTGTCAAAGGTCTAGTTAAACAAGGTGCTTATGCAATCGCAAAGCAATTCATAGATTTCCTAGCAAGTAGAGACAACGAACCCAAGAAAGAATCAAAGCCAGAGAGCAAGGAACAGCCTAAGAACTAATTCCTCTTTTTTCATATGTTTCTGTAACGGAGATTTCACTCACATCTTTTTTGTTGGGTCAAATGCCTTAACAGTATCATTTAGTCCCAAGCCTTAAGAACACTTTTCTCACTTGTATATCTGGCTTAATGAATGGAAGTC
>CAZUFK010000014.1:0-25526 GCA_964619695.1 uncultured Candidatus Bathyarchaeia archaeon
AGCCTCATCGGCTACAGCATCCTGAAACACGCCTGTGAAGGCAAAGACCAAGTGGCAAAACGCATGAAGTACTCCACACTAACCAAAGAGGAACTTGAAAAAGCCTACGATGAGCCGTTGCCGCATCTAGATTTCGCACTCATAGAAGCAGGCCGGGCCAGACACGAAGTTGACTGGCTCTACGGGATCAACCTCACGCGCGCCCTCACCATAAGCGCAAACAAAACCAGCAGACAATATGCCACGCTGAGCACCGGCAGAGTTCAAGGTCCAACATTGAAGTTCCTTGCCGCAAGAGAAAGAGAAATCCGAACCTTCGTGCCGACACCCTACTGGAAAATCAAGGCCCAAGTCGAAATAGACGGACAAGCCTTCGACGCCGAATACGAGAAAGGAGCAATCGAAACGAAAAAAGAAGCAGACGCCATTCTAGACTCGTGCAAAGGAAAAGACGGTTATGTAGAGAAGATTGTCGCGAAGCAGTTCTGGCAGCCTCCACCCTTGCCTTTCGACCTCGGCACACTGCAGAGCGAAACCTACAGCCTATTCGGATACAATCCAAAACGCACAGCAAACATAGCCCAACACCTGTACCTAGACGCTCTGATCTCGTACCCAAGAACAAGCAGCCAAAAACTCCCACCCACAATAAACTACAAGGCAATACTGAAAAACCTAAACAAGATTCCACAATACAGGCAGCTCACAGCCGAGCTTCTCGCAAAGCCCGAGCTGAAGCCAAGCGAAGGAAAGAAGGATGATCCAGCACATCCTGCCATCCATCCCACTGGAAACATGCCAGAAAGAACACTGGAAACCTCGGAAAGAAACATTCAAGACCTCATAAGCCGAAGGTTCATGGCAGTCTTCGCCGAACCATCCCTAATGCAAAGCATGAGGGCACACATCAGCATTAACGGTAATCGATTCTTCCTTGGAGGAAGACGCGTGCTGGAAGAGGGATGGCTGCGGTTCTACGCGCCATATGTTAGAATTGCAGAGGTTGCTCTGCCACCATTGAAAGAGGGCCAAACGATCCCTGTCAAAAAAGCGCTCTTGGAGGATAAGTTCACCCGACCTCCTCCACGCCACAACCCGCGCAGCCTCCTCAAGAAGATGGAGCAACATGAAATAGGAACAAAAGCAACGAGAGCAGACATCATGCAAACGCTGCACGACAGAAAATACATTCAAGGCGAAAACATCGTAGTCACCGACCTGGGATTTGAGGTCCTCAAAATCCTCGAAAAATACTGTCCCACAGTGGTCTCGATAAAAATGACGAGAGAACTAGAACATAAAATGAACAAGATCCAAGAGGCAAGCGAAAAAAGAGAAAAGATCTTGGAAGATGCCGTTGAAATCCTCAAACCTACCCTAGAAAAGATAAAGGAAAATGAGGAAACCATCGGAGAACAACTAAGCAACGCCGTGAAGAAAGCGAAGACTGAGGAAAGAACAGTTGCCACGTGTCCAATCTGCAAAACCGGCAAACTCACGATTCTATACTCAAGAAAAACTGGCAAGCGCTTCGTAGGCTGCACGAACTACTTCAAAGGAATATGCAATACGTCTTTTCCGCTTCCACAACGAGGCACAATAAGAGTGCCCAAAAGAAGCTGTTCTCTATGCGGCTGGCCTACTATTCAAATCATAACCAAAGGAAGACACCCTTGGACGATATGCCTAAACCCAGAATGCCCATCAAAAAACGAAAGGAGGAAAAAGACTGCAGTGCAAAATATGCGCTAAAATAGCAATCAAGAAAGGCTACTGCAAACCACATGCCAAAGCCTACGAGAATCTGGTCGAAAACTACGCAGTGTGGAACAAGGCTCTAGAGCTCTCTTGGAAAGAGTATTTAAGTGAGATTGCAAAGAATCCACTAACAGGAGAATGGGCCCGAGATGTGGCCGCATACCTGAGCAGAACCGGAGAAGAACCGAATGTCAAAACAAGTTAAGAGAACTGTCTCATCAACATCCTACACCTTGAACAAGCTCTATCGGAGAATCTCAACGGCAAGACCCTCAACTCTGATCCTGTCAATAATCGCCATCGGCTTCGCCATATTCCTCTTCGGTGGAGGCCTATACGACATCATAATGAAGCCACTTCCAGCAGTCTACTACGGTGGCCGCTTTCTGTTCCTCTATCCACAGCTTTCAGAACAGTTCGTGAGCGACAGCATAGTCGCCATGATTCTCTACTCCTTCGGCATCATCGGCCTTATCGCCATGTATCAGAGCACAAAATACGCCTACAAGCCGAGGCAAGCATACATGATGTTCATAATAGGAGTCGTTCTCCTAATGATAGCCTACATAATGCTCGAGACAACAATCCAGCTCAAACTAAGCAGCTAGACACACCTACCAAGGATTACTTTTCAACCCCAACTTGTACGCAGCAAAATTCGTCAGCAAATGCACTGGGGGCGTTATGATTAACACGACTAAGGCGAGTTCCAACGAAAACACTTCTAAGGAAAGGGGAAGCGAAAACAGGATTGCGCCTACGATGAAGTCCACCTGATCGACAACAGGCAACAACCCTCCCGGAGCAATCCCAAGCCTCCTTTTCAAAAAAGCTCCAGCCAAATCACCAATCAAGGCTCCCAAAGACAACAGCAAACCGAACAACACGGGATAGCCGAAAACAACAGTCTCCAGCAGACCTACAGCCGTGCCTACGGCCAGTCCGAAGAAGAAGCCTCGATAAGTCTTGTTCCTGCCGAAAACTGGCCTCCCATCCGGAAAAGCTCTCCCAAAATCCATAGGAACCCCGCCACCTGCCAGTACGGGCACGGCGTTTGCACAGTAAGCTGGGAAAATGAACTTGATTGCTTCAGCTACCAACAATGTTATTTCCATGTTCTACGACCAATCAACGCTTCAAGTGTCATGTATTCCTGTCTTATCTATTCTCAGGTCAAAAGAAGAAGGCTGAACCATCTTCAGGTTCTTCTCCAAAACCGCTCGAATCAATCCCGTGCCTTCGCTGGGCTTCAAGAGGATTATCGTATCAGCCCAAAACTTCAACACCCTCGTACCGACAGGCTCAACGCCCATATTGGCATCGTTCAGAATGCTTCGCACTTGGCTCGTAGCCAAGACCGCGATTTTGCTGATTCTGGCAATCTGCGCCAGACATGCTGCCTGCCTATTCAGTTCACGGTTGAGTTCAAACGTCTTGTTCGGCAACTCTGCAACCCTAAGACGATAAAGCGACGTGAACGTATCAATAACCAACAACCCGAAGCTCCGAGTGGCATATTCCGGAAGCTTATCTATGACTGTTGTCTGCTCTTTGAAACTCTCTGGCCTCATCAGGATTATGAGATCCGCAATCTCCTTCAGTCGCTCAGAGGCCACATCAGACAGTCTCCGAGCGGAAAACGTGCCGTCACAGTCCACGAACAGCGTCTTGTAGCCTTGCTGTGCACAGTTTATGGCACATTGAACGGCCAGCGTGGTTTTCCCCGTTTCTGCCTCCCCGTAGACCAAGGTGACGCTTCCAGAATTGAGACCGCCTTCTAGGACTTTATCAATTGAAACGCTGCCCGTCGGGATCCTCTGTAGCATCGGTATCCACGTCAAGGAATATAAACGGCGGAAGTGATAATTTGCTTTACGCATAGATGTATGTGAAAATTGGAAGGCAACATGAAAGCGAAGATTGCTGTGGCCACGACATCGGGAAAAGCCTACTACCTGCTCGTTAACGAACTGAAAAAGAGAAACATCCCATTCTTGAGCCTGACCCCGAATGAGCCTATCCCCATAGAGATCAAAGCAGTAATAACCACCGAAAAAGAGAAGCAATCGATACATCACGAAAAAGTGCTAGCGTACAAAGAAAATGTGGAGCCAGAAGCATTGATCAACGAGGCACTGCGAATCGTTCAAGGAAAAGAATATTACGAGAGAGTCGTTATAGGTCTTGACCCGGGAGAAGTTTTCGGATTGGCAGTTCTCGCAGATGGAAGAGTGATCGAGACTGGAAACTGTTTCAGCGTCGAAGAAACAGTTGAGAAGATAAAGCGCTCGTTGAAGAACCTTGAGACAACTCCGATAGCGTCCATCTCTGTCAAGATAGGCGACGGGGTTCCAGCCTGCAAGGAGAGGTTGTTGCGCGCACTCGATAGAGCTCTGCCATCGAATATCGTGTTGGAGAGCGTGAGCGAGGCTGGAACAGACCGGCACCTAAACGAAGCGAAACATAGAAGAGGGTTGAGAGATATTGTTTCAGCCACGAGAATAGCTGGGAGAAACGGCCAAGCATACGCACGGAGGAAAATGGATGAACCAAACAGCTGAAAAAGGCAAAACTCTGCTAATCGACGGTCCAGCATCGGTAGCCGTGGCCTCAGGCCAAGCGGAGGTATTCGGCTTCAAGGTGGGAAACACAAGCAGAATCGTCATACGCGAAGGCAAAAGACTACCGTTCACAGTGGAAGAAACAGCAACGTTCAACATCTCACTAGGAGAAGGCGCATCCGTTGAAGAAGCTGAAGGAAACACGATTCCTCCATCATGGGCCAAATCATACGAGGAGCTTTCATCCCTTCAAGGGAAACCCATAACCGCGCTAGTGTTGGGTACTGTTGACTCGGGAAAATCAAGCTTCTGCACATACCTGATAAACAGGCTACTTCGGGAGAAGAAGAAAGTCGCTATCTTGGATGGCGACTTGGGGCAATCAGACATAGGTCCACCCTGCACAGTATCTTACACCTTCGTGACGAGGCCAGTCACAGACTTGTTCAATCTGGAAACTAGGAATGTTTTCTTCGCAGGAGTCACTTCGCCGAGCACGATTATTAGCAAGATGATTGAAGGATTGGCCACGCTGAAGAAGGATATCCTCGCCAGCAATCCAGACTTCTTGATCATAAACACCGACGGCTGGGTGGAGGAGGAAGATGCAATCTACTACAAGATCAAACTCGTGGAGGAGCTCAACCCAGACATGGTTTTCTGCATCCAGCAGAAAGACGAGTTGGCTCCTCTCCTGGGTGCTCTGGAAAAGTTCAGGAAAGCCGTTATCGAATCTCCTCCAGCCATTGGCCAAAGAAGCAAAGAGAGACGCAAGAACCTCCGCGAGCTAGGCTACATCAAATACTTGCGCAACTCCAAAGTACAGTCTCTACCATTGAGCTGGCTGAAAGTCGAGAAAAGCGACGTTTTCGGTTTGAACGGTGGCCAGCCAAATCCAAGGGCAGCCGCGAAAATCTATGCCTTACTCGGGATGAAGCCACTGCACTATGTGGAGCTGAGAGACAAAGTCAGCGTGATCATCGGCAAAACCCGATGGATCGGCGCAGAGAACCTCAAGAAGGCTGAGGAATTTACCAAAAAGAAAGTCGCGATCATCAGGAAGGGCGAAGAAGACGGCATACTCTTAGGGCTGTATGACGCAAAGAGAAAGTTCAGGGGAATAGGCGTTCTCCAAGAGATCGACTACCTG
Organism: uncultured Candidatus Bathyarchaeia archaeon; assembly: GCA_964619695.1. GTDB lineage: Archaea > Thermoproteota > Bathyarchaeia > Bathyarchaeales > Bathycorpusculaceae > DATKKK01. Next base: position 5,470 of record CAZUFK010000014.1, read on the forward strand.
AGAAAGACCCTAAAGATTCTGACGCCAGTCTCCAAGGATATTGCAATAGTCGTTATGGGAAAATTGAAACTGGACAAGAACTTGAAGGAAATCCAGAACCTTCAGGATGAAAATGCACTCAGGGCCTAAGAGACTTTTTTGAAGAAGTGCCGAAGCTCACGCGAGATTGCACAGCCTTCATCAGGCAAAACTTTCAGATTCTCACGTATCCACAGCGGCAGAAAGCCTTGACAATAATGCGCAGCGAAGCGTTGATCAAGAAAAATCATGGCGCCCATATCTTCTAACGTTCGTATCGGTCTCCCAGCAGCCTGAGAAGCCTTCTTCATCGCAGGCAAAACATACCCATACTCGCGTCCCATTCCCGGGAACCGCCCTTCGAAGTAACCGATCTGTGCCTTGACTTTGGGCGTTGGCTCGGCATAGGGGATTCCCACGATGGCCACGGAGTTCATCTGGTTCCCGGGGAAGTCCACGCCCTCTGACGAACGACCACCTTGAACCCCCAGAAGCACAGCGCCGTCGCCGTCAGCGTATGCCTTAAACTCGGCAACCATTTTCTCATTTTCTTTGGAGCTCATTCCTCTGCGCTCATTGAACAAAGGCCTAGCCAAGGCGTTCTCTAGACCTGCGTTTAGCAGGGCGTTCAAAACCTCGAATGATGCTGCAAAAATTCCCGTGTTTGCAGGTGTGTTCTGCACAACCTCCTCTATCCGTTCTATGATCTTGCCGTACATTTCTGGTGTTCTTCTCTCCATTGCTGTGGTCACTCCGCAACTGATGAGTGGCAAAACATGTTCTCTCGGGAAGGGTGATGGCACGACGCATTGAATGGTGTTGTCCGGGAGTTTCGCTATCCTCATGTAAGCCTCTAACGGCTGTAACGTTCCAGACATTACCACGTTCGAGTAGACAGACGAGAAGACAGGAGCAGTTATCTTGGACGGGTCTAGGGCTACTATTTCAAGCTTTGCCGTAGGCACGCCTCTTCTTGACGTGTACCTGCTAACAACGTTCACAAACGATTCGTCCCCAGCCGTGTCTGTCCACCGTTTCAGGAACTCGCCCATGCCATGGATGTAGGAACGCGGGTTCTTTCCCTCAGCAAGCAGGCTACGCCTGATAACGTTGCCAGTATCCTCCAGATGCTCAAAGAACGTCAGAGGCTCTTCAATTCCCGCTCTTTCCTTGACAAGCTTAGTGATGAATTCGGAAGGAACCAGAGACTCCTTGTTTATCGTGGCTGCTTCCTTCTCAATCTCCTGCCTGGCAATGTCTGCAAATGTGGCAATGTCTCTGTGTTTGAACTTCTGCGCCTCAATTTCAGCTTGTCTCACCACGAAGAGAGTCAGGCGGCTGCTCGCAATGTCTATCGCGGTTTCCGGGAGGTTGTGTGCCTCATCGATGACGAGAATTATCTTGTCAAGGCTTGTTGCCAGGCTCTTAAGGAAGACGTGACGGATGACTGGGTCGAAAACATACAAGTAGCTTAACGCGATAACGTTGACATCAGGTAGCACGGACTTCACGAGTTCATAGGGGCAGAAGCCTCTCTTGCGGCAAATTCTCTGGATCTCCGAGGCCTTGTAGGGTTTTGAGGTGATCTCTTGCTGAAGCGATGAGAACTCGTCTTCTTTCTTCTCGGTGTTCTCGAAGTATGGGCACCGTTTCTTGGTTTTCAGTAGCTCGCAGATCTCCATGAAGGCTCTAACGTCAACCGCATACCGTGTTGCAACGTGGTTGAGGCATACCTCGTGGCGCCCACGGATTGATATTCCTGAGACAGGCCTTTTCGCGGAGATCGTCTTCAGTTCCTCAATTACGCGGTCGTGTTGACGGTGCGTTCTGGCCACGTAGAGGATTTTGAGCCTCTTCTTGGTCGCCGTGGGAAGGCACGCAGATAACGCGGCCACCGTCTTTCCCAAACCGTTGCTTCCTTCAACAAGAGCAGATCGCCCGCCCTCAACCGCTTCGAAAATGGTCGTAATGAAGTCATCTTGGTAGGGTCTCACCTCAACGTACGGAAAGTAGGCTTCAACCTCTTCGGCTAGTTCAGTCATCCTATCTCACGACTGTCTAGATGGACAAAGTGCGCTTATTGGGCATTGTTTGCACAACGGTTTTCTTGATTTGCAGTGTTTTCTGCCGTGAGAAATCAGCATCACATGAACTGCTAGATAGTCTTTGGGGTCATAGAGTGACTGGAGTGATTCGCGAACTGCTTCGTAGTCTCCCTTTGCAGGAGCCAGCCCCAGACGCTTTGCCACGCGGTTGACATGTGTGTCAACAGGGATCGTAGGCCTTGCCGCACTAAAGAGAAGCACCACATCAGCCGTTTTGGGTCCGACGCCTGGCAGGCGCATGAGTGTTTTTCTTGCCTCTTCGAGAGGCTGCGATAGAATCATTTTCAGATCGCCGTGGTATTCGTCAAGGATTATCTCGGAGACCTGTCTTATTGCCTTGGCCTTGTTTCTGTACAAGCCTGCCACTTTCAGAGACTGTTCAACTTCGCCTGTGTCGGCGCTCGCCAGTGCTTCGGGGGTTATTTCGAAGTGCTTCGAGAGGTTTTCGAAGGCTCTTGCAGTGTTTCTGTCTGCAGTGTTCTGCGAGATAATCGTCACGATCAGTGTTCTGAACGAATCCTTCGTGGGCGATATCCACTTGGGCATCGCGTACGCCCTTCGAAGGCTCTCTAAGATTCTTTGAGGTCGGTTGTCGGTCATTGGCTGTCTCGCCTTCTTGAAAATGATAAATAGTGATTGCATGAAACTATAAATAGGCAATGGAGGTCCGAAGGATGGAACGCGCGAAAGTGGTTAAAGACGAGATTATCGAACAGAACACGCATTTTCTAGCAGTATACGTAGAGTCGAAGAACTCGTGCTTCATACTGCTGAGCGAGAGGGAGGACAAGATGGGAACGCTGGCCATTGCCGTTCCCAAGCCCAAGGACCTAATAGGATCACCTTCCTCATCAGTTCTCGTCGGCGACAGAAACGCAACCTCCACGCGCATGTTCGCAGAGTATCTGGCATCAAAGAAAGGCAAGATTGCCTTGGTCTCAACTTATCTGGAAACAATGGACGAGGCCCGCGTCCAGCCGATCTTCATGAAACTGATTGAAAAGGTTACTCGTCCAGAGCCGGAAAGAGAGGGGGTTACAGCATGAGTCTGAGAGACTTTCTCAAGAGACTTGAGAAGGAAAAGGAAATCCTGCACGTGAAGGAAGAGGTGTCACCCAGTCTCGAGGCATCCTTCATTATGAAGAGCTTCGACCACGAAGGCCCTGTTCTATCATTCGAAAACGTGAAAGGTTTCAGCTCAAACATCGTGGCCAACGTTTGCGGAACGCGGAAAAGGCTGTGCGAGGCGCTCAACGTTGACGACAAAGGCCTTTACGGAAAGCTAACAAACGCGTGGCGTTCACCCAGGAAGGCCGATGTTGTAAGTGATGGTAAGGTCAAGGAGGTTGTTGAGAAAACTGACCTGTCCAAGATTCCTTTCCTAACGCATTTTGAGCGTGACGCTGGCCAATACATCACTTCAGCCTGCATACACGCCAAAGATGCAGACGCCAAGATTGAAAACGTGTCCATTCACCGCCTTCTAATCCTAGACAAGAATCACTTGGCCATTCGTTTGGTCCCCAGACATCTTTTCAAGCTGTGGAACATGGCAAAGCAGAAGCGGAAAGACTTGGATGTGGCGATTTCGATTGGCGTTAACCCTGCAGTCATGCTAGCGGCCTCTTCGCCTGTTCCTTTTGGAGTAAACGAGTTCGAGGTTGCGAACACGCTGATGGATGGTGGTCTGCGTTTGGTCGAGTGCGAGCATGTGGACGCCTGTGCTCCAGCGGAGGCCGAGCTTGTCTTGGAGGGCCGAATTTCAGTTTCGAAAGAGGTTGTTGAAGGCCCTTTCGTTGATATCACTGGCACCTACGATGTTCAGCGGAAGCAACCTGTCGTGGACATTGTCGGCGTGATGCATCGTGAAGACTGCCTTTGTGAAGCCTTGCTGCCTGGAGGCGCTGAGCACAAGTTGCTGATGGGTTTGCCACAAGAGGTCATGATTTGGGACGCCGTTTCCAAAGTGGTGCCCAACGTTCATGCGGTCAATCTTTCGGCTGGAGGCTGCGGGTGGCTTCACGCAGTGATCTCCGTTGAGAAGCAGGTTGACGGTGACGGCAAGAATGCTCTTCTGGCAGCGTTTGCGGCGCACCCCAGTCTGAAGCACGCTGTGGTCGTGGATTCCGACATAGACGTTTTTGACGCTTCTGACGTGGAATGGGCTATTGCCACGCGCTTTCAGGCAAGCGAAGACCTCGTGGTCGTAAACAATGCGCGCGGGTCAACCTTGGATTCCTCGGCCAACCAAGAGACAGGCTTGACGACGAAGGTCGGTGTTGACGCGACAAGGCCTTTCACGAAGCCCAGAGAGAAATTTGAGCGTGCACAAATACCGGTGGATAAGCGTGTTGCGATGTTGGCTCGGAAGTTGCAAGGCATGTGAACGGAATTTGCGCACACTAGTTTATATACAGTTGATGGCGCAATCTAGCATTAGTTGAACAGCAGGGAGTTTTGTTGTCTCGTAAGAAAGAGGAGGAAAAGCCTGTGTCGTTGAAAGTTGAGGACGTGATGATAAAGGAAGTAATAACGATAGACGAGAACTCGACGGTCAAAGAGGCAGCTGAGGTCATGAACAAGTTTGAAATCGGCTGTCTGATTACAGTCAAGAAAGGCAAGGCCATGGGCATAATCACTGAACGCGACCTCCTGAAACGAGTAGTCGCAGATTCTAAAGACGCAAAGAAAACCGCAGTGGTCGACATTATGACAAGTCCATTAGTAGTTGTTGAGCCTTCCATGGACTTGGAGGAAGCCGTCAAGCTCATGTTCCAAATGAAAATCAAGAAACTGCCTGTCGTTGAAGGGAAGAGACTCGTAGGCTTGGTGTCGCTAACTGACATTGCCCGTTTTCAACCACAGATGATAAAAATACTCAAACAGCTTGCGGCAAGACAGGCCCCACCGAAAAGCATAGAGAAAGTCATCGACTACTACGTCGTCTAAAAAAAGCCACTTTTCTACTTCGTTTTGAAGAAGCTTAAATGCCTAGGTTTCATTCTAGTCAGTGTTTGATGAAGAGAACTCTGCTATTGAAGGTCGATTCTCAAACGCCAGACCCGAAGAAGGTTCGCGTGGCAGCAGACTTGATCAAGAAAGGCGGCCTAGTGGCCTTCCCAACTGAAACCGTCTATGGCCTAGGTGCGGATGCGCTGAATCCAAGGGCGGTTATGAGCCTTTTCGAAGCCAAGCAGCGACCGCTTGACAACCCGCCGATAATACACGTAGGCAACGCAAGGGATGTTTCCAAGCTGGTTAAGGAGGTTTCGGATACTGCAGAGAGGCTGATGGAAACGTTTTGGCCAGGACCGTTGACGTTGATCTTCCATCGCTCGGAAGTTGTGCCTTCCGTTACGGTTGCAGGCTTGGATACAGTTGCGATCAGGATGCCTAAGCACAACGTTGCACTGGCACTGATCAAAGAGAGCGGCTGCCCTATTGCAGCGCCAAGCGCCAACCTCGCCGGAAGGCCCAGCCCAACATCAGCAGAGCACGTTATGGCTGATTTGGATGGACGGATTGACGCTGTCTTGGACGCTGGACCTACTAACATTGGAGTAGAGTCTACGGTTCTGGATCTGACGGTTGATCCGCCGCAGGTTCTCAGGCCTGGAGGTACGCCCTACGAGGCGTTGCAGGAAGCTCTAGGCAGAGTGGAGCTAAGCCCGTTCGTAGTTGCAGACAGGCCTTTGCCAGCTGAAAAAGCGCGTTCACCGGGAATCAAGCATAAACATTATGCCCCCAAGGCAGACGTTGTAGTCGTTGAAGGAGCGCTTTCGGATGTAATCCGCAACGTAAAGAAGCTGGCAGAGTCATACGCTGAAAAGGGCTGCAGGGTCGGCATTCTGTGCACAGATGAAAGCATGGGCGGCTATAAAGCGGACGTTGTGAGGTCTCTTGGCAGTAGAGGCGACCTAGTGGGTGTTGCAAGGAGTCTATTCAGGCTTTTGAGGGAGTTTGATGCGGAAGGCGTGGACGTTATTGTGGCTGAGAGTGTGCCTGCTGAGGGATTGGGCTTAGCGGTCATGAACAGACTCCGGAAGGCTTCAGGATACCATATCATTAAGGCTGGTGACAGCTAGAAACGTTTATAAGTAATCCTCTTTGGTAGAAATCTCAGAGTTCAATTTAGAAAGTATGGATGGAGATGGTTGCATATGTCTGAAATGCCTTCAGGAGGAGTTCCTGTTCTCGTACTGAGAGAGGGAACAGGCAGAACCACTGGAAAAGAAGCGATGAAAAACAACATCATGGCGGCTAAAATCATCGCAGACACTGTGAAGACAACATTAGGCCCGTTGGGCATGGACAAGATGCTGGTGGGCAGCTTCGGCGACGTTTCGATCACCAACGATGGCGCGACGATCCTGAAGGAACTTGATGTGCAGCATCCTGCGGCTAAGATGCTTGTCGAGGTGGCGAAGGCGCAGGACAACGAAGTCGGCGATGGTACGACGACTGCAGTGGTTTTGGCTGGCGAGCTGCTGGCCAAGGCTGAAAGCCTCTTAGATCAGAACATCCATCCAACGGTCATTATCAGCGGCTACAGAAAGGCAGGCGAGAGAGCCCAAGAGGTTCTGAACCAGATGGCTATTTCAGTAACGGTGGACGACGAGAAAAGGCTTGTCGATGTTGCTTTAACCTCGCTAGGTAGCAAGGGCATTACTGTTGCGAAGGATCATTTTGCGAAGCTGGCTGTCAAGGCCGTCAAACAGGTGGCTGAAGAAACAGATGGCAAGATTAAGGCGGACATTGACCTGATTAAGGTCTTGAAGAAGCAAGGGAAAGGCTTGGACGAAACCGAGCTTGTCAGAGGCATGGTCATTGACAAAGAAGCAGCCAACCCACAAATGCCGAAGCTGGTTGAGAACGCCAAGATAGCATTGCTGAATGCGAAGCTTGAGATCGAGAAGACTGAGTTTGACGCCAAGATCAACATTGAGAGTCCTGAGCAGATGAAGATGTTCTTGGATGAGGAAGAGCGCATAATGCGAGAGATGGTGGACCAAATCGCCAAGAGCGGCGCTAATGTGGTTCTCAGCGAGAAGAGCATTGATGATCTTGTGTTGCATTTTCTGGCCAAGAGAGAGATTCTGGCTGTGAAGAGCGTTAGTAGTAGCGACATGGAGAAGCTGGCGAAGGCTACTGGCGGGCAGATAATGGCAAGCTCGAAGGACTTGTCGGCTGACGTGCTCGGCAGGGCCAAGATCGTTGAAGAGGTCAAAATAGGCGACGACAAGCTTCTCTACATCAGGGAATGCAAGAACCCGAAGGCAGTGACTATCGTCGTTCGAGGCGGCGCAGAGCACGTTATTGACGAGGCTGAACGCTCGTTGCACGACGCCTTATGCGTGGTCAGAAACGTAGTTGAGGACGGCAAGATCGTGGCAGGCGGCGGTTCACCTGAAGCCGAAGTCGCAAAGAAGCTACGCGAGTATGCAGTGAGAGTTGGCGGCCGCGAGCAACTGGCAATTGAGGCTTTCGCAGAGGCAGTTGAAGCAATTCCGTTGACTCTGGCTGAGAACGCTGGCTTGGACCCAATTGACATTATGGTGGCCTTGCGTGCAAAACACGAAGGTGCTGACGGCGCATATTTCGGCGTGGACGTAGCGTCTGGAAAAGTCAAGGATATGCTTGAGCTGAAAGTTGTTGAGCCATTGCGCGTCAAGCTGCAGGTCATTAAGTCAGCCAGTGAGGCCGCGAACATGATTTTGAAGATTGACGACTTGATCGCTTCGAAGGGCGGCGGGAAGGAGCCTCCTATGCCGAAAGGCGGAATGCCTCCGGGAATGGGCGGCATGGGCGGAATGCCGCCTTACTAGAACTCGCCACATTTCCCACTTTTCCATCCCGCGGTGGTCTTGCAGTCTTCAGTCTGGTCCGGTCTTTGGAGCGCTGGGTCATTCATGCCACTCTGTATTGATTCCTGAATCTGCCGTGGCGCTTTTTTGCTTAGCAACCGATAAATACGCCAGAGTGTCTAGTTGCTTTATTGCTTAGTGGAGTGTTGCGTCTTGCCTCAACATATTACTTGTCAAGCTTGTGGTTGCCTGTTGTATGAGGGCGCCGAACTGAAACCTCCAGATGAGATTCTACATTTGCGTGACGGAAAATGCCCCAAGTGCGGCAAGAAGCTTTCACTGGTGCCTCTTGACGTGGAAGTAAAACCCATAAGATAAACTGCTGATTGAGGAGGGGTCTCATGGAGAGTATTCGCAAAACCCAACTCCACGCTGTGTACACACAGACTGCGAAACTGACGGCCTTTGCAGGCTTCGAAATGCCTCTATGGTACAAAGGCATAATCCCCGAGCACATGGCCGTCCGGAACAACGCGGGCATTTTCGACATATCTCACATGGGACGAGTAATGATCACAGGGGCCGACGCTGAGCGTTTCTTGAACTACATAGTAACGAACGACGTTTCAAAACTGATGCTCAATGCAGCGCAGTATTCGGTAATGTGTTACGAGAACGGTGGCATAATAGACGATTTCGTCATCTACAGGCTGGAAACCGAGAAGTTCCTAGTAGTCTTCAACGCTGGCAACCGCGAGAAAGACTACAGCTGGATCGTCGGAAACTCGAAAGGGTTCGAGGTCAGGATTGAGGATGTTTCAGACAACGTGGCTATGCTGGCAGTTCAGGGCCCCCGCGCTGCAAAGACGCTCCAAGCCATTTCTTCTGAAGACTTGAACAAGATTGAACGGTTCAAATGTGGGCGTTCGCAGCTGGCTGGAGTTGAGGTTTTCCTTTCTCGGACAGGATATACGGGCGAAGATGGGTTTGAGGTTTTCGTTTGGAACGCCACGCTGGCTAAACCTGACAATGCTGTGAACCTATGGAATGCCATACTCGCAGTGGGTAAGGACTCTGGGATTGAGCCCTGCGGCCTGGGGGCCAGAGACACATTGAGACTCGAGGCGGGGCTGTGCCTCTACGGAAATGACATAGACGAAAATACGACGCCCTTAGAGGCTGGACTAGGCTTCGTCGTGAAGCTTCAAAAAGAAAAATTCATCGGCAAGGAAACGCTGCTAAGACAGAAGACCGAGGGAGTAAAGCGTAAACGTATCGGCCTTCTGATGGTGGATCAGGGAATACCGAGAGCAGGCTTCGAGATATACAGCGAATCAGGCGGGAAAATAGGCCAGCTGACCAGCGGAACCTTTTCACCCCTACTAAAGTGCGGCATCGGAATGGGCCACGTTCAAACACCTCACGCACAGGAAGGGAGCATCGTGAAGTTGAAGATCCGGGACAAGCTGGCCAAGGCAAGAATAGTGCCCTTCCCGTTCTATGACGCTGACAAATACGGTTCCAAACGGAAGACAGCCTGAAACGTCCTCCCTTTCTCCTTTTTTTCAGGAACCAGCTCCTAGTCTGGCGTGTGGCATACAGACCTTTACTTAACCGCAAGGATAATAAAACACCTTGGTAATCTGTGTAATAATCTGCAAAGGAGATGGACTCGAAAATGGATATAAGAGGGGCCTTCAAGAGGGAACGCGTTGTTAACGGTCTCAAAGGCGTGGGAAAGCTGCGAGTCAAGGCCAGCCACGATTCGCTGATAACTTTCTCAGCTCTGGCACTAATACTCTTCGTTGCTTTTGCCATACGCTTGTTTCCATTGCGCTGGGAGCTTCAAAGCAGTACAGTTCACATAACCGAATTTGACGGCTACTTCCAGTATCGGTTTACGAAGTACATAATCGACAACGGGTTCATGTCTTGGGTTTTGCCCACGGATTGGGTTGATACTCAAAGGTGGTATCCAGGAGGCATAGACGTTGCCAAAGCGGGATACCCTGGATTGCCCATGACAGGCGCGTTTCTGTATCAGATAGTTTCATCGCTAGGTGTGAGAATAGACGCCATGAGTTTTTGCGCGCTTCTTGCGCCAGTATTCGGCATGCTGGCTTGTTTTGTGATTTACTTCCTAGGCAAAGACATCGGCGGAAAGCCAGCAGGACTGTTTGCAGCGCTTTTCCTCGCGCTTAGCCCTTCCTTCATTCAGCGATCATCAGTCGGATGGTTTGACGACGAGATAATAGGGATACCCTTCATTTTGTTGTTCATGCTGATGTTCCTGCGGTCAATTGATGACGGTCGATCGACGAAGTCCAGCGTGGGATATGCCTTGGGTTCAGGGCTGATGCTGGGCAACGTTATTGCTGGATGGGGTGCGGCGTACTTTGCCGTGGGCGTCTTGGCGCTTTACGTGTTCTTGTTGATTGTGCTGAGAAGGTATACGCAACACCTGTTCCTGTCATACAGCCTGACTTTCGGACTGGGCCTGTTCATAGCGATCAATGTGCCCAAGCTTGCCCCCTCATACCTCACAACATTCGCCGTTTTGCCAGTTGCGGGCATTTTCCTCCTGCTTTGCGTGTCCGAAATCCTCAAAGCCATCAAAACCACGAGGACAAAGATCCTCCTCACCGCAGTGTTCTTGGCCTTGCTGATTGGAGGTTTTGTCGTGCTCTGGCAGTTGGGCTACATGCGTGGCATTGCTGGGAAGTTCATTTCCGTAATCGATCCATTCGTGCGTTCAGGTTCTCCTCTCATAGAATCAGTTGCGGAGCACAGGATCTCGGCCTGGGGCTCGATATACTACGAGTTCGGCATCGGCATTGTGTTCTTCGTGGCTGGACTGTATTTCGTGATGAGGAGGCCCAACAATAGGAACTTGTTTATTCTGATCTTCGGTTTGACTTCACTCTACTTTGCTTCTTCAATGGTTAGGCTGCTGGTGCTAATGGCCCCTGCCTTCGGGCTGTTGGGAGCAATAGGCATAGTGGGAGTGTTGAAGCCCTTCAACGCGTTGCTTAAAGAAACGCCGAAAATAACCGTAAAGAGGAAGCTTAGCATGGAACATGTGGGAAGGGAATACAGCGGCGCTGCCGTGTTTTTGATATTCTTGATTTTGATGTCGAACTTCGCTTTTCCGATGCCCAAGGTGTATAAGCAGGCTTACTCTCCGACGACGATATCTGCAGGTAGCCTTCCAATCGCGCCTAACGACCAAGTGAACGAATGGTTGGATATGTTGCAGTGGACACAGAACAACCTCAAGGCAGGCACTGTGGTGAGCAGTTGGTGGGACTATGGCTATTGGTTGACGGTGTTAGGCAACGTGACGACGCTTGCGGACAACGCTACCATAAATAGTACACAGATAGAGAACATTGGATTCTCATTCATGGCCAACGAGACTCAATCAGTGAAGATGCTGAGACAATACAATACTGAGTACGTGCTTGTGTTTGCGACTTTCGGCAATGATGGAAGCTGGCTTGACGGCGGAGGCGGAGACAACGGAAAATGGACGTGGATGGCGCAAATCTCAGGCAAGGCGCGCCAGAGATTCATAGACACCGGGTTGATCGACGAAGCGAATTCATGGACTAACCAAACCACGTTCGGGAACTACACTTCGAACGCATGGAAATGGAACACGGCCGGAATAAACACAGTGATTTACAAGCTAATGGGTTATGGCAAGAACCAATGGTGTACGACGAACGGAGTGACGGATCCTGACGCTAGCAACATTACGAAGCCGACGTACTTTGACGAAGCATTCTTTTCAGGGCTGACTCTCTCGGCGACCGTAGCGAGTAACAGGTACGGAGGCATCGTTCCGCTAGTATGTCTCTACAAGATCAACTATGCCTTGTATGATGCTGATCATCCAAGCCGTTAAGGAAAGGGGAAACGTGTTTCCGAAGGTTCCTGACCAGCACAAGCCTAACAAGCCGTTGGTTCCGAACGGACTTGGAGTGGTCTACGTCTTGGTCAGCGTCGTATACCTCTTTCTTGTATACTTCTTTAATGTCGTGGAGGTTTCGAATGGGATCTCTCCGGTTCTAACCTTGGCGGTCTGCGTATTGTTCGGTGGCTTCCTTGGTTTGCTGGACGATTGGATAGATCTTAAGTGGCGTTACAAGGCTTTTCTGCCCTTGATAGCTGCCATACCGCTTATCTCGTTAGCTTGGGCTTCTCGGCCTGACGTGCGCACTGCCATCTCGCTTCCGTTCATAGGGACAATAGACTTTGGCGTGTACTACTTCTTCATAATAATTCCTTTGCTTGTCACGATAATCACCAATACTGTGAACCAGCTTGGTGGATTGAATGGTTTGGAAACGATCTGTCCAGGTATAATGATGGTTGGGCTGATGGTTTTTTCAAGATCCTACGCCTTGCTTATGTGTGGTCCGTTGATTGCTTGGCTTGTGCTTACCGCTCTCAATTTTCGAGGCAGGATTTTCGTGGGCAACACAGGATCCTTCGCTATAGGGATGTCGCTGGTCTCGTTTGCGATAATGTCGGACCTGAAGTTCAATCTGATCATCTCGATTCTGCCTTACGTGGTTAATTCCTCTTTGATCTTGTTGACGTTTTTCTTTTTCAGGACTAAGGCGAATGTTTCGTTTGATGGGAAGAGGCTGGTTTCTGACCATAGGCGCAGTTTGGTTACGCTGGTGACTTATCGCCGTCCTTTGACCGAGCGGCAAGTGGTTTTGGTTATCTCGTTTATCGTGGCTGTTTCGACTTTGGCTGCTTCGCTGATCGAAGTGTTCTAGGTAGCGTTGGGCTGTTTTTCGCGGGGTTATGCGTGTGTAGTGTGGTGTTACACACAAAAGGCAAAAATCGTTTTGTGTCGAGGCTTACGTTACGGAGGTCAGAGGCCTAGCTGATCTTATGCTTGGTTAATGTGGGGAATCAGCCATCTGTCCAGCATCCTTCATTCCGAATGTTTCAGTCAAGATAGAAATCACTAGCTTAGTAGGTAACAGAATGACCTTCAAGGGGACGGTTGAGACTGTGACGTTCGACGTGAAGGCAAAGCTCGAGGAGAAAGAGCGGAAGAGCCAATTGAGCTTCATCGGCTTCAGCCTGTTTCTGTCCACTAAGCCAAGCATCGTGAAGTTTCAGGTTGACGGCACAGCTTCCTTGTCAGGCAAGGATGCTGACATACAGAAAATGCTTGAGGTTGACCCTGAGACGAAGATGCCTATCCTCTTCCAGCGCATTTACCAGTCAGCATTCACGGCCATGTACCTCATGTCAACGATTCTCAACGCTCCACCACCTCCAAACGACCTGTTGCACTCTGACAAGCAGGCAGCGCCACCGGAGGGCGTGAGCGTGGAAGTGGGCACAGAATCCACGGCAGAGGATGGTGTCACCTTGGAAGTTGCCGCCGAACCGGAAGAGAAGGTTCAAGCTGCGGCCGCAACCAAGTAGCCTTCAGCAAGGCTTAATAACTCAGGATCGCGTGCTTAGTTCTGTTTGGCGGGTGAGTGGACCTCCACCCGTTCCGCCATCAACAAACCCCGGGAGTTGGAGGTGAATGAATGTGAGATTTGACAGCAGAGACTTGGCCTTGACCGCGATTCTCTCAGCTTTGTATGCGGTGCTTGTTATTGTGCAGGGCATAAGCGCTGCGGCAACTATCCAGTTGCGTATCGCTGACTGTTTGATTCCGTTGGCCGCGCTTCTAGGGTGGCCAGCCATCATTGGAATGACTTTAGGAGCTTTCGTTGGCAACACCTATACGTCAGCTGCGTTGTCAAACGGTGTTTACGATGTTGCGTTCGGTCCGATGGCGAATCTGATTGCTGGCCTGTTGATCTACATGTTGAGGAAGAGGAGGTTCGTTGGCTGTATGGCTGGCTCTGTAGCAATAGGCGTTCTTGTAGGCAGCTATGTCTGGATGATTTTCGGAGGGCCTTCGGACATCTTCAGTCTTAAAATACCGGTTAGCTGGCCTGTGTGGGCAGCAAGCATCGTGAGCATTACCGCCAGCAGCCTCATAGCCATAGCGGGAATCGGTTACCTCTTGTTGGCTCTCTTAAGCAGACCGAAGATTCTGGAACCGCTGAGGTCGCGTGGGCTGAAGACTACGGCAGAAGAATAGGCCTTCGCGATCGCCTCAAATTCACGTTTTTCTATGTTTTAACAAGGGTGCTTACATGAAGCGTTCGAGTTTTGTTAGGCCTATGATTTCTTCGAAGTCTAGGCCTAGTGCGTCTAGGACTTGGTCGAACGTGGAGTGCAGGTAGGCTATGTACTTGTCTACGTCAACCTCGCTTTTTGTAGCCAGTTCGACGGGTTTGACGTGTGGGGGTTTGATGACTTTGACAAAGCTTATGAGGTCTCCTGCTCTGAGTTCGCGTCCGTTGTCTTTTAGCATTCTGCCTGCTCTGACGTGTTGGGGCGTGGTTTTCCTGTAGCTGTCCAAGTCCTCGCCTAGCACTACGTTGAAGGCTAGGTCACTCATGCTTTCCCATTCGCGGCGCTTCAACTGCATGTAGCAGTCGCGGACGATTTGGGCGATGTCTTTTTTGGCGCTTTCAAAGTCTGCTGGGTTTTTGACGGTGGCTAGGCGTTGTTTCATTCGCTCGAAGGCTTTCCTTATGAAGACGGGTATGTGTCGTTTCTTGCCTGTCAGGCCTTTGACGTCAACTGTGCCATCTTCAAGCACGCCTAGATAGTTTTTCTTGCGTGAGCTGAAGACTGCATATTTGTAGACTTTGTCGACGTCTAGGCCCATTTTGAGTTCGTGTTCAGTATAGTGGACGAGTTCGTCGGTTTGTGGTTTTGTGGGGTTTTTGAGGAAGAGGCTGTCGGTGTCGCCGTAGAGGACTTGGATTCCGAGGGTTTTGGCTTTGTTGAGTATCTGGGTGATCGAGTGCCTGCCGATTGCGGCAGTGGCTTCAGCCACGGGCGGGCAGTAGAGGTCGAAGCTTTCGGCTCCGAACACGCCGTAGCTAGCGTTCAGAATGACTTTCAATGCGCCTTGTGCGACGTTGTACCAGCTTCGCAGGTTGGGAGGCAGCGTCTTGTCTTTGGCTTTGTTTTTGTACCACTGTACGCGGAGGTCGCGGAGCGAGCCGATGAGGAGGCTTTCGAGGGCGCGTTTCTTGGTGCATACCCAGCTTGTGGTGTCTGGGACTAGGTTGGTTCGGCATTCGGGGTGCTGGCACAGGATGGACTGGTAGCCTAGGTTCCAGACTTTGATGATGGAGGGGTACAGGCTTGGGAAATCCATGACGGCCACGTTGAAGTGCACGCCAGGAGTAGGCTCAACCACTATTGCGCCTTTGTACTTCTTGCCCTTGATGATGGCCTTCGTCGAAGTCTTACCCTTCACGGCCAGAATGTCTCTCGGTTCAGGAATCAGCATGTTTCTCTCGCGGTGTGCGCGTTGCATGAAGTTCCTAATCCATCGCGATACGCCTTGGCGGCTTACGTCGTCCATGGGCATGCAGCTGATTCGCGCGAGGACCAGTATGAGCTTCATGGTTTGTTCGTCTTCGAAGCTTGTGAGCTTGTAGGTTATCTCTGCATCTCGGAGGCAGTATTTGGCCATCTCGGAGTAGGTGAGTTCGCCGAGGGGTTTGTTCCACTTGATTTTTTCGGTGCCTATGAGTGCTTTGCCTACGTCGTCGAGTGTCACGTCTCGGTAGCGGTTGTTGAAGGCGTAGACTTGGATGGAGCGGTTGAAGAAGAACTTGTACAGGTCGATGTGAACGCCATATGACAGTAGCGTGGAGCGTTTGCCAAGCTCTATTGGGATTTCGCTGTACTTGAATCCCAGCTTTAGTGCTCGGTGGTAGATGTAGGGTAGGTCGAAGTCATCGCCGTTGAACGTCAGCACAAACGGATACTCCGAGAGCGCGTCGAGCACTTCTCGTATGAGTTTGTCTTCTTTGTCGAAGTATTCTGCTTCGACTTCGGCTGGCAGGTGCTCGTTTCCTTCGCGGATGCCTTCGCGTTTGAGAAGCAGAACTCTTTGTGTTCCGTCTGAGCTGTAGAGTGATACGCAGACGATGGGGTAGGCTGCGTCTCGCGGGTCTGGTACGCGTGTGGGTATGGGTGCGAGGACTTCGATGTCCAGTGCTACGCGGCGGAATTTGGGTGCTGGATACTCGAGGAGTCTGGCCCATTCTTCGATGAACTGCATTTCTTCGTCTGTTTCGTCTTTGAAGATGGCTTTGAGTTGTGTGACCATTTTTTCGGCTTGGTCTACGCTGGCTTGTGTGAGGTTGCCTTGTTTGACTTGGTATATCATGCCTGGGGAGAGCTTTTCGTCGTAGATGTAGGATTCATAGTATTTGATTTTGGATTCCCAGACTTTGATTTCTTCAGGTGCGATGGGTGTGTCTGAGACGTTTGGGAAGTCTTCGGGGATGATGTCTCTTATGCAGCCTGCAGGACGACCACCGACGGCAAGCGGGTCTTTCGTTATGATTTTTGTCACTTTGACGTTTCTGTTGAGGAGTGGGTCGAATTTGTCTACTATTTCGAAGCGGTCGAAGCCTTCATGGTGCATTAGTCTGGGGAGTTTTTCGAGTTCGAGCGGTGACAGGTTTGTGAGGCAGTAGGGTTGGTGACCTTTGTTGTCGTACCAGAAGAAGATCTGGCCTGATGTGGGTTCGTAGAGTTTGATGACGGCTTTTCTTTTTTTGCCGTCGTATGTGGCTGAGACAAAATAGGAGGGCGGAAGGTTCTCGGGGGCCACAGGCGGAGACACACGCTTCTCGCCTCTTGCGACTGCTGCGATGACGATGGGTGGAGCTTCCGCTTTCGCCTCTTCCTTTTTCGGAGGCAGATTCTCCCTTTCAGAATATTCAAATAGGTGTTTCTGCGTCATTCTCCGTTCTCAGCCAGCTAGCTTATGCGTTGGATAGACTAAAATCTCTTTACTTCCAAAACGATAGACGTATGTTTGAACGGTCTCTGCTGGGGTGAGGATGGTGGCTGGTAGGTCTGCAGCGGATTGGCTTCTCGAGAATGCTGGCCCGGTAATCAGGTATCGGGTGGCAACTGAGCTTCTCGGGGTTTCGGACGAGAGGAAGGCTGATTCATTGAGAAGGGAACTTCTTTCCGACGAGCTGGTTCAGTATTGGCTGGCCTATCTTCGTCCGGGTTTCGGCAGGAACGGTATGCATGGCGGCAAAACAGAGGCTTTTGAGAATGCGATGGGCAAGCTGTACGAGTTCGGACTGAGAAAAGGCGTGAGGGTTTTTGATGAGAGAACGAGGCCGTTTCGTCGCTGGTTGGCGGAGCAGATTCATCTCCCTAACGAAGGTTATTTTCCGACGTTCTACCGCACGTTAGCTGCTGCTTTCTTGTCGATGACGGAATATTCGGATGACGATGCGGTTGACACTATGATTATGAAGAGGCTGGATACGGTCTATCCTTTTGCAAAGAGAGGGAAGGTGGACGATGTTTATGTGCCTCAGGATTCTTTCGGTGGCTTTCCAAAGAGCTTCAGGCGTTATCCACTGATAAACCCTGAGCTTCATGTTGACGATGAGATGCAGCTTCCGTGGATACATGACGTTAATGCCTTTCTGCATTCCTCGCGGATGGCTGGCGATGCGGAGTTTAGAAAAAAAGTGGAGGCAATTGTGGCCTTCATTCTGAGGCCGGAATACCAGAAGCTTCCACAGGGCTACGGAGTAATCAGGAGAGAGTCTGGCCAGTATTATGCGATGGGTTGGAGCGTTCACTTGCCCGGATATCTTGAGTCAAAGGTGCAGGCGAAGGATTTCGGCCGCTTTCTGCTGTGGCTGAACTTGTTGAGTCGTTCGGAAACGGCCAGAGGGCGTTCGTGGTTCAGGCGGTCGCTGTCGATGCTTGAGGGCTTCAGGGCTAAGGATGGTTTGGTGGCTTTTCCGCGGAGTTTTCTGCCTGAGAAGCGGTTTGGTTATTGGGTGTGGGGTTCTAGGATGGGGTTGGAGGCTAATCGGCGGGTTCAGAAGGCGATCACCTGCGAATCCACGTTCAGGTTCCTGCAAATCGCTTCCAAGGCCGTTTGATTCGCCCTGTTAGTCGCTTTCTTTCCTGATGGTTGATGCCAGTTCTTCTATGTTCATTTGGCCTATGTTGCCTTTGCCGTGTTTTCGGATTGACAGCTTGCCTGTTTCGGTTTCGCGTTTGCCAACTATTGCCATGTATGGGGTTTTTTGGGTTTCGGCTTGTCTGATTTTGTGGCTTATGGTGGCGTCGGTGGTGTCAAGTTCTGATCGTATGCCTTGGGCTACGAGTTGCCTGTGGACGGTTTCGGAGTAGGGTTTCTGTTCGGTGCTGATGGGTAGGATGGCGACTTGTGTGGGTGCGAGCCATGTTGGGAGGTTGCCTTTGGTGTGTTCTAGGAGTGTGGCGAAGAAGCGTTCGATTGAGCCTAGTAGTGCTCGATGGATCATCGTGGGTTCGTGTTCTTTGCCGTCTTGTGCTGTGTAGCGTGTGTTGAAGCGTTTGGGGAGGTTGAAGTCGAATTGGATGGTGGTACATTGCCATTGGCGGTTTGAGGCGTCTACGATGTTGAGGTCGATTTTTGGGCCGTAGAAAACGGCTTCACCAGGCACTTCACGGTAGGGAATGTGCTTACGCTCTAGTGCGTTGGCTAATGCTTTTTGTGCGTGGCTCCATTTTTGCAGTGAGCCCATGTATTTCTGTGGCTGTTTGGGGTCTCGGGTTGAGAGGATTGCGCGATATTCGTGGAAGTCGAATCGTTGGAGTAGGTGTTGTGTGAAGGCGAGTAGGCTGAGCACTTCGCTTTCCACTTGCTCAGCGGTGCAGAATATGTGTGCGTCGTCTTGTGTGAAGCCTCTCACGCGCAACAAGCCGTGTAGTGTGCCTGAGCGTTCGTAGCGGTAGACTGTTCCCCATTCTGCATAGCGTATGGGGAGTTCGCGGTAGCTTCGGGGTTTGGTTTTGTAGATGGCTATGTGGAAGGGGCAGTTCATGGGTTTGACTACGTAGGTTTCGCCTGCTTTTTTGAAGATGTACATGTTTCGCCTGTAGTAGTCTAGGTGTCCAGAGACTTGCCAGAGTTCGCTGCGCGCAATATGCGGAGTGGTGACGAGTTGGTAGCCGTTTTGGATGTGTTGTTTTTCCCAGTAGTCGCGTATCAAATTGCGTATCAATGTGCCTTTTGGATGCCAGAGTGCGAGTCCTTGGCCAACTTGGTCGCTGATGCTGAACAGGTCAAGCTGCTGTCCAATCAAGCGGTGGTCTGCGTCTGAAAGCTCTCTTTCCTTAGGGTTGTTTTCGGAAACGTTCACGGGGTTTCTAAGGTGTTTTCTGCTTTTCAAAACACGATTCTCAGGGTTCTGTTTGACAATACCCCATTACGAAACACCAAACCACATAACGAGCAAGACAGACTATATAACGCTTACCACGTCACAAGAATTGACCCAGCTTGAGCGTGGCTGCGAATTTTAACCCCCATATATATACCTTCAACCAACAGCAAGACCCAAGAAGACCTTCCGCATGCCTATTGCGCTTGGGTTCATCAGCTTGAAACCTGTCCTATGGCCTTCTTGTGAGCTAATTTTTCGTGATGAGCCGACTTTCGGTTTTTCCACTGGGGCCAAGCATCCGTCCGCTACTGCAGAAGGAGGGCGTGGGTTCAAACCGTACATCCCGCGCCAACAAACCACAAAACGAAGCAATGCTTTTTGAAGAGATTTCTTGAAAAGACTTGCAATTTACAGAGATTTCAGATTTTAGCTCATTCCTAACACTCAAGCATTCTCATCCTCGATTTGGACCAGTCCTTTATATAAAATAATAATAAATCATGTCGTATCTCAAGCTTGCCAGCAGAAAAGACAGTGTGCACTAGGATTGCGAAATGTGTCAGTATCAAGCTTGAAGAGTGTATTGACTTTGAGGAGTTGAAGATGAATCATGGGTCACAAAAAGAGCTTGTTGAATGTTCCTATTGATCTCGAATTTGATTTCTACAAGTCTGGATTTCATGATTTTAGACATGTTGTTTATAAGCAGCGGTGTGAACGGTGGATGAAGCGTGCAAGAAGCGATTTTTGCACAGCAACCGTGAAGGAGTTGAGAGAGTTGACGTATGAGAGAAAAGAGATGCACAAGGCAGTTTGCG
>CAZUFK010000015.1:0-25381 GCA_964619695.1 uncultured Candidatus Bathyarchaeia archaeon
TGCAATATTATCCCGTCATATAGATGCGTGGTGACTCCTTTTAGGATTTACGTATAGGGATGGCGCGCGCGTTGAAACTGACGGATGGTGGATTCGTAGTGTTCGCTTTAACAAAAGGCACCTATGTGATAAATGCCCAGAAACAGGGTTATCAACTTGGATCAGCAAACGTTTACGTGGACCAGAACATGACCCTTGTCCTTATTATATCATCATCAGTCTGGGGCTACTCCGTTTCTATGAGAGGATCTAGTGCGACAACACCAGCTTCATTCTATCTAGGTATGGCGATGATACTGTCCACTCTCTTTGCAGCAATTAGACGCAAGGCGCGGGAAAAGTAAAGCGCGCGCGACAAAGAAAATGGAGAGCAGTTATGCCTCTGTATATGACCGCGTGCTTTCTGGCACTCGATAGAAGTAGCTTTCACAAGTTTTATTAGCAAATTCTGTAATACTCAATCGGAGAAGGAGAAAATGAGAAGAATACCTCTGCTTTTCTTGAGTTTGATGCTAACAACCACATTCATTCTACAAGCTTCTGCGTCATGGGTTCTTGTTCCAAACGGAAGCTTTGAAAGTGGCACAGTGGGTCTTGTCCCAGACAACTGGTCCATGATTGCAGCTGATCTAACCGACCCTCCAGATGGCCCAAAAACCGCAACTTTCATACATGGGATGGAACAAACCGACCAGAAGTACTTTGAGGGAAGCCAATCGTTGTGGCTGCATTCAAGGGTTGTTGACGAAGGGTTAAGGCAAGGGCGAGGCTCTCAAACTATCGCTGAGACAAAAGACTGGATTTTTGCCCCGTCGGCTACTTACGTACGAATCTATGTACGGGATATCAAGAGCACGCACAGCATTTCTTGGGGTTGGAGCAACTACGTCATGCTGTACATTAATAATGCAAGTATTGCATCTTCCCCATATGGTGCGATTTTCGCTCACGGGGAGTTTCTGAATTTTAACTACTACAACTCTACGGTAACAGGCGCTGATGGACAAAGTTGGTACGTATACGAATATCCAATTCCAGGGTCAGTTGACAAAGCACATATGAAAATAGAAATCATATGCCACGCTTGGGATTGGACATTCTATGAAACAAGTTACTACTCTGACTTTGAATTCGTTGTTGACAAAGTGGAACTGAGCACGCTATCTACTCCGGTCGGTGGTTATTCGATCCCAGTGGAAGGGCGCATTTCAGAAGTGCATTGGGCACCTTATGTAACACTGACGACTCTCATGGCAATAGGTCTAGTTGTGAATAGGCGCAAAACCAGAAGAAACGTGAAGTAGCATCTTCTCATTCACACTTTTTTGCGTGCGTCAGGGGCGTGCGATTATTCTATCTTGATGAAAGTATACATCGACAGTCAATTGGTTGCGTAGCGTGGGCGCGCCGCATGCGAAAGCATCAACAAAACACACAAAAAAAGGGATTGTGCGGGAGATGTCTCCAAGTCTTGCGGAGCTTACGTATGCTGATATATGTCGGTTTTCGGAATATCGTATTAAATATTAAGATACCATAGTTAGTACATGTGACAATGCTTCGGCGGCTTGTGAGGGACTCTCTTGGGCAAGAAAGCATTATCGGTATGGGCCTTCAGCTCCTTAACCTTCATCGCCACGGTACACCTAATAGAAGCAGCTTCGGTCATGATTCTTAACCAGCCCATAAGATTGCTGCAGCTTTACCCCATAATAGGCGAAAAACTTCAAACCCTAACGCCTACAGCGTATCTTTTGGCAAGCGCCCTGTCCGCCATCGTTTTCTGGGGAATCACCTGCGCAATAACCTTCGAAAACCCCGTCGAAACATTCCTAAACAAGATACTTTCAGATGCGAAGAAGCAGACTGCAGTTGAAGGTCAACTGCTAGAAGACAAGAGCGAGGTTCTCGATGCCATGTACGAAACGATCGCATCTGACAACGAGATACTATCACAGGTTAAGGATTTGATGTGCAACGTGCGAGCCGACGTCAGGGAAATTCCGCCTCTAAGGGAGGGCTTAGAGAAAGTGAGAGCGGAACTGAGCAGCTTGAAGAAGGAAGTGAAGAGGATCGAGGAGAAAGCTCCATTCGCGAATCTCTGTCCAGCCTGTAGAAAGCCGCTTCTTCCGGAATTCAGAATTTGCCCCTACTGTGGCGAACCGGCAAAAACTGCGAAGGCACCTGTCATTTCGCTGAAAGACTACAAGTGAAGAAAGGGAGGGCTTCACTTCACCTTTTCCTTCATTTTCTCCTTAAGCACTTTGCTGACCTGTGCAGCGTCGATCTTGCCCCGCAGGCTCTTCATGACTATGCCCATCAAGACGCCAAAGCTGCCCTCGCCTCGCTCCTGAATAAGCTTAGCATTGTCTGCCATTGCTTTCTCAACCAAGGCGTCCAGCTCGCCTTCAGAGACTGCTTTGAATCCAAGACTTTCAATGGCTTCCTGCACGCCCTTGCCTTCATTCCGCGACAGCCACACGAACACTTCGGGCACAGCCTCCTTCAACAGCCCGCCCGAACCTACGCGCTTGAACATCTCCCGCAACTGAGCGTCTGAGACAGCGCCGACCTCTACGCCGTCACGTTTCATAGCTTTCAAGTTCTCGGTCAGAAACACAGCCACAGTCGTCGGAGCAACATCGCTTTCTTTTGTGATCGTTTCGAACAGTTCGCCGTACTCGGAGTCTAGAATCTGCTTGGCCACTTTCTGGTTCAGCTTGCACTCTTTCGTGAAGCGTTCGAGTTTGCGTTCCGGCATTTCAGGCAGGCTCGTTTTGGCTTTTTTGAGGGTTTCTTCGGTTATCTGCATTGGCGGAATGTCTGTTTCAGGGTACATTCTTGCCGCGCCTGGCCTGGGTCTCATGAAGCGCGTGGTTCCGTCTGGGTTTGCGGCTCGCGTTTCCTCGGGCACGCCTTTCAAGGCCTCGCGTGCTCGTTCCACAACTGCCTTCAGCGCGTCCCTTGCGTTTTCGGGGTCGTCACCCACGAAAACCACCGCGTCTCGTGACTCTGCTTTGACTGCTTTCCTCAAGTCCTCTACTTCGCCAGCTGTAACGCCATAGGCAGGCATCTCATCCGTGTGGAAAATGCCGCCGACTCTTCCCCAGAAGCGCGCTCGGTCCGCCATTTCCGTGCCCAACCTGAAGTCTGGCAGAAGCTCCCGCTTGAGGAAGCCACCAAACTTCGGCAATCTCAAAGCTAGAACCTGCTGTTTCTTGTCAAGTGCTTTTCGGAGAACCTTGCACTTCGTCTGTCTGAACACGTCGGTCACGTCAAGTAGCTCTTCCGTTATGTCGCCTTCTTTTGCGCCGTCTCTGTGCAGCTCTTCTTTGATTTTTATGAGGTTTAGCTGTCGCTGGACTTCATATTCTACAGCAAGCGAGACCAATTCGAGTTCTTGGACGCCTTTTATTTCGATCAGTGCGCCGTTGGGGATGGATACGTTTATGTCTTGGCGGATGGTGCCGAGGCCGCGCATGACTCTTCCTGTGGCGCGGAGGATTCCGCCTATGGCCAGCGCCACTTCCTCAGCCTCCTTAGGTGAATAAATCACTGGCGCCGTAGCCACCTCTATCAGCGGTATGCATAAGCGGTCTATGCGATATCGTATGACGTTGCCTTCTTCCTCACCCGTCTTTCTCGCCGCATCCTCCTCAAGGCTTGCGTGCTGGATCGGCACGGCTTTGTCGCCGACTCTGATTTCGCCGTTCATGGCGATGACGCACGTTCTCTGGAAGCCCGTGGTGTTGGAGCCGTCTATGACGGTCTTGCGCATCACGTGAACTTCGTCCACCGGTTTGGCATTCATCAGCAGGGCAGCCATCAGAACAGTCTCAACAGCCTCCGCATTCAGCGGATGAGGCGGCTCCTCGTCCATCTCCACAAGGCATGAGGTTGCGCTGTTTGCCTCGTAGCGGATTTTGACGCCTTTCTGGAACTCGAAGTAGGCTGCCGGGTCAATCTGTCCAAGCTCGCTCTGTGTGGGTCTGAGTCTGCGCAGAAACGTCACCTCTGGCTCTTCCTTGAAAAGCTCAGGCCTGCAATTGCAGAACAGCTTGGCACGAGTATTAAGCTGCTGATGGATCTCAAGGCCGACTTTCAAACCGAGCTTCTCATAGTCTACGCTCATGTCATCATCCCTCCCTACTGGTCGCCCTTTTCTGGAAGCGTTTGCGGAGACAGTTCACCAGCAATGTTCGTTTTCAGTAATTCCTTGGCCTCTTCGACGTCTTGGGTCTGACCGAGAATCCACATTAGCTTCACGAGAGCTGTCTCGGAGAGCATGTCTTCCAGCGGAATCACGCCCAGCGCCTGCAAGTCGCGGCCTGAATCGTAGACGTTCATGTTCACGCGTCCCCAGATGCACTGTGAGGCCATGCCAACCACGACGCCATGGCTGTTAGCCTTCTTCAAGGCCTCGAAGCACCTGCTACCAACATGGCCCAAGCCTGTTCCCTCCAAAATCAAGCCTTCATAGTCTCTGTCCACGTACCAGTCTACCACAGCGGGATCTAGGCCAGGATGGAACTTCACTAATGCCACTTTCTCGCTAAATCGGGGCTTGAGGGCAAGCTTGTTTGAATGGTTGCGCTTAACATGATCATCAGTCAACATGACCACGTTCTGGTCTTGCACTCTGGCTATCGGCCGTGCGTTCACGGATTTGAATGTGTCTCTTCTGCTTGTGTGGCACTTGCGCACCTTGGTTCCGAGGTGGAGGACTATGGAACTGTCTGACATGGTTTCGTGCATAGCTACGCATACTTGAGCTAACGGGGCCTTCGCCGCGGCTGTGACTGCGCCAACGAGGTTTGTCGCTGCGTCAGAGCTTGGCCTGTCTGCTGAACGTTGAGAGCCCACAACTATGACAGGAACAGGCAAGTTCTGCAGAGCAAAGCTTAGCGCGGCAGCCGTGTATCCCATGGTGTCCGTTCCATGAGCTATGACGACACCATCAACACCTTCGCTTATCTTCTGCGCTACGGCTTTGGCTATCTCGGTCCAGTGTGCTGCGGTTATGTTCTCGCTGAAGAGGCTGAACAGTATTTGCGCGTCGATGCGCGCTATGTTTGCCAGTTCTGGTACGACGCTGTACAGGTCGCTTGCAGTCAGAGCTGGCCTTACAGCTCCTGTACGGTAGTCCACGCGACTAGCTATGGTGCCACCGGTGCTGAGTATTGCTACCCTAGGCAGTTGCTCGTTTGGCTCGGGCAATGGCGGTGGTGCGAAAGATGGTTTTGCGCCCTTGCCGATTTTTTCTATTTTGGTGCCTGCCATTATTCTTATGCCTATGTTGTAGCCGTTTTTCAGTTTGATTACGATGTGCTTTTCGTCGCCGTATTCTGAGCGAGGGATCAGGATGCCTTCATAGGTTTCGCCGTTTCTGGTTATGCGTATTATGTCGCCTGTTTCGGCTTCAGCCTTCTTGGTGGCTTCCAGCGCCTCGCCTCTGTAGCCTGAACTCTCCTTCGTGCTCATTTTCTAGCTCTCCAATCTTTTCGAGACATAAACGCCGTCTCGTTCGTAACCAAACCGTTTGTAGTACTCTTTTGTTCCGAGTGCACTTATGACCAGTATCTTCTTAAAACTGTAATCCTCTCGCGAAATGCGTTCGGCCTCTGCCAACAATGCTCCACCATAGCCCTTGTGTTGCCACGCTTCCGCAAGGTGCTTGCCCACGGGCACCAGAGGCCCATAGACATGGAGTTCGCGCACAATCGAGCATGGTTCTACCGTTATCTCTAGCCTGTGAGCCTTTTCCGAGGGCACACGCAGGCGCAGATAGCCGACTAACACGTCGGTTTTCGGGTCTTCCGCCGAGATGAAGATTTCTTCTCCTTCAGATGCCCCGTATTTCACGGTCAGGATTTCAATGTTCTCAGGGTCTGGTTTCACCTTGTCAACAGCCATTCGATGGCCTATTTCCCTGCAGCGAATGCATCGACATCGCAGTCCCTTCGCCTTCAGCTTCTCATGCACGGGCTGTCGCAGGTTGCTTCTCTTCACGCCTGCCACGATGAGCTGCGCTGGGATGTCTCGTTGAACGCGCATGATTCGTATCCAAGCTGGGATAGTCTTTTTGATCTCGGCTACGAGGTCGGTTGCTTCCTCGTTTGTGTAGGGTTCGTATATGCCTTTGCGGTGCCATTCGTAGGTTCTTGTGCCCTTCAAGACGAGACACGGGTAGATCTTGATCATGTCAGGTTTGAATCTCGCGTCAGAGAAAACCTTTCCGAATGCAGCCAAATCCTTCTTTGGGTTGGAGCCGGGCATTCCAGGCATCAAGTGGTAGACGATTTTGAGTCCTGCATCCTTCACTGTCCGGGTGGCCTCAACCACATCCTTCACCGTGTGCGTTCTGCCCACCATGCGGTAGATACGGTCATCTGGGTTCTGCACTCCCAGCTCTACGCGCGTTACACCCATGTTCAGCATGCTGTCTACGTGCGGTTCTTTTGCCCAGTCTGGCCTTGTTTCCACGGTTATGCCCACGTTTCGGATTCGGCTAGTCTCCGCGTTTCTCTTCGCCTCTTCGAGGTTGACGGATTCCTTGCACGTGATCGCGTCTAAGCAGCGCTGAATGAACCAGGTCTGATATTCGATGGGCGTGGCTGGGAACGTTCCGCCCATGATGATAAGTTCAATCTTGTCTACGCTGTGGCCTATTGCCGTCAGCTGTCTAATGCGGCTCCTGACCTGCCGATAGGGGTCGAAATCGTTCTGCAGTCCACGCATGGCAGCTGGCTCGTGGCCCGTGTAGCTTTGCGGCACGCCGAACGTTGGGCCTCCCGGACAGTAGGCGCAAGGCTCTGGCTGAGGGCAAGGATAAGGCTTCGTCATCACGGCGATCACGGTGACGCCTGACATAGTTCGCGTAGTCTTCCTTCTCAGCAATGGCAGAAGTCTGGTTCTCTCATTGCCTCTGAGAGCTGCTATGACCTCGGAGTTCGCAGGGATCTTTTCAAGGCGATGTTTGGCTGCTGCATGCATCTTGACACGGTTGATGTCACGATTGTTCGGAGACGGAGTATGCAGTAGCGTTTCGATGATCTCTCGCAGGGCTTCACGTGTGCTCAATGTTGAGGCAACCGTTGTAGACTAGGCCTAGCTCATAGAAATAGGCTCTGATGGTTCTCAGAAGGTTTTTATCTCTAAACCCTCTATGCCTTCGCTTCTCATTGTACGGTGAAAAAGCTTTGACTGTTGCCTCGAGATTCCGAAACTATGTCCACGGCTTTCGCATGCTTAGCCGTAACGCTAAACTTTACCTACTGGCAACGGTGCTGCAGGGGCTTGGCTCGGGAATCTGGGGCGTCTTGTTCTATCTGTATCTGAATCTTCCTGAAGTGGGATTCGAAATGAATTTCATAGGCATCGTGTTCATGGCGAGCGGCTTGGCTACAGGCCTCATAGCACTGCCAGCAGGTCTACTCTACGAAAGAATAGGACCAAAGAAGGCTCTACTGATCGGCCTCTCAGCGAACCTATTCAACGTTGCCCAGATTCTGGTTCTGCAGCCTTCCGCCTTGCTCGTTGCGAGTCTTGCGTCCGGTCTGATTGGCACCGTGTCGTGGGTGGCTGGCGCACCCTTCATGGTCGAGAACAGCCAACCGGAGGAGCGTACATACCTATTCAGCATCAACTGGACCCTGATGCTGATCATGGGCGTGGTAGGCAGCTACGTCGGAGGGATCTTGCCTGATCTGATCAACCGCCAAACGGGTTTGCCCACTGGAACGGATGGTTCAGCCTATGGCTACCGCATAGCATTGGTGATATCTGTCGCTCTGCTGTTGGCAGCCGCCCTACCGATACTTCTGATAAAAGAAAGGGAAAAGGGCCAAAGACAGCGAATGGTTGATCTCCTAAGTCTGCGAAACGTGAGGAACCCGCGTACGATCCTCAAGTTCATGATACCAACAGCCATCATTGGCTTTGGCGCCGGTTTCATAGTGCCTCTCTTCAACCTATTCTTCAAGAAAAGATTCCTTGCCACGCCTGAACAGGTAGGCCTCATGTCCGCGCTGAGCAATGTCACTTTGGGCATCGGCACGCTAGCCGCCCCTGCATTGTCGAAAAGAATAGGCAAAGCCAAGAGCGTGGCGCTGTGCGAGTATCTGTCGATGCCCTTCATAATGCTGACGACGCTCTCGCCAAACTTGACTATGGCTGGCGCGGCCTTCATCACGCGCACTTCGTTGATGAACATGGCAGGCCCCATAGGTTCGACGCTGCAAATGGAACTCGTGACCGAAAACGAGAGAGCCACGACAAACGGTCTGATGGTTATGGCTGACAACATCCCAAGGGCGGTCACTGCCTCAGTTTCAGGCGTAATGATGACTGGAAACGACTTCACCACGCCCTTCCTCTTCACTACGGCAACGTACTTCCTCGCAAGCTCGATATACTTCTACTTTTTCAGAAACGCCGAGGCAGAGGCAGCTAAGGCGAAGGCTCAGAAGAGTTCTTAGCATACACCGCTCTGCCACCTACGATCGTCATTTCCACGCTCACGTCCCTAATCCTGTCAGGAGAGACGCTGAACAAGTCGTCGGACAAAACCGTGAAATCCGCCAGCTTCCCAACCTCTATTGATCCGCGCTTCTGTTCCTCAAACGACGAGCAAGCCGCATTCACCGTGTACGTTCTCAATGCTTCTTCCACTGTAAGCGCTTCTTCTGGAACGCTTTTCCTGGCCGTGGCCGCCCAAAGGCCCAGGATCGGACTTATGTTCTCGACTGGGCAATCGGAGCCTGAGACCACGACTAAGCCTTCTTTCATGAGCGTCTTGAACGGAAACATCCAGCGCGCTCTGGCCTTGCCCACTCGGTCCTCTGCCCAGAAGTCAGAAACAATGAAGTGCGGCTGCACCGAGGCTATCAGGCTCGAACGTTTCATACGCTTGATTAACCTTGGGTTCAGGACTGAACAGTGTTCAATCCGGTGTCTGTGATCTCCGCGAGGCTTTTCTTCAAGCGCCTTTTCGTATGCCTTAAGGACGTTTTCTATGGCTCGGTCGCCTATAGCGTGAACAGCCAACTGCAGCCCTACGGCGTGAGCCTTCGAAACAAGCTCATTCAGTTTTCTCTGCGTGAACAGCATCATTCCGTGAGTGTCAGGCCTGTCCGCGTAAGGCTCCTTCAAAGCAGCCGTTCTCGCGCCCAACGAACCGTCAGCCAAAATCTTGACAAACCCAAGCCTCAACATGTCATCGTCACTGCCAGAAAGCAAGCCGAGATCATCCAACTCGGCCATAAGACTCACGTCAACGCCCAAGCGAACTCTGAGCGGCAACCTTCCTTCGCTGCAAAGTCTCTGAAGGGTCTTGATCTCGCTTGTCGAGGTCACCATCCAGTGCACGCAGGTAAGCCCAGCCTCGACCGCTTTGCGGCACGCGGCCAGACAGGCTTCCTCAAGCTCACTTCCTCTTCTTCTTGGCATGATCTTCCAAATCGGCTCCAAGGCGTTTTCGCGGAGAATCCCATTCAGCTCATCCGTCGCCTCGTCAATGTCAACGCTACCGCCTTCGATGTGCGTGTCTCTGGTTATGCCTGCCATCTGCAGAGCTTTGCTGTTGACCACGCCTATGTGACCGCACACACGCATCAAACATACGGGTCTATCCTCCACGGCTTCGTCCACATCCCGCCGCGTAGGATAACGCCTCTGGGCAAACCGCTCCTGGTCCCAGCGTCCGCCCGTGATCCAGCTTTTGTCCGGATGTTCCTGTGCGAACCTCCGGATTCGGCGCTTGAACTCGGCTATTGAGCCTGCGTCTCTTAAGTCAACCTCGCGAAGCGAGTGGCCGAAACCTGTCATGTGCACGTGGCAATCCACGAGCCCCGGAACCACCGTCAAGCCTTTCACATCAACAATCTGCGTGTCGGGGTCTGCTCTGCCTTGGATCTCGCCGGTCGAACCCACGGCAACAATCTTCCCTTTACGAACGAAGATGGCTTCTGCTCTGGGCCGCTTAGGGTTCATGGTGATGACGTTGGCATTAAGAATCGCAAGTGCTGAAGCTGGCATAGAGTCTACTTAATGAAGGAAAGCAATAAAAACCTTGAAACGCTAGACGCTCTTAGACCCAGTTCTGGCCGGGTTTCCTCTGCATCATGACGCGCTTTTCGTAGTTGCGCTTGTTTCTGAAGCTGGGATGAGGGCTTTTCCGGACCTGCGCCTCTATCTTCGGCGTCTGCGACCTGACCTTCCCAGCCTTCGACAACGAACCGTGAGTCGGCATTCGATTACACCGTTCCTATGCATGACTGGACAGTAACTCTTAAACATTTCCGCATAGCACTGTGTAGGTGCGGGGGTCGCCAAGCCTGGTCAAAGGCGTAGGCTTCAGGAGCCTATCCCGCAGGGGTTCGTGGGTTCAAATCCCACCCCCCGCACTCTTGAATTTGGGCACATTCGAAAGGTTTAACCTATCTTTCTGAGATACCAGAGTTTGTAGGGATGATCGTATGGGCGAAAGTGAACTTGGAAAGCATCCCAAGTGCGACGGAAAGGTGATTAAGGGTTCAAACGAGAACCTAGGCAGGAATTTCGCATGTACACGCAGTGAACTGGTCTCCGGAGGAACTGCGTGCTGGGAGCGCTCAGTCCTGCAACTGTGAAGACTGTGGTCACATGGAGTTCTACAAAGAACCGAGAGAAGGGGTTAGGCTATGAGAGATGTAGAGTTGAGGTTGATTGCTGAGCTTATGAAGAACAGCCGGAGAAGCGATAGGGATCTGGCCAAGTTGCTCGGAGTGTCGCAGCCCACCGTCAGCAGAACCATTAAGAGGCTGGAGAAAGAAGGATATGTTAGGGAATACACTGCGATTCCAGACTTCTGCAGGCTTGGTTTTGATCTCATGTCCGTGAGCTTCGTCAAGTTCAGGGCCAGTACGACGGCTGGAGACATAGAAAGGATGAGAAAGAATGCCAGCGAGTTTGAGAGTCAAAGCGGCATTCCCTCCCTACTGATCATGAATGGAATGGGGCTGGGTTCGGACAGAATCATCATCATGTACCATAGAAACTACTCGTCTTACTCAAGGCTCGTGAGCATAATGAAAGACAGGGCTCGGGGCAACGTCGAGAAATTCGAGAGTTTTCTGGTAAGCCTGAATGACAGAACTCACTACCAGCCACTGACGCTAGCAGCCTTAGCTAGATTTCTGTCACATACCGCAAAAGAAAGCAAGGAGAAAACATGAATGAGCCGTCACGCAACTCGAGCGCTGGCAACAACAGAAGCTCTTGAGCAATAAGTCACAGCATTGTCTGACTGCTGTAGGTTGTGCCCTGGCATGTTGCAAGTCAGGAAATGTGCTTCAACGAGTTCACGTCGAGTCTGCAAGGCCTTCTTGTCAAATGACCCCATTGTCAACGTTCTTGTCCTCGGCGACCTGTATGAGCCTCTTCTCAGGGTGAGCGACGTGTACGCTGCCTATGAAGACAAGCAAATAGCTGGAGCCTGTAGCATCTATCGTGCTTATTCAACGCCGAGCGTTGTCTTGAGCGCTGGACCCGCCGACGTGAAGGAGGCCTTGATTGAGGAGGCATTGAGCCACATTTCACACGATTTCATCTCGCTCTGCCCACCTGAAGACGCCTACCTGTTTGAGAAACTGTCAGCCTCTCGGGGATGTCACCACGAACAACAGATGGTTCTGCGCGATGCAGAAAACTTCAGTATTTCAAAGGCTAGAGCCTCACGAGTCAAGAAACGCGAGTTCGAATTGCTGAGCAAGTTCTATGTTGACCATCATGCAGAGGCGTGGACGCCGATCCAGTTCGAGGCAGGACCCTACTACTGCATCAAGCAGGACGGCAAGATCGTCAGCGCTGCGGGCATTCACTTGGTCACCCCTCAGATCGCCCAACTCGGAAACGTAGTCACCGATGAAGCCTATCGAAACCGAGGCTTCGCCACCACCTGCACCTCTGCACTGGCCGCAGATCTATCATCAAAAGGTCGCATCATAAGCCTATTCGTCAGGACAGACAACGCTCCAGCCATCCACATGTACAAAAGGCTTGGATTCGCCAAGAGCCGCGATATTGCCTTTCTCTTCATGCGCAAGCATTCTAGCTGAATGCATCCGACCGAGCCTTCACAGGCAGACGCTCCCCAGCGTGTTCTCGGTGCTTCACTGCGTCTTTTTCGCAGCGTTCAACAGATTCGGTAGTTCTCTTTTCCTTTTTGGTTCAGTTTGGGCATTGTTATCGTGAACTGAACTCCGTTGCCCGGCGTACCTGTTTCGTGGATGGTCCAGCCGTAGACCTCCATTATCCTCTTGATCAAGTACAGCCCGTAGCCTGTGCCTTTTCCGTAGCCTTCCCTGAAAAGCTTCTGCTTCTTTGTTGCATCTATACCAATGCCGTTGTCCTCGTAGATCAGCTTCAGCTGATCCTGACCTGTCTTCTCGCAGCGTATTCTGATCTTGGTGATTTTTTCACCGTACTTCAAGGAGTTGTCGATCAGGTTGTAGAAAAGCTGGCAAAGCAACGAGTCTGCAAGGACAGTAAGGCCGTGGCCCTCGTTTGTCACTCCTACACCGTGGAGATCAGAGAAGAGCTGCACAGCCTCAGCTACAGTCTTCTCCACATGCATATACGTTAGTTCTTCAACACCCAGCATCTCGTAGTTCCGCGCGAAGTCGAAGATCGCTGACACTTTCCAGCAGGCTACTTCGATTTCGTTCAAGCCGTCCACGATTTCGCGGTTGTCGGACATTCTTCGTTTGATCAAGAAGGTGTTGCCGGTCACTACAGAAAGCTTATTTCGGACATCATGCCGGGTCAGGCTGCCGACGACGCGCAGTTTCTCATTCATTATGGCCAGCTTTTCCATTGTCTCTTTCAGCGCCGCCTCAGTCATCTTAAGCTCTGAAATGTCCTTGTACAACGCCACATAGCCCACAAGCCTATCTTCGACCACTATCGGCGCAGCAGATACCGACACTGGAATCAATGATCCTTCTCTTCTCTTTCTTACAGTATCGTGGTACACGTAGCCTTTTTCTGCCTTCTTATCCAGAGACTCCGCTTCCTCAGCTTTTTCCTTAGGCACAATCACGTCATTGATCAACTTGTCTCGTATTTCATTTAGCTGGAATCCGAAGAGTTCGCTGAAACGCGGGTTAATGTCTAGGACATGAAAGTCAGACGATAGGTAGACGGCAGCCTCAGGGTTATCCCTGAACAAACCTTCAAACTTCTGCTGGCTCTCCAGAACCTTTTTTTCCGCTTTCCTACGGTCTACAGCCGTGCGTATTGCATGTGCCAGTTCATAGTAGACTGTTTCGGGATCGCCTGTTTTGTTGAGATACTGATCAGCGCCTAGGTTCAATGCTTCAATCGCGACTGCCTCTCTTCCCTTCCCAGTGAAGATGATGAATGGAATATCATTTCCAGATTCCCTAAGCGTCTTGAGGAATTCGAGCCCATCTTTCCCCGGCATCATGTAATCCGAAACAACTATGTCGAACGGTTCGCACTTCAGTTTCTCCAAAGCCTGATCCACTGATGTGGCCGTTTCCACATGGAACGTGCCTTCCATTTCCAGAAGCTGTTCGGTGATTCGCAAGAAACCAGCTTCGTCGTCTACGTGCAAAACCCGTGCTGGCGTCTTCTCTTTTGATTCTACGATGATTTTGTTTGAAGCCTCTAGACTGGGCTCTGCCATCTAATACAACATCCTAACCGAAGTCAAATGCGGACACTGACTTTTCGCCATTATGGCTCAATGCTGAGGAATTAAGCTCTTATGAATAATCAATCAGTATTCAAGAAGGCTACTGACAGTGCTCAGCAAGAGCTTCGATTACCTTTTGGAGTCCAATGGGCCTGGCAACGAAGCCCTTTGCGCCCAGTCCCAATGCTTCCGATAGCAACGTCCGCCGTTCCGGAACGCCGCAAATATGCTTGCGTTCTGCGCAAGTGATTCGATAGTCATATTATGTTAAATGAATCGTTAGGAGATGGAGTGATGACGATATGCCTATAGAATACGTTGACGCATCGGATGTCAAGAAGTTGGCGGACGAAATCGTGGATTGCCTCGATCTTTTCCACGTTGTTCCACAATTTGTGTTCTGCTTCAGAAGCAAAGGATCCGTATCTGAGCGGGTAATCGCTCGCATCCATGGCTTGGGCAAGATCTGGCAGGAGGCTCTTAACCTCCCGCCTTCATATGTGATCGAAGTTATCTCCGAACGTTATGATCGTCTGTCCGAGGCTGACAAGGAGAAGACCATAATACATGAGCTGCTTCACATTCCCCACGGGTTCGCAGGCGGCTTTCGTCCACACAAAGGATACATTGACCAGAAGATCGTTGACGACCTGCACAGAATGCTGCAGAAGCAGCGAGCAGTCAAGAAGACAAGTTTTTAAGCCAGCACAATAGATGAAAAAGAAACCTCGACGTGAAGCCTGAAGGCACATTCGTAACAGCCCTAATTGGAAGCCATCAGAGAGCAAATACGTCTCTTGGTTGAGGCCGAATACATGAAATATGTCATGAAGAGCCTGCGGCACAATGGCATCTACGTTCCACAATACGAGTACAAAGGGTTCTCCATAAAGACCGATGGTCACGCGATAAAGCTGAGACCTAAGTCCGAGCAGATGGCTGTGGCCTGGGTGAGAAAGGCACAGTCTCAGACATCCCCACCCGACAAGGTCTACTATGGCAACTTCATTCAGGAATTCCTGAAAGAGCTGCAACTTGAAAATCCTACTCTGAGCTTTCTTGAATCCTTCTCAGCTAAACACTTGGCGAGCATAGATAGAGACAATCTTATCTTCTTGATTGATGAAACATCCAAGGGGAACAAGGACATTGACTTATCCGAAATCATTGACTTCTTTGGGCAGGAACAGGCAAGAAAACTGAGCATGTCCAAGGAAGAGAAGAAGAGACTTGCCCAAGAGAGAAAGGCAAAGCGAGAGACTTTGAAGGAGAAGTATGGGTACGCTTATGTTGACGGGAAAAAGATGGAGATTGCCAACTGGACGGCGGAGCCTTCCTGCTTGTTTGCGGGAAGAGGCGATCATCCCAAGCGCGGGAAATGGAAAGAAGGGCCTGCCGAAGAGGACATAACCCTTAACCTGTCTCCTGACAGCCCCAAGCCGCCTGGCAACTGGAAGGATACTGTCTGGGAATATGACAAGATGTTTCTGGCCAAGTGGACAGACGAATTGTTCGGCAAAGTCAAGTATGTCTGGTTTTCGGATTCTGCCTTTCTAAAACAAGATAGAGAGAAGGAGAAGTTCATCAAAGCCGAGAAGCTGGGCAAGGAGATTCCCAGAGTCGAAGCGCACATAATGAAGAACCTTAGCGCGAAGGATGATGAAAGAAGGAAGGTAGCCACGGTGGGCTGGTTGTTGCTTGAGCTGAACATTCGTGTCGGCGACGAGAAGGATCCGGAAGAGGCTGACACTGTGGGCGCGATAACTCTTAGGCCTGAGCACATCAAGATAGAAGGCGACACTCTACACTTTGACTTCCTGGGGAAAGACTCAGTCCGATGGGTAAGCAAGATAAAAGCCCCGCCCACAGTGATTGGGAACATCAAACACTATTCCGAAACGTGCAAAGAGTGCCTTTTCGAGGGAATTGACTCCAAGAAGGTTTCCAGGTTCCTTTCCGAGGCGATGAAAGGATTGACCGCGAAAGTGTTCAGAACCTGGAAATGCACGCAGACTGTTAGGGAATACTTGAAGAAGTGTGGAGTTAGAAGGGAAGACGCGGAACACGTGAAGAAGTTTGAGGCCAAGATGGCTAACCTAGAATGCGCTAAGGTGGCCAACCATAAGCGGAAGATTCCTGCGAACTTCAACGAGAGGCTCGCCAAGAAGGAGGGTTCACTTAAGGAGCTTGAGGCCAAACTGAAGGAGAAAGAAGAACAGAGAAAGAAAACCGAGTCGCTCCGCAAGAGAATAGAAAAAAGCAAGCTCGACATAAAGCTAACAAAAGAGACTCAAGAATACAACTTAGGCACCTCCCTCAAATCCTACATTGATCCAAAAGTATATGCCAAATGGGCTGGTGAGGTGGATTTCAGTTTGGAGAAATTCTACCCTGCAACCCTCAGAAAGAAATACAGCTGGGCCTTGGAAAAGCACTAGCAAACAGGAATACTCGCCTTCGCAGCGCGTTCCAAACAGGCCTAGTCATTCCTACCATCATGAACAGACACGACTTTTTGGTTCATGCTTCACGCGAGAAAGGTGGAAATGCAGAAAAAAAGAAAAGAATGGCCTTCCGAACGCGGTGTAGGATTTTGCGTGCCTTGATTGATGCGGAAGCACGAGCCTCTTTCTGGATAATCGTCGAGCGGGCATTTCGGCGATGATTCCGTTTTCCCTACGAATGGACAGTGCCAGCGTTGTATTCTCTTTTCGCCGAGGCAAGCGCCGCTAGCACCAACACGGCGAAAAAGAGGAATGTGGCCACCAGGTTTGGCAGTTGTGCTATCAGCAGGAAGAACGTCAGGCCACCTGTGGTTGCGGCTAGGGCGCTGAGAGCGATGAATAGCAACGGAAGGTTCGACAGACGCTCAATGGCTCTACAGCATAAGCCGGCCGTGCATTGCAAGCAATCCAAGAGCAAACACCACAAACGTGACATTCGGGTGTTCGTTGAGAAATTTCACGACTTTGGCTCTTATTCCCTCTTTCATCTTCTATCACCTCCTACTCCTCTTATGGAAGCGATCTGCGTCTGGGCAGACGAAAGCGTGAAACACTCATACACAGGGAGAAACCTGTCATTCTTGCGCAATGTGAAGACTCGATACGCTGGTCAGAATGAGGAAAAATCGTGAAAAAGTCAGCATCTCGAAAAACAGGTATTGGCCTTATGGCTTAGATAGACTTTATGAAATCACAATAAAGATTCTGGATCAGTTGCGCCGTTTTTCATGGATCGAATTATGCCACCAGTTATTCTCTCTGGGACAATCAGCCGTAGGTTCGGTCTAGCGAACCTTGTTTGCTAAGGCTGGAAGCTTTAAATGCGTTAGCATTTCAATTAGTCATCGGGTGAATTGGTTTCATATGAGAACGGCGTAGAGGGTCAAGGTTATGAGTGAAGGCGAAGAGACAGGGCGTGTCAAGATCAAGGAAGTTGAATGGAAGCTTCTGTCTGAGCTTATGAGGAATTCTAGAAGAAGCGACCGCGAGCTGGCCAAGGCGATTGGGGTCTCTCAACCGACGGTGAGCCGGCTGATTAAGAAGTTGGAGAAGGAAGGGTTCATCAAGGAATACACGATGATACCGTGTTTCCACAAGATTGGCTACCACTTGTTGGCCTTGACTTTCGTGCGCCTTGCCCGAAACGTCAGCCCAGAACAACTTGAAAAGGCCAAGAAGATGGCTGTAGATAAACTGCGTGAAAGCTCATTCGGGTTCATTCTATTCAAGACAGGCATGGGACTGGGGTACGACGGTGTGCTAGTCTCGTTCCATGAAGATTATGCGTCTTTCGACAAGCTTCGAAGCGAAATGAAGAAGTCAACAGAACCAGGCATCATCGAGATGGAGGTTTTCCTGACGAGCATGGACGATGAAGCCCGTTACGTGCCCTTGACCTTTTCACTGCTTGCAAGGCACTTGCTAACGCTCAAAGACAAACAGAAGCAATAGCCAGAAGTCAAGACCACCAAGCGATTTTTTCTGTCTTTCCGTGTCCCGCCCTGCCGAGGACGAGCTTGAACTTGCATCACGCAAGCGAAGTCAAAGGCATCAGAAGATCTCTTCGATAAATCTGAGCAATTGGTATCCGAACAGTATGGCTGCGAGGTATGTTGGCCACAGGATTATGGGCCAGTTTCCCGGAACGTAGTTCCACAAGTTCGTAGATATGGCGAAGATTTCCATAGAGACCAAGGTGACCGAACCTGCCACGGCCAAGCAGGCTTGCTCTTTTGCTTCCTTTTTGCCGCTGTGGCCTCTGCGAATCAACACCAAGACTAACCATGAAAGGAAGAAAGCAAAAAGCAGAACATACCAACTAGGGTTGAATTGAAGGACGGCAGACATGGCAAAGTAGCAAGTCTCTGCCGCTTAAAAATGTAACCTTCAACACGCACATCATTCTTAATACGCCGGGGCACAATACTTCCTAAGGGGGATTCGGTTTGGGCGTGGCTGACGCTAAACGTGTTCGAAAACCAAAACTGCCCAAGAAGCGGTTACTCAAGAAACCTAGGAAGAGCAGGTAGCACCTCTTTTCTTTGCCGTGCTTGCGTGTGATCAGAGGCAAAGAAGATGTCTGCTACATATGATGCACAGAAAAGAAGAACAGCAGTGGCGCTGGCTCACGTTTTCAGTCTTGCCGTCGCCAGCACGATTGCTCGGACTATCAGGGAGACACCACCGAGCATTATCATTTCGGTCCAGAAGGCAAACCATGTAGCGTGTGTGGTCGCCTCGTTGAGGATCGTGGTGAGGAGATAGTATGCTCCCAGCCAGAATACGATGTCTCCTGCGTTGTCTGCCTTCTTATTCAGCGGTGAATGGACAGCGAATCGAAGACCCATAATGGCTATTAGGAAAATGCCCCAGATCAGGCTGAACTGTCCCACAGCCGAATAGACGGTGAGATGTGTTGCAGGGCGATCTGGTGCAGGCAGGTAAATTCCTTCTATGCGAGGAATCTGTATAGTGGTGAAGTCGCGGAAAAACTCGGTTATTCCGTCAATGAGGTTAGGCGTGGTTATGAAAATCGTTCCAGCAAGGATGAAGAAGAATCCTGCAGAGATAGCGCTGACTAAGCCTTCTCGGTGTCGACTTGAGTACGTCCAATGACCTTGGCTCAACTCGCTTCCTCCGTTACGCTATCTAGCGGAATGAGTATATATAGTATTTCTCAACTCGTACGGTGGCATGTTTTAAATACTTGATGTTTGAATAATGAGAGATGTGCAAAGGTGAAGGGTATGGAATATTGTCCGAAATGCGGCAGCAAGATCGACGAAGAGATGGCCTTTTGCCCCAAGTGCGGTGTCGCCCTTAAGGCTGGACAGGTTTCCGCTGAGGCAAGACCGACTACGTATCGAAGGCACGAGAAGGACGAGAAGGACGAGAAACACGAAAAGGGTGAGAAACACGAAAAGCGTGGATACTCCTTTCTAGGTCCGTTGATAGGCGGATTGGTTCTTATAGTGATTGGTCTAACATCCTACTTGGAGATCACTGGCTACGCTGATAGAAGGAGCGTTTGGGCAGTCTTCTTCGTCGTCATCGGCGTGATAATAATCGTCGGCGCGATTTATGGGTCAATGATGGCGAGCAAGAGGAACCCGAGGCCTTAGGTGCGCCACCCGAAAAGCAGCCTGTAAAGCCTGTGCTCCAGAACCGTTGAAGTACTCTGCCTTCCAATCACTCGAAAATAGTTCTTTCCAGCGGCCTCTATCAAGTCGCCGATATCGTACCTTGGGAACATGCAGGAAGAGACTATGAGCTTGCCCCATTCGCCGCGCTTCGACTCGTGCAGCATCTTGACGCCGTGGCCTGTGTCAACCTCAAACATGTACCTGTCGTAGTTCGGCGTCACGTAGGGCAGGTCGTCGAGCTGCTGGGCGAACACGCCTTCGGTGGCGCTGTAGATCTCGACCACAGGCACGTTTCCATAGTACTTTCTGAGAATGGGGCCATACTTGAACTGGATTTTGCGGACGCTTGTGCAGAACAGGGCGCGGATGTTCCACAGGTCTTTGGGTTTTTTGCCGTGTTTCTTTTCGACGTATTTGGCGAAGAACAGGATTATCGGGGTCACTCCCATGGTTGCGGTTACCTTCGCGTCTCGCGCTTGCTGGTAGGCCAGTTCGAACCGTTTCTCCCAGTTGCTCTTCGCTATCGACGGGCCCAAGGCGTCTATGTCCTCCTGCTTCGGCAGTAGGCTGACGCTGTCCAGTATCGGGTTAAGCCTCGCGTACGTGCCTGAACTGTACCCGTAGGTTACGGTCTGACCGTCCTTCACGACCGTGTGGACGCTGGAAGGGAAATTGAGGTTCAGTATGTGTCCGTCGAGAAGCTCGTAGCTTTTCGTCTTCAGCACGTGGTTCACGAGGGCGCGTGCGCCGCACGTGAAGATCTGCTCCAGATGCGTTTGTGTGACAGGCAGAACCTTGGCTTTGCCTGTTGAGCCGCGCGTCATCACCCAGCACGCCAGAGGCTCGGGCAGAAAAGCCTTGTAGTCGCCCTTCTGAACCTCCGCCAGATAAGGGTTCATTGCCCTGTAATCCATTATTGGGAAGTTCTGCTGGTAGCTTTCGATGGTTTTGATTTCAGAGGCGCGGTGGCTTTGTCCGTATCTGGTTTTCTGGTAGCCTTTCAGCAGTTCCTGTAGCGCTTGTCGTTGGGCTTCTGCGGGATCTTTGAGGCTTTCGTACCATGAGCCGATTATGGGCTGAAAGAAGCCTAGGTCGCCGTTTTGTTGGGCCATTTTCTCTCATTTCTCACGCAGACAGGAATCCGCCGTCCACGGCGATAAGCGTGCCTTGTACGTAGGATGCGAGGTCGCTTGCAAGCACGAGCGCCATGCGGGCCACCTCGTCTGGCTTGCCCAATCTGCCAAGTGGCGTGCGCATGGTGTATTCTATGCCTGACTTGACGACGCCTAGTTTGAATTTGAGGGCTTCTTTGGCCATGCTTCTGGTGCCCGGCGTGAGGACGCCTCCGGGGACGAGGACGTTTATTCTGAACCCGTGCTTGCCGTACTCGCTGGCGAGCGCGCGTGTGAGCACCATGACGCCTGCCTTGCTGATGTCGTAGTGGCTCAGATCCTCCTTCAAAGGCATTATGGCTTCTATGGAGCCGACGTTGATGATCACGCCACCCTTCTTGAGCCTCGTGCGTATCATGTGCTGACACATCCAAAACGCCGAGTTCAAGTTGATGTCCATAACCCTCTTGAGGAAAGCCTCGTCGACGTCCAAGAAAGGCTTGGTAGGATAGATGCCAGCATTGTTGACGAGTATGTCAGGCTCTTTGCCTTCAAGCTCGCGCCACAGGTCGTCTATGGCCTCTTTCTTGGCTAGGTCAACCTTGAAAATGCTCACTTCACGTTTAAGGCGTGCGAGTTCCTGTTTTGTTTCTTCGAGGGCTTTCTGGTTTATGTCCACCAGATGCAGATCTGCACCTGCCTCGGCAAACCTGTAAGCCATCGCCCTGCCGATGCCTGAAGCCGAGCCCGTTATCAGCGCTCTCTTGTCTTTCAGCGAAATAAGCTCGGATAGGGATGGCAGGTTTTTGTGGTCTGTTCCATGTGACATTGCTATCTTTTCTCTCAGAATGTCTTGTTTGTGGGAGGCGTATAAAGCTTGACCGCCGATGCGAATTGTGGCGCCGCTTCTAGAGGTTTTTGAGTATGGTGTCCATGCCTGGTTCTATGCCTTGCAGAAGCAGGAAGCCTCTTGGGCCTTCGCGTTGGGTGATTTCGCCTGCGATGTTGGTTTGCATGAGGGTTTTGACTTGTTTGATGTCGCGCGTGTGGCCGAGGACCCAGATGAGCTTCGTGTACGCGGCGCTGGGGAGCATGTTGCCGCCTTCGATGACGCCTCTTGCGAGCATGTCTCGGCCTGTCTCGTACACGCGAAGGTGAATATAGCCGAATAGGGGTTCGACGACGAGGACGACGGGTATCTCCTCATCTTGACATCGTTCGAGTGGTGGGAACATGTCGGTGCCCACGTGGCCTAGACCGGTGCCGATGATGACTATGCCGTGGTAGCCCTTGTCAACCATGCTGTCCAGCATGTCGGGGTTCATGCCCGGGTAGCTGTAGAGCATGCCCACGCGCGTGTCAATCTTCGCGTCCAGCTGAAAGACTTCGGCCTTGCCTCGTTTACGCACGTCGTCTTTGAACCATGTGACGCCTGCGTCGTCTATCTTGCCCAGCGGTATGTCGTCCAGTGTGCGGAACGTGTCTCTTCGCGAGGAGTGCATTTTTCTGCATCGTGTGGCTCGATGGATGAGGTTGTAGCTGTCGCTTGTGCCTCCGTGCATGCATATGGCGACTTCGGCGAAGTCTTCGTGGCCTGCGAGCGTGGCTGCGTAGAGTATGTTGCGTGGTCCGTCTGAGCTTGGGCGGTCGCTGCTGCGTTGGCTACCTACAAGTACGACGGGAACGG
Organism: uncultured Candidatus Bathyarchaeia archaeon; assembly: GCA_964619695.1. GTDB lineage: Archaea > Thermoproteota > Bathyarchaeia > Bathyarchaeales > Bathycorpusculaceae > DATKKK01. The sequence continues at coordinate 22,143 of CAZUFK010000015.1, forward strand.
GCAGGTTGCGGAGGAAGTAGGCGAGTGCGGCGCCTGTGGTGCACATGGTGTCGGTTCCGTGGCCTATGATGACGCCTTTCACGCCGCCTTCGATTTCTTTGGCTATGGCCTCAGCTGTGCGCACCCAATACTCGGGACGGAAGTTCTCGCTGAGAACCTGGTAGAGCGTTTTGGGTGTGAGGTTGACTTTGGTGACGAGTTCGGGTACGGCTGAGAAGAGTTCTTCGGGCGTGAAGGCTGGGATGACTGAGCCTGTTCGGTAGTCAAGCCGCGAGGCGACGGTGCCGCCTGTGCCCAGCAACGTAACGTTGGGCAATTCCTTCTGTGGTCTGACGTCCACGTGCGGCAGCTGGTAGTGGCCTTTCTGGTAGCCTGTCTCCTCGATCCGCGTGGCTTCGTCCACGAGCACGCCCAGATTGTAGCCCGTGTCAACCTTCAACGTCACATAGGTATCAGCCGTGTGCTGGCTTCTCGGAAGCAGCAGTCCCTCGTACGTGGCGTTGCCCTTCGTGATTTTGACCTTGCTCCACGTGCGGATGCCCTCGCGGACCAGCCGCTCGCGCAATGCACCACGGTAGCCTTCAGGCTCGTTCTTCTCAACGTTCTTCGACATGCCTAACTCTCCTTTCCGATCAAATCACTGATCTTGTCTGCGATCTTCTTTCCCTCTACAGAATAGCCGACAGCCTTCAGTACTTCACCGACCATCTTCGACACGACGCGCTTTCTGTAGGGCTCGTCGGAGCGGAGCTTGCGGCTGTCGTAAGCGTTCAGCTGTTTCTGTATGAGCTTGTCAAGCTCTGCCTCGGTGACACGTTTTGCGTGGAGTCTTCTTGCAGCTTCCTCGATGCTGAGGTTCGGTTCTTTGACGAAGATCTCGACGAGATGGTCAGCTTGCTGGAGGTTCACGAGTTTTCGGGATAGGCCTTCGGCGATCTGGTTGATAATGCGGTCGGTTGTTGGTAGGTGTTTTCTCTGCGCGTGGCGGGGCAGTTCGATGAGCAGGCGGTAGGCCACCGTTCCCTTCAGCTTCAGTCGCTCCACATAGTCGTGGAGCCTCTCGACTTTTTCGGCTCGGATGAGGAGGTCTACTTGCCGCTGACTGAGGCCGTGTTTCGCGCTGAGTTCTTGGCTGATTTCCCAGGGGCGTTGGCCCACTTTGGCTTGGCATTCTTTTATGAGGTCTTGGGTGATGACGATGGGCGGTGTGTCGGTGTCGGGGTATATGCGTTCTTTTCCGTGAATGACGCGGAGGAATTCGGTATTGCCGTCTAGCAGTAGCCTTCTTGTTTCCTGTGGCACGCCGTCCAAGGCCATCTTGGCTCGTTCGACGATTTTCTTCATGGCGTGCATGGCTCGACGTTCGGGGCCCGCGACGACGATGAAGGCGTCCTCAGGCTTGGGGTTGATGATGCCGCATATCTGCGCGTACGTTTCGAGGTCTATTGGCAGCCTGCACGGGTGGCTTGAGCGTTTGCGGACGGCGTTTTCAGCTATTTCGTCGCTGTGGAAGTGGTCTTCGCGTGGTATGCCTGTTATGAGCATGCTTTTTTCGAAGATTTCTTCGCCGAGGTCCTTGTTGGGCTGGACTTCGGTGCCGAATAGGCCTTTCATTTTGGGGAATATGGTAGCGAAAGCCTTGGCGCCTTCTTCAAGCCTGAAAAGATGCGAAACATCCACGTAAGTGTGCTCAAAATCCTCCTTCTTCAGGCCTCGACGCTTCATTTCTTTGGCTATTTCGATGAGTGCGAGTTGCCTTACCGCTTCGCAGCGGCAGAACCTGTCAAACATGGCTAGGTTCTGTACGCCTTTGATTTCGACGCGATTGCCGCCTTCAATGCTGAGGTTCACGTCCTGTCTGGCCACGCCTATGCCTCTTTTGCCTACGTGACTGACACGCAGTATGCGGCCTATCTGTTTGGCAAGTTCAACAAGTTCCTCTGGTGTTTCGATGTCTCGGTGGTCGGTTATGACTTCCGTAAGTGGGACGCCGAGGCGGTCGAGGTTAAAGTACACTGTCCGGTTTGCCGTGTCCTGCCAGTTGACTCTTCGCGCCGCATCCTCTTCAATATGCACATTTGTGATGCGTACCTTCTTGCCGAAGACAGGCACCCAGCCGTCGCGGCCGCAGATGAACGTGCGCTGAAAACCCGTCGTAATCGAACCATCAAGATACTGCTTACGATTCACCACAACCTCATTAGCCAAAGCAGAGCAGTTGAAGCACAGCGAAAGTATGAAGCCCTCCTTCACCGCCTCCATGTCAGGATAAAACGGAGGCGTCTCATCCATCTCATACGTGCACGTATTCCGCTCACACCCCAGATAAATGACCTTGTAACCCTTCTCAAACTCAACAAGCATACCAGGGTCGAAGTCGCCCATCTCGCCCAGCACAGGACGAAAGTAACGGTAGAATGTGTAGTCCATGCTTTCAGGATCCTCTTCTAGGATCGGTGGACAGCGGCAAAACAGCTTCCTGTCTGAGCGAATCTGGTGGTGAACCTCTAGTCCAGCGCGAAAGCCGAGCTTCTTGAAGTCAACGGTTTTAGGGTCAAGCATCAGTCGTACAATGTTTTGGGCGCATTTAAAAGGCTTATTTGGACAACTCTGCAGTCGGGTACTGAGTTGTCGAGGGCTTTCGTAAGCGGCTGATGTATTGCCGCGTGACTGGTGGGCGATGATCGTCTTGCTCAGGCTCTGGGTTTCGCTTGGATGCGCCAAGGTTTATTAGGCTCTTTCAATCGTGCATTATACTGGGGGGTTGCGAGTTGAGAAGGCTAGTCAAGTGGCTGCTGCTCGCATCTCTGTTCTTTTTGATTCTGTCTGATTTCTCTTTTCTGGTGAAGTCTAGCGTCTGCAATCCTCAGATTGAGCAAACAACATCTGACAGGCGAAAAGAACAGCCTGAAGATCCTCCTTCTGGAAGGGATTCTAAAACTGGCTATTCTGCTGAATGGCCGAGAAGGGATCCTTGGAGTCTTGTTGCCAGATCTGATTGGGAGAAGTTTGCCAAGATTGACGGCGATCTGGCTGAGTTAACGATAGGCGTTGACTCTCCTTCCGAAGACAGTCTTGAGAGCCTCAGGGCTATGGTTGAGAACGAGGGCGGCAAGATAACAAAGAGGATAGCCTTCGGAGAGGAAGTCAAGGCCGTTTCCGTATGCGTTCCGTTCAATAGTATACCTGTCCTTGCGGAGCAGCTGTCAAGGTCGAAGCTCTGCCGCTACGTAGAGCCT
>CAZUFK010000016.1:0-25091 GCA_964619695.1 uncultured Candidatus Bathyarchaeia archaeon
CGGGAGATATCTCCACCATCTGACTTCATCATGGTTTTTATAACGAATGCGACCAAAGATACCGTTTGATCGGTGTCCACATGAAAAAAGAGAACGCTCGGCAATCCGGTTTTAGAGCTTCTTTGGGTTTGTTTGATGCTGTCGCGATTAGTGTAGGTGCCATCATTGGTGGTGGTATCTTTGTGGTTACGGGTGTGGCTGCTGGTGTTGCGGGTTCGGCGGTGGTGGTTTCAATGGTGGTGGCGGCGTGTGTTTCGTTGTTGACGGCTTTGAGTTTTTGTGAGCTTGCGGCGTGGCAGCCGTTGGAGGGCAGCATCTATGAGTACTCGTACAGGCTCATCTCGCCCTTCGCAGGCTTCCTAACAGGCTGGATGTGGGTTCTGAGCAACACGTTCGCAGGCGCCGCCGTAGCCCTAGGCTTCGCATACTACCTGACCGCGCTATATCCCGTCTTGCCCGTCAACATCATCGCCGCACTAATCGCCGCAGGCTTCACCGTCTTCAACTACCTCGGCGCACGGCAATCGGCGCTTCTGAACAATTTCCTCGTGGCCGCCAAACTGCTCATCCTCGCCTTCTTCGTCGCCTTCGGCCTAAGCTTCATACAGTCCGCGAACTACCTGCCCTTTCAGCCCTTTCAGGCAGGCGTGCTTCTAGGCGCGGTCTATATTTTCTTTGCCTACGGAGGCTTCGCACGCGCCGCCGTCATAGCCGAAGAGATCAAGGACGCACGCCGCAACGTGCCACGGGCGATCCTGATCGCGCTGGTCATATCAACCGTCGTGTACGTTCTCGTCGGCCTCGTGGCCGTCGGCCTTATAGGCGCAAATGGCCTTTCAGCCTCGAATTCCCCTCTGAAAGACGCGATGGCCGCCACGGGAAACGGCGCCGCAATTGACATAATCTCTGTCGGAGGGATGCTTGCGACCGCAAGCGTGCTATTGACAAGCATTCTGGGCGTCTCGCGGATGGCTTATGCGATGGCCAGAAGAAATGACCTGCCGCAGGTGCTGAGCAAGCTGCACCCGAAACACAACACGCCCTACTACACGGTGTGGATAGTAGGCGCCGCCACCATCCTACTTGCACTGCTCGGCGACGTCTCCGGAGTCGTGGTCGTAAGCAGCTTCGCGATGTTGTTCTTCTACACGCTTGCCAACGTCGCAGCCTTCAGACTGAAGCCTCAGAAACGGGTTTACCCACGGTTTCTGCCCGCAATCGGGGCCGCAACCTGCGTGGCCTTTCTGGCTTTCACGTTCTTCGCCTCATTCCAGTCTTGGGCTATCGGGGTGGCATGCTTAATAATGGGCGCATTGTACCACTTCGCCAAACAAAAACTCGCCAAGGCCCCGAAGTGAACACAAAATGTGGGAATGGCTCCTGCCCATATTCGGCTTTCTAATAGGCATAGCGGCCTCGCTCACAGGCGTAGGAGGCGGCATATTCATCGTTCCTTTGCTCACGCTGATCTATGGTTTTGAAGCCGTTGTGGCCACGGGCACGAGCCTCGCCACCATCATCCTAACCTCAATCGCCTCCACCGTCAACTACATCAAACAAAACCGCGTGTACATCAAGCTCGGCCTTTTCCTGGCCTTGGCCACGGCGCCCGGAGGCTGGGTCGGAGCTGCTTTAACGGCAGAACCCTCGATAAAGGCGAGTCTGGGCGAGATCTTCGCGGTCTTCCTCCTCCTCGTGGCCGCGCAGATGCTCTACAAGGCACTGTCCACGAAGTCGGGGAAAGGTTGCACCGAGAAAGATCCTGCTTTCGAGAGCAACCTGTTCAGAAACTGGAGGAAGCTGCTACTGGGTCTGTGTCTGAGCTTCTTCGGAGGAGTAGCCTCAGGCTTACTGGGCGTGGGCGGCGGAACCATACTTGTGCCCATAATGTGCTACGCGCTCGCCTTCCCAATCCACTTCTCAATACCGACCTCCATGTTCATAATGATCTTCACATCAATAACAGGAGTCGCCAACCACCTGCAACAAGGACATGTCAACCCAGAATACGCATTATACTTGGGCATAGGATCAGTTTTCGGCGCACAAGTCGGCGCCTACACGGGCAAGAAACTCTCAAGCCGAAACCTACACCTGGTCTTCGCCGCCATGCTCATCGTGGCCAGCATAAACATGATACTCAAAAGCCTCAAGGTAATATAGCACCGACCGACAGAGGAGGCACGACCGAGACATGACACGCAACAAGCCAACAACCACAGAGCTGTACGAGAAACTGATACAGAAATTCGTCGAATGGGCCAAGGCCCGCCCCGACATTAGGACTGCGATAGTCATTGGTTCTCGCGCTAGAGTGGATCATCCTGCTGATGAATGGGCAGACCTAGACATGATCGTAGCCACCACAAACCCCCAACATTACATTGCCACATCAGAATGGACAAGCGAAATGGGCAAGCCCATGCTAACCTTTATTGAAGAAACATCGGGCGGAGACGAAAAGGAACGTAGAGTCCTCTACGAAGGCATGCTCGACGTGGACTACGCAATCTTCCCAGCCGCCGAAATCGAACCGTTCCTAAGAATGGATGCCACCGCGCAGGTTCCAAGCGAGATGGCTCCCCAACTCGCAAATACGTTCGGTCGCGGAATGCGCGTGATACTGGACAAGGATGGCCTCACAGAGAAACTGAAGACCATTGTCTCGATGATAGGGCAGCCGGTACCCAGCCTGCCTGCGCAAGACGAGTATCTTGAGGTCGTCAACGACTTCCTCTACCATTCCATCTGGACAGCGAAGCACGTGATGCGAGGCGAACTGTGGTGGGGCCTGACATGCCTGAACTGCCGACTGGCACACTTGCTACAGCAGATGATCGAATGGCAAGCCCGCGCAACCCACGGCAACGAATATGATACGTGGTTCAGAGGGCGATTCCTCGAAATATGGGCCGACCCCGAGGCTCTGAAGGGACTGGAGGGCTCTTTTGCCCGTTACAACCGGCAAGACGGGGCAGTTGCGCTGAAGGCCACAATGAACCTGTTCAGAAAAACAGCGCTCGACACAGCCGAAAAGCTGAACTTCAGGTATCCAACTGATGCCGACAAGAAAATAGCGGCATGGATAGAAACCTATCTGCCAAGTGATCCCGGAGTCAAGTCTTCAAGTGGAAGCCGCCCCCAACCCTAAACCGCGACAAGACCAGCACGTCAACATCTTCGGATTCACCCGGTCTTCCGTGGCGTTGAAGAAGAAAAAAGGAAAAAAGTGGGCACTGCGTGTGCTTTAGAAGGGTGCGAATACCCCGCTGAACACGAGCCAAGCCAGGAGCGTTTTCGCTACGAAGCTGAGGATGATGTAGACTCTTTCGCCGTACAGGTAGTCCTTCCAACGTCCGACGCCCTTGTACTGCAGAACCATGTTGACTGCGAAGATCATGAACAGAACAAAGTAAATGAACAGTATCATGTACACGAAGGTCGGCGGATTCACGCCTGCAGAGTTGACGGCCGCTGCGAAATAGGCGAAAAGCACGACCCATGGAAGCCCGCCAGAAATGCAGCCCAAGTTGAAGGCAGACCAGCTTGTCTTCTCAGTCTTCTGATTCACCAGCTCCATCAGGTACCCGAACATTATCATCATTGCGTTCAGCACGAAAATCATTGCCAGCGACCAGAAATCCCAGATGCCGACAAAGGTTGAGATCAAAACGATCATTATGGAACTAGAGAAGGCATACTCATACCAGCGGTACGGGTTCATTCCCTTCTTCAGATGCTCATTGTAGCTCTTGTTTCTCGGAAATGCAATCACAAAATGCGCGACGGCAGAGATCAGGGGGAAAGATGCAAGAATCACTCCAAGATTGCTGATGGTGAAAAGGATCTGAGGGTTTGGCACTGCGGAGAATCGTGGTGGCGAACCGCTGGCTGCGCCAAGTTTCAGGTAGAAAGTGTACACGTCTCTTGACCATGTCAGCAGAAAACCCAGGGCCAGCATAATGATTCCCTGAACCAGATGCAGAATACCAGCAGCAGCATTGAAACGCTTCAGATATCCAAAAGAAATAGGCGAACGAGCGATTATTTCCTGTCTTTCCTTGCTGTTCATAGACTGTGCTTCTGTCATAAAGCGCTAATATGCTTTATGTAACCCCTAGGCTGGACTCGAGGCCCGGGTTGATGCAGAGTTGAAAGCCAGAACCTCGAAGCACTCAGGCAGCATCGAACATAGATTGCGATCGCCACCTGTGTGCACTAACAAGAAGTTGAACCTATGTATAGGGGGGTTGAAATTTCGTTTTAGCGCGGTCACTTGGCTTTTGTGGCCTCTTGCACTGCTTCTTTCATGAGCTTCTTTACAGCCGTGATTCTTGCCTTCTGAGCCAGCACATCGCTCGTCACCAGGTCCAAAGCCTCTTCAGGACACCACTTGATACACTGCGGTTCACCCTTCTCCTTGCACAAATCGCAAACAAACACAACCTTATTGTCAGGATGCAGCATTATCGCGCCATAGTCACATGCCTCAATGCACCAGCCGCAACCGTTGCACTTGTCCTTGTCCACCGCGATCACGCCCGTCTCATCTGACTGCGTCAACGCATCCCTCGGACAAGCAGCCACACAAGCAGGATTCTCGCACAGTCTGCAAGTAACAGGCATATTCACAACCTGGTTGATGCGCACCACGCGTATTCTGGACTTCAACGGGTTGAAGGCCTTCTCCTTCGTCATGGAACAAACGTACTCGCAAATTTGGCAGCCTACGCACTTGTCAGGATCAGCAGAAACAAACTTTCTCTCGTGAATCTTCACCATGGTTTACTCCTCCAGCATTCACCTTTTCTCGGCTATGTGGGCCAAGTCGTCCATGCCCAGCTCCTTAAGCTTCGGGCCTGTAGGCACACCTTCCTTTGTCCAGCCTCGTGACTCGTAGTAGTCATCCAGAAGCAGGTCTAGCTCTGCCTGCGAAACAAATGCGCCCTTCGACGGGCCTTCGTCTGTGATTGGCTCGTGCATGACCTTCCAAGGCAGGTTATCGTCCTTTCTGCCCAAGCCTTCCCTGATGTTGAACAGCCTAGCCGCGTTCTGAATCCTTTCTCCTGCCAACTTCAGCTGCTGAGGCGTCATCTCAAAGCCGGTCACCAGCGAGTAGAGCTTCGCCATGTCATCAAGCTCCTTGTAATACGTGCCTCTTGAGAACTTGCACACAATGAACGAGTCGATAAGGTTGTAAACGTCCTCCATATCCCTGACCATCTTCCCTCTGCCCTTCTCGGCGACAAGACGGTTGACCTTGCCCTTCACGTCAAAAGCGTAAGCACCATGCCTATTATGATCCGCACCACGGAATGACACTGCAAAGCCCAAAGCTGCAGTCTTGAGGCACCTAAGATCGTAGCCCGTGACTTCCACGCCCTTGATATGGCAAGCCAACTTCTCTGAGCCTTTGCCGATCTTTTCAGCCGCAAACTTCACGCCGTCCGCAAGCACATCGCCAATGCCTTCGCGCTTGCCCATCATATCAACGATCTTCACCATTGCCTCAGCGTTACCAAACCGCGCATCTAACCCGCCGAAATCCTTCTCCGTCAGTATCCCGCTCTCATAGCAGTCCATGGCAAAACCAGCAATCACGCCAGCACTTATCGAATCAATCCCATAATAGTTGCATAGATCCATCGCTTTTATGATCGCATCCAACCTGTCCACGCCGCAGAAAGGACCAAGCGCCCAAAGCGACTCGTACTCCATCCTCGTCATCGTATCCTTGTACGGGCCTTCCGCAACCACCACCGTATGCTCGCAACGCATGGCGCAAGAACTGCAACCGATCACCTTCGCCACGTACTTCTCGTTCAGTACCTCACCACTGACCTTCTCAGCACCATCAAAACGCGAATTATGATAATTCCTAGTAGGCATACACGACAACGAGTTGTGAACCAAAACATTCTCAGGCGTACCCAACGTTCGGTACTTCTGCGTGGCAGGACCCTTCATCCTCTCATGAAACTCCTTCACGTACTCCATGAACTCATCCATCTTCGCTGCCGCAATGTCCCGAGTTCCTCGAACCGCAATCGCCTTCAGGTTCTTCGAACCCATAACCGCACCCATGCCAGTTCTGCCACATGCTCGCGTCTTGTCGTTGATAACGCACGCGATTCGAGCAAGCTTTTCGCCTGCAATGCCTATCGAAGCCACGCGAATGTAGTAGTCGCCCAGCTCCTCCCTTATCGTGTCCTCAGTCTCGCCCGGCGACTTGCCTGCCAGATGCGAAGCATCCAAAAGCTGAACCGAATCATCATCAATCCACAAGTAAACCATCCTGTCAGCCTTGCCCTTAATGACCACAGCATCGTAACCAGCCCTCTTCAGCTCAGTCCCAAACGAGCCATGCGCCTTCGATTCGCCCACGCCAAACGTCTGCGGCGACTTAGAAACAAATGAATGGCCGTTTCCGCCAGTCGGCCACATCGTGCCGGAAATCGGGCCAGTAGTCAGTATCAGAGGGTTCTCCGGGCTAAACGGGTCTGTTCCAGGCTTAGAATAGTCATGCAGCATGCGTATGCCGAGTCCAATCCCACCAATGTATTTCTTAGCGTATTCTTCGTTCAAAGGTTCAACGACGGTTTTTCCCGTCGTGAGGTCTACGTGAAGTACACGACCTGCGTAACCGTACAAACCTATTCCTCCACGCCTTACGATGATAAAGAGATTTTCTAACAATATATTAATCTAGCGGACTAATTGAATAGGAATCAATGATTGGAACGAAGCGCAATCTCTGTTCGGCTACTGCTTCTGCTCCTTCCTCTTGAGCATGTTCTCCAGAATTGGCCGCATCTTCGCATTCTCAGCCTTGATCTTATCTTTGCCCAGCGTCTGCATTTGCGCCGTTATCTCTTTCACGATCTCCGCGAACTTGATGCCCTCAGCAGCCGAAACGTACTCCACGCGGAACCTCTCAGAACTCATGCCGAGCTTCTGTAACATCGGCGCCAAAGCATCCATACGGGCCTTCATCTTGTAGTTGCCGCTGATGTAGTGACAATCGTAGGGCAGATGACACGCGCCCACCATAACCATACCCGCCCCGAGGCGAAACGCCTCAAGAACGAAGTCACGGTCAACCCTGCCTGAACACATGACCCTGATAGGCCTGATCACAGGCGGATACTCAAACCTGCTAGTGCCCGCAAGATCCGCGCCTGCATAGCTACACCAGTTACATAGAAAAGCCAGAATCTTGCCCTCCGGATTCGTCTCCAAAGCCGCACGAATCTGACTCACGATCTGCACGTCTGTGAAATGCTTCTGCGTGATCGCGTCCGTTGGGCATTCAGCCACGCAAGTGCCGCAGCCGTGGCACATGGCACTTATCGCCTCAGCCACTTGGCCCTCAGGAGCCCGAATCGCACCGTACGGACAAGCCTTTGCACAGATGCCGCACTTGACCTTCGTGTTTCTGCACTTCGCAGGATCAACCATGGCCACGATGGGCTGAATCTTCCACCTAGGCTTCGAAAGAATCGTGGCCGCACGCGCAGCCGCACCCATACCCTGCGAAACACTGTAAGGCACATCCTTAGGCGCTTGACAGCCTCCGGCAACAAAAACGCCGTCCGCAGGCGTGTCAATGGGCTTGAGTTTCGGGTGGCTTTCCATGAAGAAGCCGTCTCCTCCTCGGCTGATGTTGAATATGCGGGCAGCTTCCTCTGACCCCTGGCTTGGAATGGCAGCCGTGGCCAGCACAACCATGTCGCTCTTGACCTCGACAGGTTCGCCGTTCTCCTTTGCCGCACGAACTACCAGCTTCTTGGTTTCAGAGTCCTCTGTGACGTTTCGATCAGTCAGCTTTACGCGGATGAAGTTAATGCCGATATCTTGGGCCTTTCTAAAAAGCTCCTCGTATCCTTTCCTGTTGGCACGCATGTCCGTGTAGAGAACGTTGATTTGCAGTTTGTCTCCGTACTTCTCCTTGAGGAAAACAGCGCTTTTGAGGGTGAGCATGCAGCAGAAGCCTGAGCAGTACTCGAACTTGTTGACGTCTCGTGAACCCACGCACTGTACGTAAGTCATGCTTCCAGGCATCTTGTGATCAGAAGGCCTCCAGAGATCGCCCAGCACCTGAGTGCCCGAGTCGATTATGCGCTCAAGCTGCAACGCCGTGACCACGTCCTGGTACTTACCGTAGCTGTAGTTTACGAGGTCATAGGGTTCATAGATGTCGTATCCCGTGGCCACCACGATGCAGCCGACGTTAAACACTTCTTCAACCGGCATCTGCTCGAAATCAACTGCGTTCACGGGGCAGATTTGCTGGCATTTCTTGCAGCTTCCGTCCTTGAAGTACAGGCAGGATTCCTTGTCAATCGTGTAAGTGTTCGGCGTGGCATCCACGAACGGCGTGTAGATGGCCTTGCGCGTCTTCATGCCTGCATCAAACTTGTTCGGCATTGTCACAGGGCACACTTCAACGCACTTGCCGCAGCTTATGCAGTTCTCGTTCACGAATCGCGGCTTTCTGACGACCTTGGCCTTGTAGTTGCCGATAACGCCCTCAATCTCCTTGACGTCTGAATAAGCAAGCAGCTTAATGTTGGGATGAACGGCAACGGCGCCCACTCGAGTAGCCACGCATGAAAACCGCGGGCAATGAATCTGCTGCGGACAGTTCGAGCATTCAAAAACTGGAAAAGTCTTGCCCAACTGCGCCATGTGGCCGCCTATAATCTCGGCACGATCAACCAAGTACACCTGATAACCCATCTCAGCAAGGTCAACCGCCGCGCTTGCACCAGCCACGCCTGCACCTGCCACAAGAGCCTTGTTGGTGACAGGCACCTCAATTACGTCCAACGGTTCAAGCAACCGCACCTTAGCCACAGCCATCTTGACAAGCTCCTTCGCCTTCTCAGTGGCTTCCTTCGGCGTGCCCTGATGGCACCATGACGAGAACTCGCGAATGTTAGCCATCTCATAGAGGAACGGGTTCAAATTCGCCTCCGAAACCGTTCGGCGGAAGGTCGGCTCGTGCATTCTAGGTGAACAGGCAGCCACAACCACGCGGTTCAGCCTGTAATCCCGTATGCCCTTGCGGATTTCCTCCTGTCCCGGGTCAGCGCACGTATAGCGGTTTGTCTTGACGTAGACCACGTTTGGCAACGTGCGCGCGTATTCGGCCACGGCTTCAACGTCCACAGTGCCGGCAATGTTGAGGCCGCAATAGCATACGAAGACGCCTACGCGTGGCTCCTCGGTTTTGACCTCTATCTTGGGCTCTGGCTGGTTGCTCATGCCTTTTCACCCTTCTCCGTCACGGCCTTCACCTGAGCCACGATCTGCGTATCCGAGTAATCGGGCATAGTTATAGCATCCATCGGGCAGGCGGAACTACAGATGCCGCAGCTACGGCACAGCCCTTCAGTCACCTTCGCCAGCTCCTTGTCGCCGACCTTTTCAACCGCAATAGCGTGATAGGGACAAGCTGTTTCGCAGATTCTGCACCCACTGCACAGGTCTTCGTTGACCTTAGCAACCAGAGGCTCCACCGTCCAAGTTTCCTTGCTCAAGATGGATGCTGCCTGAGCTGCGGCAGCGCTTCCATGCGCTACGCTGTAGGGGATGTCCTTCAAGCCTTGGCAAGCACCTGCGAGAAATATTCCTGGCACATCAGTATCCGTAGGCCTGATCTTGGGCTGACACTCAACAAAGAAACCATCCTTGTTCAACGATATGCCCAGGATCTTGGCTAGTTCGGGCGCTGCGGCCTGCGGTATGGCGGCGTTTGCGAGAATCACCATTTCCGCCTCGACCTTCACAGGCTTGCCGTCCTCGGTTTCACCGTATACCGTGAGGTTGTTGTTTTGCAGGTCTTCAGTCATCCGGCGGTTTTCAAGTTTCACTCGGATGAACTTGACGCCTGACTTTTGGGCTCGGTTGAAGAATTCCTCGTAGCCCTTGAAGTTGCTGCGCATGTCGTTGTAGAAAACGTAGACTTCGATGGCGTCCCTGTACTTCTCCTTGAGCATAACCGCGTGTTTCAGCGTGTACATACAACAGAAGCTTGAGCAGTACTCGTACTTGTTGATGTCGCGGGAACCCACGCATTGTATGAAGGCTACTGAGTGTGGTTTCTGCCCGTCTGAGGCGCGGATAACTTTGCCGCCTGTAGGGCCAGCGGCCAATATGAGCCTCTCAAACTCCAAGGCCGTGAACACGTTGGCAAACTTGCCATAGCCTGTCCACTCCAAGTCTGCAGGGTTGTACATGTCATAGCCGATGGCCACTATGATGGCGCCCACGTTCACGTCGATTTCCTCAGGCTTCTGGTCGAAGTTGATAGCCTGCCGGGCACCGCAAGCGTCCACACACTTGTAGCATTCAATGCAGTAGTCCCTGTTGATCGTGTGCGTGAGCGGAACGGCCTGATCGTATGGCGGCGAAATGGCCTTTCTCACGCCCAAGTACATGTCTGCATAGTTCGGGTACTCAATTGGACAGGCGTCTCGGCATTCCCCGCAGCCCGTGCAGTTTGCGGCTATGACGTAACGTGGATTCTTGCGGATTTTCACTTTGAAGTTGCCGACGTAGCCGTCGACCTTGAGGACATCGGCAAAAGAGACTATCTCGATGTTAGGGTGCCTTCCGACGTCCACCATCTTTGGGCCTTCGATGCAGATGCTGCAGTCAAGCGTAGGAAACGTCTTATCCAACAGCGCCATGTAGCCACCGATGGTTTCGGTCTTCTCAACCAAGTAGACTTTGAAGCCCATGTCCGCAAGGTCCAGCGCGGCGTTAATGCCTGCGATCCCGCCTCCGATGACCATAACCTTCTTCGTAACAGGCAGTTCTATGGGCTTTAACGGTTCAAGCAGTCTGGCCTTGGCGACGGCCATCCTGACCGTGTCTTTCGCCTTTTCGGTTGCCTCTGCAGGCTCAGTCTCGTGGCAGTAGGAATCGAACTCGCGGACGTTGGCCATTTCGAACAGCCATGGGTTCAGGTCTGCCTTGGACACGCATCGTTGAAAGGTCGGCTCATAGAGTCTAGGCGAGCAGCCGGCCACGACCACTCGGTCGAGCTTATTGTTCCTGATTGCGGCCACGATTTCGTCTTGGCCTTGCTGGCTGCAGGGGTAATTCATGTGTTCTGCGTAGACGACGTTAGGCAGGTTTTGTGCGTATTTGGCTAGTTCGTCAACGTTTACTATTGAGGCTATGTTGTCTCCGCATTGGCAGACGAAAACGCCGACGCGAGGTCCAGCCAGTTCGGGTTGGGTCTTCTTTTTGCTCGTCCTGCTGGCCTTCCGTGGGGCTGCGAATTTCTTCTGGACAACCTTTCTAGGCATGCTGATCCTCCTTTAATCCGACCCGCTTCTTCACCGAGTCCCTTGCCCTCAGAGAACCCTTCGTCTTCAACTCCCTAGTCATCGCAACAGGCGACGTGAGCCTTTCGAGCGCCTTGTTCCAAGCTCCCGAACGAACAGGCGTATGGTCAATGTGCGTTCGCTCCAACTCCAAGGCCTGCTCAGCTGGGCAGACAATCTTGCAGGCTCCGCAGTAAATGCAGAACATCCCGTTCGCTTCGACCTTCTTGCCATGCGCAGACAAGTGAAGCGCCCCATCTATGGGGCATACGTCAATACAATCGGTGCAGCCTTCCGGGCATTTCTCTTGGTGAACGACGATTCTGCCGCTTAGAAATTTGTGCACTTGTATGGCGCCCTGAGGAAGCTTGAGCTCGCATACACGACAACACGGACAATGTTCCAAGTCCACCTCGACCTTCTGGTCTGAAAACTTGATCAGGCCCAGCGGGCAGGCTTCCTCACTCTTCTTCTGATCGGTGGGGAACTTGTCAGCGTTCGCTTTGACGTCGCGGATGAGTTGGGGGAAGCTTTGCTTTTCAACCACGGAAAGTATGTGTTTGCCGTTCACGGTGACCTTGATGGCGCCGTATGGGCAGAGTACGTCGCATATTCCGCAGAAGTTGCATTTTGACAGGTCGATGTCGATTTTGGCCTTTTTGGTCTTTTGGCCTGTCGTTTTGGGTTGTTTTTCAGCTCTTATGGCTTCTTTGGGGCAGGCGAGGCTGCAGATTTGGCAGCCTGCGCAGTGGTCCTTGTCTAGAATAAGCTTGTAATCTTGAACGTGCAAAATCCATTCTAACGTTAATGTGTCCGCCGTGTCCTTCTTTATGGTCTTTAACGGCATCTAGTGATCACCATTTTTCGCATCTTTTGGTGCGGAGGCCACTTTGGTGATAGGCTTGCATTCGCCTTAATATATAGTTTAGTTTGGACATTGCGCGATTCTAATGGCGAATTGTGGCACAGACTGCCACGTAGCATTTCAGGTTGTCTCCATCCTCGAACGCCACAACACGCAAACCAGCACCCCCAAGCAACGCCTTAAACGCTTTTCGCGTAAGAATCCGCTTCAAACCGGTAACCACAAACACCCCATTGCTCTTGGCAACGCGCCCGAACTCCCGCAAGGTCTCAGCAGGATCAGGCACGTTTTGAACAAGCGTAAAAGCGAAAACATGGCTAAAAGTGCGGCCTCTGAAAGGCATGTTGTCAACATCGCCCAACACGAGGTAGACATTGCTGAATGCTCTGGCACGTTTCTTGGCCACAAGCAGACTCCTCTTTGAAACATCTAACCCCACAATGAACCCAGCCTTGCCTGCAGCTTGGCTGAGAAAGAGACCTGTACCACACCCAGCATCTAACACAGGACCCTTCTCGCCTAGGTCAACATGCCTGAGTGCCGCCTCAACCTTCGCCGCTTGCTCCTCGGCATAGCGTCTATCATACATCTCCGCTGTCACATCGTAACGACGCATTACGTCGCGTTTCTTTCTCCACCCAGCCATGCGAGGACCCTCAGAAGTCTTATGTACATCACAGGTCTTCTAAAACCATTGGCGAATATTCCGTGGCCAAACCCCAACATGCAGCAGTTCTCGTCTGTCCAAGCATCGCTGAGGCCGAACATGTGGCAAGAGAAGCGGTCTCACATCATAGGATGCTGATTGTGGTCGGCAGGTGCTGCGTGGACTATACAGGCCGTGCGAGGTCGAGACTTGAACCTGGCGAACGCGTGCTCATGGTGAAGGAGGACGGTTCGCTACTTGTTCACCGTTCGATAGGCTATGAACCGGTTAACTGGCAACCTCCAGGATGCATTTTCCACACGCAGACGAAAGGCAACGTGCTGGAACTGCACGCAGTAAGGCAGAAGCCACGTGAATCTGTCAAGGTATGCTTTGACAGTATTCAGTTGGTCTCTTCGCTGAGCCTTGAGGATTCAGGCGAGTTCTCACTTTACGCAAGCGAACAGGACATGCAAAAAGCCATATTGCTCAAACCTTCGCTCATAGAAGAAGGCCTCAAACTCATGAGCTATGAAAAGAAAGTCGAACCTGGTTTTGTGGACGTCTATGGCATGGACGAGAACGGTAAGCTTGTTGTGGTCGAGATCAAGCGCAGGACGGCAGGCAAAGAAGCAGCGGTTCAGCTTGCCAAGTACATTGCCGCCATCAGAGGTAAGGCAGACCGCGAAGTGCGGGGCATACTAGCAGCACCGAGCCTCGGCAAAGACGTACAGACAACCCTAGCTACACTAGGACTGGAATTCAGGCAGATGGATCCTAGGAAATGTGCAGAAACACTACGCAAGGCGGAAACGAAGAAGCTCTCGGAGTTCTTTGAGGAAATATAGATTAGTGAGTTCGACGTCTGGCTTTGGTGGTTGATGCATTTTGAATGTTTGGAGGGATGTTCCAGCGGGTGATAGGCCTCCTGAATTACTTAATATGGTGATTGAGGTCATCAGTGGCTCTAGAGACAAGTACGAGTATAGTTCTGATTGGGAGTCGTTTGTGCTTGACAGGATTATTCCGTCTTCTGTCGTTTTTCCGGTGGATTATGGTTTTGTGCCTCAGACTTGGTCGGATGATAATGACCCGTTGGATATCATGGTGTTGAGTTATGAGCCGTTGGAGGTTGGCTGCATCGTCAAGGTCAGAGTCATAGGCGCGTTGATCATTGAAGACGAGAATGGCGAGGACGCCAAGATGCTCTCAGTGCTCGTAAGTGACGCCAGATTCGAAGGCTACAATGACATTACTGACGCTCATCCGCATCAGCTTCGGGAGATTCAGGAGTTTTTCGAGACCTACAAGAGGCTGGAGCCTCACAAGTGGGTCAAATTCAAAGAATGGAGAAACGCAGAAGAAGCTAAGAAGATAGTGGTATACGCTCTAGAGAATTACAGGAAAAAGGCAGTAGGCAAGACTGACACACGCTGAACGCTGTCTCAGGCCAGTGCGTTGCTGAATGAAGCGTACTCCTTCTCCGAAAGCCAACCCTCTTCCTTTAGCCTGTTCAACCCGTGCCTGATCATTTCCTTTCTGACTTGACTGCCTAATATGCTGTTTTCGACTGCAGCTTCGCGTGTCTCTCTTTCGAGCACGGCGTTTTCTTCAAGCATTGAGGGCACCCTGTTCAAGAAGTTGGCCAGTGCCACCGAGCGAGGGCCGAACAGCTGTTTGATCCTGGCCATGCCTAAGGCGCCTTTGAGTTTCACGAAAAGCTTTACGCTGTTCGCGTAGGAGGGTGGGTAGTGTAAGTAGCGTTTTCTAGTTTCTGACTGGAAGCCGATCAGGTAGAAGGGCACGTAGACCAGCGATGGCTTGCTGCTTTCTCGGCGAAGGCCTGGGTTGTCGAACGAGGCTATTGCCGCTTCAAGGCTTCCGGCCGTCTCGTTGATCTGCCTGATTATCGCCGAGGTTTGCTCTTCCATCTTCTCCATCTGCTGCTTCAACACCTGAATCTCAGCGTCTCTTGCAGCCTCGATGTCTGCAAGCTCCTTGTTTGCCTCTTGGACTTTCGCTTCAACGTCTGACTTGATGCGGAAAAGCTCCTGTCCCTTCTCGTCCTCAGCCTCCTTGATCTCTTTCTCAAGCTTCTTTATGTTAGATTCAACGTCAGAGCGTTCCTTCTTGTATCTTCCTTTCTCATCTTTCCATCTACGCTCTGCGGCCTCGTCCTTGCGTGCAGCACTGGACCTGATCTCGGCATCGCACCGCGCAATCTTGTCAGTCAGCTGTTCTCTCGCCTTTTCGAGTTTCACCTTCTCCTTTTGCAGGCTGAGAAGGTGCTTCCCAAACTTCTTTGATGCTACAGCTGTTTCTTCATCGCCTTTGAGGTGCACTTTCCTCACAACTTCCTCGACTGGGCCTCGGCGTTTCTCAAGTTCAGCATTGAACTTCTCTTTGACTTCCTTCGTTTCTGTTCGGATGGCCTTCGTGAAATCCTTGGTTGTGAAGTTGAGAAGTCTCATGCCTTTGTTGAGGCTTTTGACTTCGTCTGTGAGTTTGGACTTCAGGTTTTCGAGTTCGCGTATCTCGGCAGTGATGGCCTCTTCGCTGATAGCTGGCTGCAACAACGCTATCTCAGACGTTGCAGACTCGAAGGGCTTGGCCTCAGAAACGTACGCGGCAAGCTCTGTCAGAAAAACTGAGTCGGCCATCAGTCCGTCTGTTGTCAGGCTTTCTTCCTTTCGCAGTGGCCTGAAGTAGTTGATGTTGTCTGAAAGGAAGGCCAAGTAGGTTTCGCGCGAGCTTGCGCTTCTTTCTATGCCTTCGGTGAAGGCCTGCATGCCGGGCACAGACGGATATGAGAAAGCATGTGAAGCAGTGTTCAGTCCATCAAAGATGAGGGTTGCTTCGTGGAATGGAAAAAGCCAGAATGGGTAAGCCGCTTTTGCGATGAAGCTTGGTTTTTCAGGAGGCTGTTTCGCTACTATGCCTCCGCCCTTTCTTCTTTCCAGCTCGGCCAAGCAGAATACCGTAGCTTTCTCAGTTTCTTCTGAGAACGGTTCGGTTCGGCCTGAGGCCAGAGTGGAAAAGGGCAGAATGAGCTTATCGGTTTCTTGCGGCAATTCCTCACCATTCCTCATAATATTCCAATCGTTTGTTTAAATGCATTATGAAAAACCGTCGCCTAACACGCCCGACGCGGCTTCCGAATGCCTGTGCAGGCTTGCTATATTCTTATATAGTCACGGTCTGCGTGTACTATGCTTTGGAGTGAACACCTATTGCGCAGTAGACTTTCGGGCTTGCCAAAGCTAGTGGTCATCGCAGGCGGTTTTATGATAATGGCAGGAATAATCCTGCTGGGCATGGCAGCCCTAGCCGTGATTGGGCAACTTAACGTAGGCATGCTGCTTGAAAGGAAATACCTTCTTACGCTGGCGGCGTTCATGATCGCCGTAGGCCTGCTGGATACTTTCTCGGCCATCGTGATTGCGCGCTGGTGAAAACAGCATGGCCACCCTCAGAAGAGCGGCCTCGTTGCTCGCCGGAGGAATCCAATGCATGCTAGGCGGGCTGGCATCAGTCTTGGCCTACTTGGTCTTTGCCAGCCAACCTGTACAGGACGCACTATCCATAAAGCCATCGGAAGTCCCGCTGTTCATGTTTCTGCTCTGGGTCTTCGGCATGCTTTCCATTCTGAGTGGGCTGCTGTTAGTTTGGGGAAGAGACGGGAGGTACTGAGTTGGGAGAGAAGCGCCTCAAAAGAGAACTTGGGCTTCTGCAGACGACAATGATGGGGATAGGCGGGGCCATCTGCGCAGGCGTGTTTGTGACATTGGGCTATGCGGCAACCCTCGCAGGCACGGCATTGATAGTAGCCATGGTGTTATGCGGAATCATAAACCTGTTCACGATGTTGAGCTATGCTGAGCTGGGCGCAGCCTTGCCGAGTGCTGGTGGTGAGTACACGTTTGCCAAGGCCTCTTTCGGAGGATTCTTCTCGTTCGTAACAGGCTGGTTCGAATGGATAAGCAATATGTTTTACGCCGCCTTCTCGTCCGTCGGCTTCGCCTTCCTACTTTCCTATGTCGTTCCAGGCATCAACATACCCATAACTGCAGTCATAACCGTAACGATCTTCACACTAGTCAACATCAAAGGCGTCAAAGAAACAGGATTCATTCAAACCGCGCTGGTCATAATCCTGCTCGGCCTCTTAGGCGTGTTCGCCATCGCGGGCTTGCTCACAAGCCAAAGCGCGGGCGCCTTTGAACTCAACGCTCCAGAAGGCTTCCTAGGGGTGCTAAAGGCCTCCGCCTTCATATTCGTGGTCTATCTCGGAGGAGAAGCCATAGCCGTCGCACAAGCGGAGATCAAAAATCCAGGCAAAACCATCCCGCGGGCAATACTCCTCTCGTGCTTGGCCTTGATAGTGATCTACTCGACAATCGCGTTCATCGTTTTCAAGATTGTCAGACCTGAGGCGTTGGCTGGAAAGGAGTCGCCTCTTGCATACGTAGCTGAACAGTTCATGGGACCAATAGGTTTGGGCATAGTCACCATTGCAGGCATCATCGCCGCGCTGACTTCGGTCAACACCTCAACAATGGCTCATTCGAGGGTGGCCTACGCGCTGGCCAGAGACGGCTACTTCCCCAAAACCCTGTTCAACCTCCACGGACGCTTCAGCACACCACACATCGCTATAGTGTTGGGCTCAATTCTCACTGCAGCCTTCGCGGCCACGGGCATCGTTAACTTCGTAACCTACGCCACGGACTTCGGCTTCATAATCGGCTTTGTCTTCGTCAATCTCTCGCTGATTAAGCTACGCCGAGACAAGCCTAGCTTGGTGAGGCCGTTCAAGGTTCCCTTCTACCCGTTAACACCCTTGTTGGGAATAGCCACATCGATACTACTCATTTTCTTCCTAGACCCGGGCACTTTGTTCATGGGAACCGAGCTTTTCCTCTTTGGTCTTGTGGCCTACTACATCCGAATGGTAGGATACACCCGCGCCTACCTTGCCATCGGTGGAATCAACTTTGGCCTCAGCGGCTTCTCGGCATTACTGGCCTACCTGGTGATCTCTAACTTGTTGCCGATTGCCCTGTCTCAAGACATAGCACCGATAGTCTCTGGCACCGCGGCCATCATCAGCATAACCTGCTTGATTGCTGGAGCGCTCTTCGTCACAAGAGACTCGGAGGAATGAAGGCCACGGCGGAGAAAGAGGAGAAGAAGCTGTTAAAGGACACGATTGAAGAAGAGCGGCTCCAACTCTGCGGCATAGTTCGAAGACTTGGTTCAAAACTGAGTGGGCTAATGTTCACGTGTGGCATTCTCGTCTTTGCGTTTGGCTTTTACCTTCTGCTTGTGCCTCAGGATCCCCTGCTCTCGACAAGGGTCAACATCATCTTCACAGGTGCCTTGGGCTTCATTGCCATCTTGAACATACTTTGCGGACTATTGCTTCTGCTAGGAGAAGACTAGCCGCTGGCTTGCTTCGTTATGTAGTCTGTCATCCTTCGCTGGAAAAGCACATTTTTCAAAAGTCCGCTTCTCTGTATCCACTGTTGTAGCGGGATCTGGAACTTGGTGCCGATCCATTTCAGTGCTAGCTCTAGCGTGTTGAACTTGTACGGTCTCTGTCTCATAGCGTTTCGGACGTTTTCTCTGACTTGCCAGACGCCTACGGGCATTATGTAGCCTGGCCTTGCCTCTCGCAGCACGATCGCAGTCGCCTGACGCCTTTCCTTCACAAGCTGGTCGCAAACCGCTAACCGCGCCGCATAGTAGCATCCGCCTATTTCGGCGTAAGTAGTCCTTCCTTCATAGCCCTCCCAGTCCCCAAACATGACCGTGTTTTTCCCATTTGGGTTCCAAGCCGTGCCCGGATACCATGCCTCCATGGCCTCGTAGCTCCACGACATCGGCAACATCAGAATCTCGAAAATGTTGTCAAGATACCGCGATTCGTAGAGGCGGTACTCGCCTATTTCCGGGAAGGTTTTGACTTTCTTGATGAGGTCTTTTGAGACTATATCGTCTACGGCAGTTATGCTCCAGCGCGTGGGCACGAGTCGTCTGTCGTCTTTCAATCCGAAGGCACCTACGCTAAAGGCTCTCTGGATCTTCGTGACCATCACGCCTCGATCGTACAGTTCCAGCACGGCTGGCGCCGCCTTCAAATCCGTGTCGTAGTACGCCTTCTCAACGTGATGATCCCACCGCGTGTTCCCCAAGTTCATGTCACGAATGGGCGCCGAAGGGCCGAAAGGCTGAACCTCATCGTCCAGAAAAATCGAACCTCGCGGCCTCTTCTTCAGCATCAGCTCAACGTCAACTGGGTTCACGGCAAGAGCCAGTTCACAAGTCTGGTCAATTATCCTTCCTGCCTCATCGAACTCTCGAACATGAACGCGATGCTTGCCACGGATGAGCATGGAACGAAAACTGACAATCTCATCAATTGATCTGCCAAACCAGTATTCAGGCGTGTCGTAGATGGTCGTGTCCTCCTGCACAGGCGGCACGAGAGGCCCAGCATACACGTTTGGGTAACCGATTCTGCCGATGAAGACACTTGGGGGAGAGGCCCCTCCAATATCTTCGCTGTGCATCAACGGGACGCTGCGCAAGTAGTAGTTGACCTTCACGATTATTGGACAGCGAGTTTTGCCGCACAGGAACCTTGAGCCCTTGCACGCGACGCATTGACTACTTCTTGAAGTCTTGGCCGCGATCGTGAGGCTCTCCTCAGCATCAATGCTCGACGCAACGCTTGTGCTCTTGAGAACATCACTTAACCATGTGCCTGGTGGAGCTTCGTTAGTGCGGGTCTGGGCAAACGTCAATCTTTATCATCCAATTGATGGTTAGAAGTGGTTCTTATGCTTTCTGCGCCAGACTTGTTGCTTGAGCAATTCGTGGATTTGAGGCAGGATCATTAGAGTATCGGTACGAAACGTGTGCTTTATATCGCCTTCTGTATGAGCATTACGGTGTGGACAAGCATGAGCGAGGACATTCGCTATTATAAAGGGAAGTTCAAAGTCAGGGTTCTGGCAGAAAGCAAGGGAAGCTGGATTGTGGAAGCCTTGGAGACGTTTGATGACGAAATCCAAGGCCAGAAGGCGGCAGTCAGAACAGGAGAAAGACGTATCGTCGCACCGAATCTGCTTTTCCTGAGGAAAGGCCTACCTCCACCGGTGAAGGAACATGCCTACGAGTTGAAGATGGAGAAGAAGCTCAAACATCTAGTTGCTGAAGAGGAGAAGAAAAGCAAAGCATAGATTACCTGACATGCTATTAGAGCGGCGTGCTGGCCATGCTCAGAGCAACAGGTTCTTCGATCTAACCCTGTTTCAGTTAGGAATAGAGGAATCGTCGCGCGCGCAACGTTGACTGGTCATGAGAAAACGAGTGTGAGCGATTCGGGTTCCGCAGTTTTCCTCTATTCGAGGCTTGCAGGAAGTCCCTGAAGGAAAGACGGTCTCGTGAAAAGAGTGGCGCCCTGGCCGGGATTCGGACCCGGGTCCTGCGGGCGACAGCCGCATATACTAGACCGGACTATACTACCAGGGCTTTCTTTGGCTTAAGGTGCCGAGAGGGATAATGAAGAACTTAATTATTTAAGTTTATCTTGATAAGACGCCTACAGAAAAAAAAGGTGGGGTCTGTGTTCTACGGTTTGCCGTATTGTCGGCATGCTAGCACTATGTCGAAGAGGTCCACTTTTCCGTCTCGGTTGATATCTGCCATGACCCATTCGGGGACATGCGCGCGCTTTTTCGTTCTGACATGCTAGCTCCAGCAAAGCTCTGGGAAACGAGGCCCGCACTGCAAGAATGTGTCAATAGGAACGAGACAAATGCAGCTGCGAGCAGGCTACGGACCTCAAGAACGGGCACATTTTTATCCCATGCCAAACCATAAGCAGGATCGAGGGAAAGCTCATGCGAGAATTTATCTTGTATTCCCGCAGAGGCCGGACGGACTCGAAGTTCAGTACCTTGCACGATGCAGGAAGGCTAGACGTCGTGCATGAGTGTATAGTTGCCGCGTTTTTTCTGTCCCACGGGCTAAGGCGAAATGTAGTTTTCCACGCAGTACTTTCTGGTCCGCCGACGCCGCCGGTGCGTGTGCGGATTGACGGGGCGACGCTTTTTGACGTGCGCACCGACCAGCATGTCTGGTTGCAGATTCTCAGGAACGTGCTTCAGGGCAGGCCTCACCCGGGCATAACCACAGACAAAACGAGCTTCGAAACCTTGCTGAAGACGAAGGCAAGCCAAGCCCAGATCTACGTCCTTGAAGAAGGAGGAAAAGACATGCGTAACGTAGACCTCGATGATAACCCTGTGTTCGTGCTCGGAGACCAAATAGGCTTGCCAAAGACCGTGGAACGCTATGCACTCCGCTACGGACAGAAAATCAGCCTTGGCAAACAGCCCTACCTAGCCGCACACTGCATAACCATATTGAACTACTGCCTAGATTCGAAGAAGCAAAATGATAATCGCACGTAGACTAAAGACCCTGAATCCGTATTTAGATTTAGCAAGCCTTTAATCCAATCAGTCATCTCCTTCTAACCCGTGGTTAAATTGCTCGATCAGAAAAACAAACGTGAACCCGAAGCCCCAGAAATCGAAGTCGTCGAAAACGGCTTCGAACTCGAACCGGCACAAATTGAAATCGGTTCAGGCTACACGCTTCAAGTAAGCCGCGACGAGAACGAGCATCCCATCATAGATGTGAAAACCTACGGAAAAATCGACATCCAAAAACTCAGAAGAGAAATCGAACGCACCTTCCCAAATGCACATATACGACAGCTAAACCAGACACCCACCGTGACAGTTGCCAAAACCAAGAAGAAAACCAAAGCAAGAAGAAAGTAGCTTACCCCTTTTTTCGCCAAGAAAACAGAACCACGATGCGAGATTAAAACCAAAGCAAAAACTCGCCCATATAACTTTTCTCCCCAGACAGACAAAACCTAACATGAAAAGAGGCGACTGCAAAGCCCACGCTTCTTTCCGTAATCGCCTAGATATCCATCTCAGGCACGAAACCGACAATTATGCAGCCTCGATCGCCTCTTAAGCGCCTACGCTCTGGTCAGAAAATTGAAAAAGGAAAACTGAAAGTGTGACGAAGACTGTAGAATCCTCTCTTTCAGATGCCAAAGCACAATCGCACTTAGAGCCTCTTTGCGTTCGGTCAGTGGTCAACTCCTTAGGCGCGCGCGCTCTGGGGCAAACAGCCATCGCCGCCTATCTGCTTGACGTGGCACCCGAGGAATATCGCGGAAGCTTCATAGCAGTATATAACTTGGTCATAGGCATGGTCACTTTCTTCGGCTCTCTCATTGGCGGCTACCTTTCGGACTACATGACGGCCCTGTATGGCCTGATCGCAGGAATGCAGATCGTATACCTGATCTCAACCGTAGGCAGAGCAGCTGGCGCAGCACTTCATGTAACGCTAAGAGAAACCTTAAGAAGGTGGTTATTGACCACGCACTTGCCTCTCAAGCATAGGCTTGGCGCTCTCAAAGTCAAGCGTTGTGCACGAAGTGCTCATACCCACGTGGCTCAACGACAATCCTCTTTCCACGGATCTGCAGGACGATGTTATGTGTCCTTGTCACTTTTCCGATACGCGACAGTTTTCCGCCAGCTTTCTCAGCGGCATTCTCTGCCTTGCTCCAGAGTCGAGGCTTGATCGTCAGAACAAGCTCGTATTCCTCCCCGCCGTAGAGGGCCAACTCCGTGGAGTTCAGCTTGCCTGTCTTCGCAAGTGCTTTTGCCTCTGGGGCAACGGGAAGCCTGTCAAGTATCATGCCTACGTTGCTTGCCATTGCGATCTGGTGCAAGCTCCAAGCTAGACCGTCGCTTGAGTCGATTGCAGCCGTAACTGCCCTTGTTCCATTCAAGGCCAAGCCTTCGCTTAGGCGTGCATGAGGCATCAGAACTGAACTAACAAGAGCCTCACGGATTCCTTGCGGAGCCTCAAGGCTATTGACCAGTATTTTCAACCCAGCAGAAGTCTTGCCGAAAAACCCAGTCACTGCAACGACATCTCCATGCCTTGCGCCGCCACGCAAAGGCATTTCACCTTTCTCGGCGACTCCGAAAACGGAAAGACTGATGGTGAGATCAGTGGCTTCGCCAGTATCTCCGCCGATGATGTAGGAACCGTATTCGCGGGCTCCCGCATTTAGGCCTTTGCCGATCTGTTCTATCTCTTCCTTGCCCAGGCCGTTTGGCAGCCCAAGCGAGACAAGCATTGCTAGCGGCTTCACGCCTTTTGCCGCAAAGTCGCTAACGTTCATAACGACTGCCTTGCGCGCTGCCTGCCAAAGGCTCATGCCTGACGGTACATCAGTCCTGCCCACGAGCATGTCCGTCTTCAACACGGCAAGACGACCATTTCCAAGACTGCAGGCAGAGACGTCATCGCCGAAAGGCACAGGCATCCCTGGCATCAAGTCCAGTTTGCCTTGGATGATTTCTATTATCTCCCGCTCGCCAAGCCTTCCACGCTGTCTCATTGTTCCCCACCATTTAACCTCAGGTTAGAAAAGCTTAAATGTTTCAACACATGCTGTTATGAAAGCCTCAAGGTAAAAAAGTTGCTGACGATCAGACATTTCAAAAAAGGATTCGACGAAGACTCGTATCTGAGAATATACAACACGGCCTTCTCTGACTACGATGACATAAGGCACGTGACGCCTGAAGAGATGAAAAAGATGGAGACTAGCCCGGGCTACACGACGGAAGGCTGCATAATAGCCGAATGGAACGGTGAAGTCGCGGGGATGGTTGATGCTCACGTTGACCCGCTTAGGGAAGAAAAGAAAGGTTCCATCCAAAACCTAAGTGTTCTCCCTCAATTCAGGAGAAAGGGGATAGCGCGAAAGCTTGTTGAGAAGGCACTGGAAAGCCTAAAGCAGAGAGGCATGGAGATAGTTGAAACTTGGGCGCAAAGCGACCGCGAAGGCTGTGTTCACATCTACGAGAGCTTCGGTTTCAAAGCGGCTCGATACACGAGCCTGATGAAGAGAAGCCTAAGGAGCATTCCACGCGGCGTCGGAGAGAACACGGATGTGGCCATACGAGACCTGAGCATGAGAAGCGACGCTGACATTGAGCTGCTGAACAGGCTCGACAACGAGACCTTCAAAGAGCACCACAACTTCAGGCCAAGAACACTCGAAGAAACCAAATATACACTTTTTGACATGCCGTGGTTCGACAAGCAGGCGTGGTTCTTTGCCGAAACAGCCGGCCAGCCTGTGGGGTACGCAGGCGGAGCGATAGACGAGGGCCTCAACAAGGAGAAAGGTCTGAAATGGGGATGGATATGGGATATAGGTGTCCTGAAATCTCACAGACGGAAAGGTGTGGCTACGCGCTTGATGATTCGCACGATGGAGTGGTTGAAGGGCGCAGGCATGGAGGAAGCTATGCTCTACGTGGACGACTTGAACCCCATGAAAGCCATCGAGCTTTACTGGAAACTGGGGTTCAACGTGCATAGAAAGAGCATCATTTGCGAGCTGAGAATCGCCTAGCAGACGTCTCCCTGCGGTACGCTACTTAAATATGTGAATTGTGAAAAGCTAGTATGCTGTGCCTCGGTAGCTCAGCTAGGTAGAGCGGCAGCCTCGTAAGTTGCAGGTCGCGGGATCGACGCCCGCCCGAGGCTCTTTCATCTAGCGCAATGTGTATCTGTGTTGTGCGTGTAAACGAAAACGTTTATTACATATTAAGATTATCGATAATGATTGATGGAGGGACAAGCATTGCCGCACATACACTTCCACGACGACAGACTCAAATGCCCATACAAAGGGTGCGGCAAAGAATTTGACAAACCCACAATTCTGACCGACAACTCCACCTTCCCAAGACAAACGCACTACGCTTGCCCTCACTGCCAATCGAAAATCGACGTCGTCGTAGACGGTTTCAAAGTCATAGACATTAAGCCCACAGAATACCCTAAGGTCTTCGAATCACCCGCAAAATGCGCCCACTACTCAAGCCTTGTCAGCTCAATATCAAGAGACATGATGATGCCGGACGACTGCCTCGTGTGCCCGAAAGTCCTGCAATGCAGCATCAGGCAAGGCCGAAAGTAACCCGCAAGCTAGAAACATATTTTCCCGTTGAGAGAATGTTTTAAATCACCCTTCAAAGACTCTATTCTTCACAGAAGCTGAATGGGGCTGTCGGCTAGCTTGGTCTAGGCTTGTAGACTTGGGCTCTATAGACTCCGG